>CP119311.1:1226041-1532551 GCA_029202545.1 Candidatus Pseudobacter hemicellulosilyticus
TTTGACCGCACCCGTACCAAAATGCGGCTTAAACACGCCCTGGAGGAAAGCTTGCTCCACTGGGAATCAAAAGGAATGGTGGGGACGAACCAGGGGTATGTGAGCCGCCAGCTTAAAATAGCGCCGGTTCCGGCAGCAGGGATTTTAGTCGACAAAAACCCTGTTTCAGGCGATAATCCGCCGTCCACCGTGGCAACGCCGTTCTGAATCGTTAATTTTAAGGACCATTCGCCATGAAGCAGCACCCTTTCATATTTTCTGATGAGCCCAGGTACAGGATACGCCGGCACCTGGCTTTCTGGGTCTTCTGGTGGCTGTTCCAGAGTATCCTGTATTCCTTTGTGGCCCTGGAAGCACCCGGCGCCTACTGGGGCAGAATGCCCATGGTGATGACAGAGTCCCTGATCTTTATGGCGGTCCATATCTCCCTGTCGTATTCCCTGTTGTATTTTGTGATCCCCCGTTACCTGCTGCAGCAACGGTATGCACAGACCATCTTCTGGACCATGCTCTGCTGCCTGGCGGCCGCAGCCCTTTCCGGCACCCTGGCCATTTATGTGATCCGGCCTATCCGCATCTGGATGCTGGGGCCCTACCGGATGAGCCCGGCACGCTCAATGGGGATGGATTTTTTTCTTTCCCTCATGGCCGGTCTGCGTGGCGGCATCACCATTGGCGGCATGGCCGCCGCCATCAAGCTGATGAAGTACTGGTACGTAAAGGAGCAGCGCAACCTTCAGCTCCAGAAAGAAAATGCAGAAGCACAGCTGCAATTGCTCAAAGCACAGGTCCACCCGCATTTCCTTTTCAATACCCTGAATAATATCTATGCCAATACGCAGGCCACCGCACCGGTAGCCTCCGGCATGCTGATGCAGCTCTCCGATATCCTCCGCTTTATCCTGTATGAAGGCAGTCAGCCGCAGGTAGCGCTTGCCAAAGAACTGAAGATGGTGCAGGACTATATTGCACTGGAACAGATGCGCTATGACGAGCAGCTGGATGTTTTTATAGATGTCCCGCAAAATACGGATGAACTGACCATTGCCCCGCTCCTGCTCCTGCCACTGGTGGAAAACTGTTTCAAACACGGCACCAGCCATATGCTGGAACATCCCTGGATGAGCCTGCAGGTGAGACTGGAAGACGGACTGATGCAGCTGAAACTGGTGAACGGCAAAACAGCCCTGCCAGCCACTGATCAGGCGGCCAACGGCATTGGCATCAGCAATGTGCGGCAGCGACTGGAACTGCTTTATCCCGACAAGCATATTTTTACCATCACCAATGATCCGGATGTTTTTATTGTCAATCTTTCTATACAACTAAGAACATCCGGGACCAGCAGAAAAAAGACCGGCAGACCACTGTCCAACCAACATGCCTGAGCCAGCCACCATACCCTGCCTGATCATTGATGATGAACCGCCGGCGCGGGAGATCCTTCGTCGCTACGTGGAGGAAGTGCCAACCCTGCAACTGGCGGGAGAATGCAGCAATGCCATCCAGGCCATCAGTTTCCTCCAGCGGCAGCAGGTGGAACTGCTCTTCCTGGATATCCGCATGCCGCAACTGGATGGCATCAGTTTTCTCAAGACCCTCAAGCATCCGCCCAAAGTGATCCTGACCACTGCTTATTCTGAATATGCACTGGAAGGTTACGAACTGGATGTGGTGGACTACCTGGTAAAACCCATCCGCTTTGATCGTTTCCTCAAAGCGGTCAATAAAGCCTGTGCTACCGGCATCGTGCGGGAGCTGGCCGCCGTAGCAGCACCTGTTGCAGAGCGAAAGGATTCTTTCGTGTATTTCCGGGCCGACCGGAAAATGGTCAAAGTAATGCTCAACGATATCCTGTATATCGAGAGCATGAAAGATTATGTGAAGATAATGACCACCCAGGGACAGCTGATCACCAAACAGTCTATCACTTCCGTGGAAGCCATGTTATCCGGCGACCAGTTTGTGCGGACCCACCGCAGCTATATTGTAGCCGTCAGCAAGATCCGCTCCTATACCAATGAACTGATAGAGATGGATACTGCTGAGATCCCTATCGGCAAACTGTACCGGAACGGCGTGCTGAAAGTATTAAGCTAAAACTTTACTATTTATTCAATAATGCGCAGCTTGGCATAGTTGAGCATGATCTTCTTCTCCCCGTTACTGTCAAACTTCACAGTAGCTACCGGATTGTGCGCAGAGCCTTCCATTTTGACGACCACACCAAAACCAAATTTCTGGTGTTCTACCTTCTGTCCTTCCTGGAGATTGCTCGTATCGCTGGGCACAAAATCGGCCGAGGGCACATGCTCCACCACTTTGTTTTGCGGGGGCTTGGGCGTAATATACTGGGGTACTTCCTTTTTCTTGGAAGGCGGAGGACCATATTTTTTTTCAGCATCCCTGGCGGAATTACCGCCACCCCAGCCACCGCCACCCATCCGGTCGGAGGCGCTGGACCGGCTCCACTGGGCGCCGCCCTGGTTGCGCATGCCGCCACCGGCAAAGCTGCGGTCCAGGAACTGATCGGGCAATTCATCCAGGAAACGGCTGGGCTCGTTCTGTATCAGTGAGCCAAAGCGATAGCGGGTATTGGCATAGCTGATCCAGAGCCTGGCCTTGGCGCGGGTGATCACTACGTAGAACAGCCTGCGTTCTTCTTCCAGCTCTTCCCGGCTGTTGATGGACATGGCATTGGGGAAAAGCATTTCCTCCAGGCCGGCGGCAAACACGCAACTGAATTCCAGGCCCTTGGCGGCGTGGATGGTCATCAGTTTTACCGTATCGGCATTGGGGTCTTTTTCATCTGCATCAGTGAGCAGGGTGATCTGCTGCAGGTAGGCAGCCAGTCCTTTATCCATCACTTCCCCTTCATCGGTATCAGGGCTTTCTGTCCATTCCTTGATGGAGTTAAGCAATTCCTGGATATTCTCGTAGCGGGCTACGCCTTCAGTGCTTTTATCGTTGAACAGCTCTTTGACAAGATTGGTCTGCTTACCCACATGCACCGCCACATCATAGGCATTCTTCTGCTGCAGCATGCTGGCGAAGCTCCTGATCATGGTCACAAAATTATCGATGGCTTCCAGGGTCCCGGCCTTGTAACCAAATTCCCGGGCACGCTCCAGTACTTCCCACATGGAAATATTGTGCTCGTTGGCTGCCAGTACGGCCCTGTCGATACTCGTTTTACCGATCCCGCGGACGGGATAGTTGACGATCCGCTTCAGCGCTTCTTCATCGCGCGAATTGATAATGATCCGCAGGTATGCCACAAAATCCTTGATCTCCTTGCGCTGGTAAAAGCTGAGACCGCCATACATGGTATAGGCAATGCCCATCCGGCGCAGCGATTCTTCAAAAGCCCGGCTCTGCGCATTGGTGCGGTACAGGATAGCGAAATCTCGGTTGCTGTAATGGTTGCGCAGTTTCTGTTCCTGGATGGTATCGGCTACAAATTTGCCTTCGTCGTTATCAGTATTGGTACGGATCAGTTTGATCTTCTCGCCTTCGGAATTTTCCGTCCAGAGGTTTTTGGGGATCTGGCTCTTATTATTCCCGATCACTTCATTGGCTGCATTGAGGATGCTCTGGGTACTGCGGTAGTTCTGCTCCAGCTTCACCAGGTGTGCATCTTCATAATCTTTCTCAAACTGGAGGATATTCTCAATGGTTGCGCCACGGAAGCCATAGATACTCTGGGCGTCATCACCCACCACGCAGACGTTCTCATGCATGGCGCCCAGCAATTTGATCACCTCGTACTGGGCAGGGTTGGTATCCTGGTACTCATCGATAAGGATATATTTGAATTTGCGCTGGTATTTGCTGAGCGCGTCGGGAAAATGTTTGAGCAGCTCATAGAATTTCATGAGCAGGTCGTCAAAGTCCATGGCGCCGTTCTTGAAACAGCGCTTTACATACGCATCATAGATCTGGGCGATGGCTGGTTTGTTGCCGCGCAGATCTTCCTGCTGCAGGGCATAGTCATTGGCATATTCCGCCGGACCCACCAGGGCGTTCTTTGCGCTGGAGATCCTGTTGTAGACCTGGGAAGGTTTATAGAGTTTATCGTCCAGGTTCATTTCATTGATCACCGTTTTGAGAACGCTTTTGGCGTCATCGGTATCATAGATGGTGAAGCTGTTGGGATAACCAAGCCGGTGTGCTTCACTGCGCAGGATGCGGGCAAATACACTGTGGAAGGTACCGATATAGAGGTTGCGGGCTTCGGAATTGCCCAGGATATGTTCAATCCTTTCCTTCATTTCCTTGGCGGCCTTATTGGTAAAGGTCAGTGCCAGGATATTGAAAGCATCCACGCCGGAAGCCATCAGGTGAGCGATCCGGGTAGTCAGCACTTTGGTTTTTCCACTCCCTGCGCCGGCGACGATCATCAGGGGACCATTAAGATGCAGTACGGCCTCACGCTGCCGTTCATTCAAACCTTTTAAATAATCGATCATGGCCGCAATTTACGAAGTGGCGGCGTACCGCCCCAATTGGAGCCCACAATTTGTGCCGGCAAGTTGTCCACGGGCGGACAGGCGCCGGTAACCCTTTAAATTAGCTAATCCGGTTCATTCTTAAAGCCGATACGGGTACGGCTGGCAAAATCCCCTCTTTGCTGTTTATCTTCCAGCAGTATTTTCAGCGCCTCATAAATATCCGCAAACTGGCGGTTGTATTCTTTTTCCAATTCCTTGATTTTTACAGCTAATTCATGATAATGCATCCCCACTTCCCTCAAAGCGATAAACGCCCGAACAATGGCAATATTCATTTTAATAGCTTTTTCACTTTTTAACACACTGGCTAACATGGTAATCCCGTGTTCTGTAAATGCGTACGGCAGGTACCTTGACCCACCCCAACTTGTGGTCACAAATTGTGACCTCAAGTTTGACCACTCTTCTTGTGTCAGCTGAAACATGAAATCGGATGGGAACCGGTCAAAATTTCTTTTTACAGCCTGGTTAAGCGTCTTTGTTTGTACCTCGTACAGCCCTGCAATATCTACATCCAGCATGATCCTGGCCCCCCTGATTGTAAATATTTTACTTAATAAAATAGCTTGTTCCATTGCTTTTTCTTTTAATTATAAACAAGGATAAGTAGCAAGATAGGTATATTTATAACACTAACGGATAATCTATATACGAAATGTCACGCCAATCTTATCTTTTTCCCTATCATTCCTTAACTTGCGCGCAAACCGCGCCATCGCATGTCATCAACGGATAGCAGCAATCATCTTTTTCAACTCGCCTCCAGGTTCGTGAACCAGACGGGCCGCCATATCTTCCTCACTGGAAGGGCGGGCACCGGCAAAACCACTTTCCTGCGCTATATCCGTGAGCATAGCGCTAAAAAAATGGCCATAGTAGCCCCTACCGGCGTAGCCGCTATCAATGCCGGCGGCGTTACCCTGCACTCTTTTTTCCAGTTGCCTTTCGGTGCTTTTATCCCAACATTGCAGGGCGCCTGGGACCATGGCCGGCAGGTCAATAACCCCCATACCCTCCTGAAGAACCTGCGCCTCAGCAACGACAAACGGGAGCTGATGCGGGAACTGGAACTGCTGATCATTGATGAGGTCAGTATGCTGCGGGCCGACCTGCTGGACGAAATAGACCTGGTGCTCCGGCATGTCCGCCACAAAACCAGTCAGCCCTTTGGCGGCGTACAGGTCCTGTTCATCGGCGACCTCTTCCAGCTGCCACCCGTTATCAATAATGAAGAATGGGAACTGCTCCGCCCGCATTACCGGAGCCCGCTCTTCTTTGATGCCCAGGTCCTGCAGCAATCGCCACTCCTCTACCTGGAACTGCAGAAGATCTACCGGCAACATGAAACAGGTTTTATCAACCTGCTCAATAATGTACGGAACAACCAGGTCACCGACCAGGACCTGGAACTCCTGCACAAACACTACCGCCCCGGCTACCAGCAGGAAGAGGGCGACAACTACATCACCCTCACTACCCACAATGCCAAAGCCGACGCCATCAACCAGCAGCAGCTGGAACAGCTGGAAGGCGAACAGTTTGCATTCACAGGAGAGATCAAAGGGGATTTCAGCGAAAAAGCGCTGCCGGCCGATAAGCTGCTGCAACTGAAGGTTGGCGCGCAGATCATGTTCCTCAAGAACGATAAAGGAGAAAGCCGACGCTATTATAATGGTAAGATCGCCATCGTAGACCGGATCGAAAACGATAAGATCTTTGTACGCTTCCCCAATGAGCCCCAGGAAATGGAGCTGGAAAAAGAGACCTGGCGCAATATCCGTTACCAGTACAACCGGGAGCAGGACAATATTGAAGAGGAAGAGCTGGGCACCTATACCCAGTACCCCATCCGGCTGGCCTGGGCCATCACCATTCATAAAAGCCAGGGCCTCACTTTTGAGAAGGCCATCATTGACGCCGGCGCTTCTTTTGCGCCCGGCCAGGTTTATGTAGCCCTCAGCCGGCTCACCACCCTGGATGGGCTGATCCTCTTTTCCCGCATTCAGCCCCATGCTATCCAGACTGATGAGCGGGCCCTGCATTTCACCCGCAGCGCCAGGCCGGAAGACTTTCTCCTGGAAGAACTGCAGAAAGAACAGAAACTGTTTATAGGGAGATCACTGGTACAAAGTTTCGACTGGTCCAAGCTCTTCGCCAGCTTCCGCGATCATTTTGAATCCTACGAACGCCTGCAGCTGCCCGATAAGAATGCCGCTGTTCAATGGGCCTACCAGCTACTGGAAGAAGTGACCCGGCTCCAGGAAATGGCCGGAAAGTTCAACCGGCAACTGGAACAATTACTGCCCCAGGCTGAACAGGATAATTATCAGCACCTCCACCAGCGCATCGGCGCTGCAGTGGACTATTTCGGGAAACCCCTGGATGTTATTGCAACATCTATCCAGACCCATACCAGCGAATTAACAGGAAAACAAAAATCTAAAAAATACCTGGCAGCCCTGCGGGAACTGGCCCTGCTGCCGGATCGAAAGAAGCTGGAACTACAGGCCTGCCTGCTCATCACCGAAGGACTGACCAGACAGGAAGAGATAGGACAGCTGCTGCAACAGGTGGAAGAAAAAAAGATAGCCGGGCGCCAGCAGCAAGAAAAACTACCGCCACCCAAACCGGAAAAAGCCGCCAAAGGGGAAACCCGCCGCCTCAGCCTGCAACTGTTCCGGGAAGGAAAAGGCATGGCTGATATTGCCATAGAACGGAACCTGGCTATTTCCACCATTGAAACACACCTGGTCTCTTTTATCATTACCGGCGAGATCAGTATCACCGACATTGTGGATGCCGGCAAGGTTACACAGATACTACAGGCTATGGAAGCTATTGCTTTCACCGGTCATGCTGCCCAATCGCTGAAAGACAAGCTGGGAGAAAATTTTAGTTATGGGGAGATTAGGGCTGTGATCCAGCACCGCGACTGGCTGCAAACGGCCAGCAAGCCGCAGGAATAAAAGGAAATGCGAACGCCACCAATTGAATTATTTGCAGCAGGCGCTTCGCAACGATCTCCTGGACAATATCCCTGGATCAACTTTTCTGAACAAGAGTATCCTGCCTCCAGACGGCTTTCCTGCTCATTGAAGAGGCCCGGCATAACAATTTTCCTCAAAGAGTTTTACCTCAATGATTGTTCACACAGAACTGACACGGAGACAGCGCTTGTATCCTATCAGGCTTTCTTTATCACCGGCTCCCTTGAAGGTTTCCTCGTCCACCTCGATAATTCCGTTGCATCAAACAGGAGTATCAGCACCGTATCTTCCAGTACATACCGGTTGGCGCTCAATAAACTTTTCATGAACGCCGCTTCATTGAAGCCGGTACATATCATTTTGGTCATCCGCATATTTTCGCCGAAATGGATAGTCGTATCTGTAAAGGAATAGCTGCCGTTAAAATCATTGCAGCCACTATTGCCGGAGAACGTTTTTCTTTTGGGATGAAAAGTAATGGTAGGGAAATTCCCGGTGGCCGTGTCCGATGGCAGGACAGGCAGCAGGTACCATTTGCCGGTCAGACCTGAATCCTTAGTAGGGTTGGCAGCCACAGGCTGGTCTGAAAATAAATTACCCTTATGGGTTGCAGGTCGGGCGGCCAGCAAAAGCAGGCTGCAGGCCGCTATGATCAATAATACACGCATAGCCTTTTTTACTGGTACTACTTCAATTTTGCGGCCAGCGGTTTTCCTTCCGGAACCAGATCTGATCCGCACAAAGGGACACAGCCCATGGTTCGTCCAAAAAACCTGTTTTCCTGCCTGTCGCTTGCATCCTGAAAGGGAAAGACACAAGCTGTCAATGGTTCGTCCAAAAACTTGTTTTCCATCCTACCCCTAACACCAGTTAGAGACAAGCGCCGGCAGCCTATGGTTCGTCCCAAAACCTTTTTTCCATCAGCCTTTTGCACCCGCCACCTGTCCCAAAAAGAAACCAGGCCGTAAAATACGGCCTGGCTCAAAAGCTGCTGTTGCAGCTGTACCCTTCATCACTATACTCTACTTTTATCGATATTACTGACGGATAGTTTCCGGTGTTACACTATTAGGATTGTTCCGGAGACTGGTATCTACCATCATGCTGGTATCCTGCGCCAGGTTATTCTTTGTTACTGGTAACAGGTCAATTTTATTGCCAGCAAAAGGCATCGGCTGGCATATGCACCCTGATAAAGGGGCAATGGCTCAAAAGCATTTATACTTAGTGGTTTATAATTATCTGATTCAAACACGCGCCGGATACGGTTGTTGCCTCCGTTCTACAGCAACCCCAACAGGGCCGGTCTTGTAGAACCCGGACCCCTGCTGTCCCCTGGCCAATACGGGTAACGGTATGGTCAACCGCAAATGGTTATAAAAAACCGGTACATTTGCGGCCGATTGTCGTATGAAAAAATAACCTATGCAACAGCTTCTGTTATTACATGGCGCTATTGGCGCTAAGGATCAGCTGGCGCCCCTTGCCAGCGCCTTGAGCACCGATTTCACTATTCATACCCTTAATTTCAGTGGTCACGGCGGCAGGCCTTTTGGAGAAAAACCTTTCTCCATGGCCCTTTTTGGGGAAGATGTACGGGCTTATATCCGGGAGCAGGGCCTGGGCAGCGTAGCTATCTTTGGATACAGTATGGGTGGTTATGTAGGCATGTATCTGGCCCGACATTATCCTGGCCTGGTGAGCAGGCTGGTAACACTGGGCACCAAGTTCGAATGGACTGAGGCCATCGCCGCCAGGCAACAAAGATTGTTTGATGCCGCGGCCATCCGGGAAAAAGCGCCTGGCATGGCTACACAGCTGCAGCAGCTGCATGCGCCCCAGGACTGGGTGCAGGTACTACAGCAAACGGCCGGCATGCTGACAGCTATGGGCCAGCTGAATCCTATCAGCGCCACCGATTACCCGCTGATACAGACACCGGCGCTGTTGATGCAGGGAGACCGCGACAAAATGGTGCCGCTGGAAGAGACCATTGCTGTCTACAAAAGCCTGCCCGCAGCTGAATGCTGCATCCTGCCGGCCACTCCCCATCCGTTGGAGCAGGCTGATATCAGTTTAATAGCGGGATTGATCCGGGGATTTTTGTGTAAAGCATCCCCCGTTGGCTGATGCCTGAGCAGTTTTACAGCTTGCGGACCTGCAATAATGCACAAAAAAAAGGCCGCCTCAGTGGAGACGGCCCTTTTTATAGCTAAGTGAAAGGATGTTTTCGGAAAGAGTAGCAATATAATTGCGTCTCTACGGTTACAACCCTTAGGGTTGTTTTTCCAGTAATTTGAAGAACTGATCCAGTTGGGGCAGGATCACGATCCTGGTGCGGCGGTTAGCGGCTTTACCTTCAGTGGTGCCATTATCAGCAACAGGTACATACTCGCCACGGCCGGCAGCAGTGATCTTAGCAGGATCCAGACCATACTGGTTTTGCAGTACACGTACTACAGCTGTAGCGCGTTTGGTACTGAGATCCCAGTTGTCGATCAGGACGCCACGGGCAAAGGCAATATTGTCGGTATGACCTTCCACCATGAATTCGATGTTGGGTTGATTTTTCAGCACAGTGGCCACTTTACCCAGTACTTCTTTAGCCTTTTCGGTGATATCATAGCTGCCGCTCTTGAAGAGGAGCTTGTCAGAGATATCAACGTACACTACACCTTTGTCAACTTTGATGTTGATGTCCTGGTCGTTCAGGTTGCCGATGGCGCCTTTCAGGTTCATCACCAGTTGCATGTTCAGGGAGTCTTTGCGGGCCATAGACTGTTGCAGGGTCTGGATATAAGCGTCTTTGGCGCCGATATTATCCAGGGACTTCTTGATGCTTTCAGCCTGAGAACTGGAGATCACGGAGAGATCCTGCAGTTGTTTCAGGGCTGTGGTATTGTTTTCTTTAAGGAAAGAGATTTGCTTGTTGAGGGCGTCGATCTCTGACTGCAGGGACGAATTTTTACGGGCCTGGTCAGCGGTCAGGTCTTCGCAATTTTTCAGGCTGCCTTTTAATGTGGCCATTGAATCGGCAAGCGCCTGGTACTTGGCTTGTTCAGCTTTGTACTTTTTAGTACTAACACAGGAAAACAGGAGGATAGAGGATAGTGCTACTAAAGAAACTTGTCTGAGCTTCATATAAAATGTTTTAAATGAGAAATATACATCCTTCCAGTCATAGCTACAACCATTGCACACAAAAATTGCTACGCAAGTACCATGCCTGTCGGGGAGCCAAAAGTAATAAATGCATGCAAAATAGTTACTGACAATTGATTAAGTCGTGAAATTAAACTGATTTTAATATTTGATTAACTGATCTGAAGGCTTCAACGCAGCAAAAAGGCATTTATACTACCCACAAAGTGGTATTGACCGGACGCCTCTTTATGACCAACTTGTACATGGTTTTTATCCATCGCCTTTCTGAACAGTTCTTCCGCAGGGAAATCTCTGCGGGGCCTTGCCTTCCGGCAAGGCTTTTTAGCTTTTTTAGCAGCCTGCCCAAAATAATTAGCGCAACTGTGCTAAAATAGTTAGTGTTGATAAGATAATTTTCCCTACATTTGGCAATCGGTATTTTTGAAAATCATAAAAACAACCCATTTATGTCTAAAGATAATTCTGCAAAAGAAAGCGCCGCCAACTCCGGCAACAGCGAGAAGCTGAAAGCGCTTAAACTCACGATTGACAAGATCGAGAAAGATTTTGGCAAAGGCAGTGTCATGATGATGAACGAGAAGTCCCAGGATGCCATGGAAGTCGTGTCCACCGGGTCTATTGGCCTTGACACAGCCCTGGGTATAGGCGGCTTTCCGAAAGGAAGGATCGTTGAGATCTACGGGCCGGAATCATCCGGTAAGACCACCGTCGCCATCCATGCCATTGCAGAAGCTCAGAAAAAAGGCGGCATGTGCGCCATTATCGATGCTGAGCACGCTTTCGACAGCGCCTATGCCCGTAAACTGGGTGTGGACGTAGACAGTCTCCTCATCTCCCAACCCGACTATGGCGAGCAGGCCCTGGAGATAGCCGACCGCCTCATCCTCTCCGGCGCCCTGGACGTAGTAGTGATTGACTCCGTAGCAGCCCTGGTGCCCAAAGGTGAACTGGAAGGAGAAATGGGTGACAGCAAAATGGGTCTGCAGGCACGCCTCATGTCACAGGCCCTGCGGAAACTGACCGCCACCATCAATAAGACCAATACCATCTGTATATTCATCAACCAGCTGCGTGAAAAGATCGGTGTCATGTTCGGTAACCCCGAAACAACCACCGGTGGTAACGCCCTTAAGTTCTACGCCTCCGTTCGTCTCGATATCCGCCGCATGGCGCAGATCAAGGACGGCGATGAAGCTATCGGCAACCGCGTTAAAGTAAAAGTGGTGAAGAATAAAGTAGCGCCCCCCTTCCGCAGCGCAGAATTTGATATCGTATTCGGAGAAGGTATCTCCAAGACCGGTGAGATCCTGGATATGGGTGTTGAACTGGGCATCGTGAATAAAAGCGGCAGCTGGTTCAGCTATAACAGCGATAAGCTGGGACAGGGCCGTGACGCCGTTAAACAATTATTAATGGATAACCCTGAACTCTCCAACGAGATTGAAGGCAAGATCCGGGAAAAAATAAAGGAAATGCAGACTGCCTAAGCAGTCCGCCATGAACGCTGTTTTTAGACGGGTTAGTAAGTAAAAAGCAACCGGCCACTTGTGGGCCGGTTTGTTTTTATATATAGTTATTATAGTGGAAACAATGATGCCGGTTTCTCCCGGCGCCTCCTGCAACAACAATCCTTATAGCGCAGCAGCTACAAACAGGCAACAGTCTATCAGCTATAGCAGCAGGCAGGCCAGGGTCCGGGTAAATAGCGTTTGTCCTGCAACAGCTGGCATAGTAAGCCCAGGCCGCAGCAAACAGCCACTACTGTTTTTCACCAGCGTTTGTCACAGAAATGTTGATTGCGTATGCGCCTGCCAGATAGTAGGGCACAAAACTTCCCGGCAGCATGCGCCTGCATTCAAACACACCACTGCCATCACACAGCATGCACATGCTGCCTGTCAAAAAGATCAACGGTAAAATATCAGTACGTAATTAAAAACCTGCGTGAGTATTGCAAGAGGTACAGAAAAGAGAAGAAATAAAAAAGGGGTCTGAATAGACATTCAACCCCGCTTTAAAATCCAATATCCTATGAAAAACCGAGGTAAAAATAAGGTTGAATTTTGATATCTGCAATACCATTTTGTGGTAATAAGGGAAAACCCGGTACCAGCTTGACTAAAATCAATTTTTTAACAGTCTTTCCTGGATCAGAATACCGGTGGTCTTATTAAAAACGCGCACCATATATAGGCCTTTTTCCAGGCCTGCCACATTCAATGTCTGTAGCCGCTGCAGCCGGTTCACCGCTATCCGTACCTTGCCATTCCCGTCAATGATCTGCAGGTCTACTGGAGCTTCTGACCTCACTATCAATAAATTATCTACAGGATTGGGGTAAAATTTAAAAGAAATATCGCCAGCCACCTGGATCAGGGCCAGCCGGGAATAGCGCTCCCCGCCAGCCGGGTGCAGGTACCGTACCCGGTACGCACTCTTGCCCCTGGCAGGCGAATCATCCACCCATTCCTTCCATAGGGTACCGGCGGACTGCTTCAGAACGGCCACCACCTCAAAGTCGCGGCCATTATTACTCCGTTCCACCGTCAGGAACTCCGGCAGTGCCACCCCGGCCCGAAGGCGCCAGTTCAATATGACTTTGGTATTTTCTTTGACCACCCCCACCAGATCCGTCACCAGCTCCGAAGAGTCCGGAGCCTGGCCGTCGGTGGAAACTTCATCCGACTGAAGTCCCTGGGCCCTGCCTGCCGTCAGGCAAAAGCATAGCCCTGCTATGAGCAGTAATCGCTTCATCAGTAATTTAATGGGTAGAAATGGACAGAGTTATTAACAATTTTTGTGCCCGAATGTGGAAAAACGAAGAGAAAGTCCTAAAAATTATGCGCTAACGCGTTAAAGAATATCCAATTTCCTGTTACCTTTCACCCGTAAGCAGAACACAATAAACAGTACATCCATGCTCAGAACCCGCTTAGTAGGCGCCCGGAAACGCATCGCAATGGTAGCTCATGATAATAAGAAAAAAGAATTAATGGACTGGGCCGAAGCCAATAAGACTGAACTGGCCCGCCACGAACTATACGCCACGGGCACCACCGGCACCCTGCTGGAAGATAAACTGGACCGTACCGTTCGCAAACTACTGAGCGGCCCCCTCGGTGGCGACCAGCAGATCGGCGCCATGATAGCCGGCGGCGAGATCGATGTACTCATTTTCTTCTGGGACCCCATGGAAGCCCAACCCCATGACAGCGACGTAAAAGCCCTGCTCCGCATCGCCATCGCCTGGAACTGCATCCTCGCCAATGATAGCTCTACCGCCGATTTTATCCTTCACTCACCCCTGATGCAGGATGAATATACCGTGGAGATCCCCGATTATTCGCACTACCTGAAGCGCCGCATTCAATAAGCCCCGGGACCCTGTCCCGGCCTGGTCCTCATTTTGTTAACTTATCCACCAAAGCAAGGCCAGGTGCCCGCTTCTCCGTAAATTTGAAGGTTATTCCATCAAACTTATGGCATTCAAATTACATGCACCATACACGCCGGCCGGAGATCAGCCAGGCGCTATCGACCAATTGACAGAAGGTATTCTCAACGGGGAAAAACACCAGACCCTTCTGGGGGTAACGGGTAGCGGTAAGACCTTCACCATCGCTAATGTGATCCAGCAGGTCCAGCGCCCTACCCTGGTCATCACCCATAATAAAACACTGGTGGCCCAGCTCTACGGGGAGTTCAAACAGTTCTTCCCCGAGAACGCCGTGGGCTATTTCGTGAGCTATTATGACTACTACCAGCCCGAAGCTTACCTGCCTGTCAGCGATACCTATATAGAAAAAGACCTTAGTATCAACGATGAGCTGGACAAACTCCGGCTCCATGCCACCTCAGAGCTTATGAGCGGCCGCCGGGACATCATTGTGGTAGCCTCCGTGAGCTGTATCTATGGTATGGGTAACCCGGAAGACCTGCAGAGCGGCATCATCCGCATCCAACGCGGACAGACCCTCTCCCGCCAGGGCTTCCTCCATTCGCTGGTGAACTCCTTATACAGCCGCACCCAGCTGGACTTTACCCGCGGCAGCTTCCGGGTAAAAGGAGATACCGTTGATATCAATCTGCCTTACCTGGACACCGGCCTAAGGGTGACCTTCTTCGGCGATGAGATTGAATCCATCGACAGCCTGGACGTAACCACGGGTAAACGGATATCCGGTAAGGAAAATGCTGCCATCTTCCCCGCCAACCTCTACCTGGCGCCCAAGGACATGATCCAGCAGATTCTGTATGAGATCCAGGACGAATCCGCCGCCCAGGTAGAATATTTCAAAAGCCAGGGTAAGTTCATCGAAGCACAGCGCCTCGGCGAACGCGTTAACTATGATGTGGAAATGATCCGCGAACTGGGCTATTGCAATGGCGTGGAAAACTACTCCCGCTTCTTCGACCGCCGCCATCCCGGCGGCAGGCCCTATTGCCTGCTGGATTATTTCCCGGACGATTTCCTCTGCGTCATTGATGAAAGCCACCAGACCATCCCCCAGATCAGTGGCATGTATGGTGGCGACCGCAGCCGTAAGCTCATCCTCGTAGACTTTGGCTTCCGCCTGCCCTCCGCCCTCGATAACCGGCCCCAGAATTTCCACGAGTTTGAACAGCTCACCAACCAGCTCATCTATGTGTCCGCCACACCGGGCGATTATGAACTGGAAAGGACCGGCGGCGTGGTAGTGGAACAGGTGGTCAGGCCCACCGGCCTCCTGGACCCGCCCATTGAGATCCGGCCCAGCGTGAACCAGATAGACGACCTGCTGGATGAAATTGATAAACGCGTGACCAAGGGCGACCGCGTCCTGGTGACCACCCTCACCAAACGGATGGCCGAAGAAATGGACAAATACCTGGCCCGCATCAATATTAAATCCAAGTATATCCATAGCGAAGTGCATACCCTGGACCGCGTAGAGATCCTGCGCCAGCTCCGCCTCGGCGAGATCGATGTTCTGGTAGGCGTCAACCTGCTCCGCGAAGGCCTGGACCTGCCCGAAGTATCCCTCGTGGCTATCCTGGATGCCGACAAGGAAGGTTTTCTCCGTAACGAGAAATCCCTTACCCAGACGGCAGGCCGCGCCGCCCGTAACGTGGACGGCCTCGTGATCTTCTATGCCGATAACATGACAGAAAGCATGCAGCGGACCATTGATGAAACCACCCGCCGACGGGAAAAACAGATCGCCCACAATACAGAACACAATATCATCCCACAGACCGTCACCAAATCCAGGGACCAGGTCTTTGCCCAGACCTCCGTTCTCGATATTAAAGGCTATGATCCCAAGAATCCGTATGCCCTGGCGCCCGACCAGGAACTGGTGCCGGTAGCTGCCGAAGAACAGGTACAGTACCAGACCATTCCCCAGATTGAGAAAGCCATCGGCAAAGTGAAAAAGGATATGGAGAAAGCCGCCCGCGATCTCGATTTCATGGAAGCAGCCCGCCTCCGGGATGAGATGTTCTCCATGCAGAAAAAACTGGCGGACATGAAGCAATAATAAACTGATCAGGCCGGTAGTTTTCACCCCGGCGTTGAGCGCATTGTCATTAACTTAGCAACCATGAGTAAAAAACTGTTCCTTCTCGATGCGATGGCATTGGTCTTCCGTGCGTATTATGCCCTGATCCGCAATCCCCGGATCACCAGCAAAGGCAGAAATACCAATGCCCAATTCGGGTTCACCAATACCTTGCTTGACCTCATCAATAACCAGAAGCCTACCCATATGGCGGTCTGCTTCGATACCCATGCCCCCACAGAAAGACATATTGAATTCACTGAATACAAAGCCAACCGCCAGGAAGCGCCCGAAGACCTGCTGGACGCCCTGCCCGATATCAAACGCATCATCCGCGCCTTCAATATTCCTGTGATGGAACTGGATGGTTACGAAGCCGACGACGTGATCGGCACCCTCAGCATACAGGCGGCTAAAGCCGGATACGATGTATTCATGGTAACGCCCGATAAGGACTATGGCCAGCTGGTGGACGGCAATATCAAAATTTACAAACCCGGTTACCAGGGCGGTGATGTGGAGATCCTCGGTGCCAAAGAGGTCTGCGAAAAATGGAATATCCAGGAAGTACACCAGGTCATTGATATCCTCGGCCTGATGGGTGATGCCGTAGACAATATCCCCGGTATTCCCGGCGTAGGGGAAAAGACCGCCGCCAAATTACTGGCGCAGTTCGGCACCCTCGAAAACGTGATCGAAAATGCGGACAGCATCAAAGGCGCCCTCGGCGAAAAAGTGAGAGCCGGTAAGAACTCCGCCATTCTCTCCAAAAAACTGGCCACCATCATCACCAACGTGCCCGTGGAATTCCATGAAGAGGACTTCAAACTCAAAGAGCCCAATAAAGAGCTGCTGATAGAGATCCTTTCCGAACTGGAGTTCAAGACCATCGGCAAGCGCGTACTGGGAGACGATTTTGTGATTGCCGGCGCAGCCCCACAGGCCGTGCAGACCGATCTTTTTGGCAATGCCATAAACACGCCACCTGCCAAAGCGGCCAAACCAAAAAAGGAAGAAGCTACCACCGACGAAGAACGTACCGAAAGCACCGAAGCCCTGCATGCCGGCAAGAATATTCATAATACCCCGCACCAGTACCGCGCCATTGTGGAGGAAGCAGCTATCCAGACCCTGGTCAAAGAACTGATGGACCAGCCCGAGATCTGTTTCGATACCGAGACCACCAGCCTGGATGCCAACGATGCAGAAATGGTAGGGATGAGCTTTTCCATCAAACCCGGTGAAGGCTATTATGTACCCGTGCCCGCCAATCAGGAAGCCGCCAAAGCCCTGCTCCTTCATTTTGAACCGCTGTTCAATAACGAAAAGATCACCTGGATTGGCCAGAACCTGAAATACGATATGCTGATCCTCCGCTGGTATGGTTATGAACTGAAAGGAGAGATCTTTGATACCATGCTGGCCCATTATGTCATTGAACCCGACGGCAAACGCAGCATGGACGTACTCAGCGTACAGTACCTGGGTTATGAGCCCGTGCATATTGATGAGCTGATCGGTAAGAAAGGAAAGAACCAGGGCAATATGCGCGACGTAGAACTGGAGAAGATCAAAGACTACGCCGCAGAAGATGCCGATATCACGCTCCAGCTCAAACAGGTGTTCCATCCCCAGCTGAAGAAGAAAGAAGTGGAAGAAGTCTTTTATAAAGTGGAGAACCCATTGGTGAAAGTCCTTACCGCCATGGAATTTGAAGGGGTGAGAATAGATGAGGGCTTTCTGAAAGAATATTCCCTGCAACTGGACAAAGAAGCAAAACAGGCAGAAGAGAACGTGTACCAGCAGGCAGGCGTTCGTTTCAACCTGGCCTCGCCCAAACAGCTGGGAGAAGTGCTGTTTGAAAAACTGCAGCTGGATCCCAAAGCCAAAAAGACAAAGACCGGCCAGTATGCCACCGGTGAAGATGTGCTGCTGAAACTGGCCAACCAGAATAAGATTGTGGAAGATATCCTGGCCTTCCGGGAACTGACCAAGCTGAAGTCTACCTATGTGGATGCGCTGCCCACCATGATCAACCGGAAGACCGGTCGCGTCCATACGTCCTATGCACAGGCCGTAGCTGTGACCGGCAGGCTGGCCAGCAATAATCCCAACCTCCAGAATATCCCGGTGCGGACCGAAAGAGGAAAGGAGATCCGCAAGGCATTTATTCCCGGCGATAAGGAACGCGTGTTGTTATCGGCCGACTATTCCCAGATAGAGCTGCGCATTGTGGCCGCCATCAGTGGCGACCCTGCTATGTGCGACGCCTTTAAGCAGGCAAAAGACATCCATACCGCCACCGCCGCAAAGGTCTATGGCGTGGAAGAACAGGACGTGACCAAGGAAATGCGCTACAAGGCCAAGAGCGTGAACTTCGGCATCATCTATGGCCAGGGCGCTTTTGGCCTGGCAGACAACCTCGGTATCAGCCGGACCGAAGCCAAGGAGATCATCGACAATTACAAAAAGCAGTTTGCCAATATCCAGCAATACATGGATAACACCATCAATTTTGCCCGCGAGAACGGGTATGTGGAAACACTGATGGGCCGCAAACGCTGGCTGCGCGATATCAATTCCGCCAACTTCACCGTGCGCGGATTTGCCGAACGCAACGCCATCAATT
The DNA here is from genome assembly GCA_029202545.1 of Candidatus Pseudobacter hemicellulosilyticus. Lineage (GTDB taxonomy): Bacteria > Bacteroidota > Bacteroidia > Chitinophagales > Chitinophagaceae > Pseudobacter > Pseudobacter hemicellulosilyticus. Next base: position 1,244,874 of record CP119311.1, read on the forward strand.
CCCCGATCCAGGGAACAGCCGCCGATATGATCAAACTGGCCATGATCAGACTGCACGAAGAATTTAAAAAACACCAGTTCCGGTCCAGGATGATCCTGCAGGTGCATGATGAATTGATCTTTGACGCCTACAGGGATGAGGTGGACAGCATCAAACCAATTATCCTGGACTGTATGCGCGCCGCACTGCCCCTGCCCAACGATGTACCGGTAGAAGCCGAAGTGGGCGCTGGCGACAGCTGGCTGGAAGCACACTAAGCCGGCATTAACAACAGGACATATGCCCAATCCTTATGTATCGCTGCTGCAAACAGCCTGGCGTTACGCACGCCAGGAGCGGAAGAAATACCTGCTCATCTATGGCATGTTCATCTGCGCTAACCTCATTGCGGCAGGGAACCCCATCCTGTTCGGCTGGTTTGTTGGCCACCTGCAACAGGATACCAGCCAGGTATTGTACTATGCCGGACTCTATGCCGGCGGCTACTGCCTGCTCCGCCTGGGCGACTGGGCCTTTCACGGACCGGCACGCGTAATGGAACAGCAGCTGGCTTTCAACCTCAGCCGCAATTTTCTCCAGGAACGCTACCACCAGGCCCTTCACCTGCCCGCCAAATGGCACCAGGACCATCATAGCGGCGCTACCATCAACCGCATCCGCAAAGCCTACGAATCCCTGAAAACCTTTTTCTCCAATGGCTTCATGTACCTGCACGCCCTGCTGAAATTCCTTTTCTCTGTAATAGCCATGCTCTGGTTCTCACCTCTCTTCGGCGCCATCGGCATCGCATTAGGCCTGCTGACCATCTGGCTCATCCTGCGGTTCGACAAACCCTATATCCGCACCCTCAACGAAGTGAATGAAAAAGAACATGTGGTGTCCTCCACCCTGTTTGACAGTCTCTCCAATATCATGACCGTGATCACCCTGCGCCTGGAGAAAAGCATGGAGAGCGGCCTGCTGGCCAAAGTGCAGGAAATGCTCAGGCCTTTCCGGAAAAATGTCCGCATCAATGAATGGAAATGGTTTGTGGCCGATATGCTGGTAACGCTCATCTACGTGGTCATTGCCACGGGCTATATTTACCAGCAATGGGAACCCGGCAAATTATTCCCCGTGGCCGGACTGGTGACCCTGCTCGGTTTTGTGCAGCAGTTCACCAGCGTTTTCCATGATATGGCCTGGCAATACACTGATATTGTGCAGCACAATACCCATGTGGAAACAGCACGCAATATTGAAGACGCTTTCCGGCAGCAGCACCGGCCGGATGGCCCCAGCGACCTGCCCGACAACTGGCAGCAGCTCCGGATAGAACAGCTCAACTTCTCCCATCGTGGCCAGTATGACGACCAGTACGCACCCCAGAGCCTGCACAACCTGCACCTGCAATTGCAGCGCGGCAAACGCATTGCCCTCATCGGTGAAAGTGGCAGCGGTAAAAGCACCCTGCTGGCTTTGTTGCGCGGTCTTTACATTCCGGAACCAGGCCTGCAGCTGACAGTGGATGGCAAAGAATATCCTTTAGCAACCCTCAATGAAACGGTGACCCTTTTCCCGCAGGAACCCGAGATCTTTGAGAATACCATCGCCTATAATATCACCCTCGGCCTGCCCTTTACGGAGGCAGATATCCTGGCTGTGAGCCAGACAGCACAGCTCACAGAAGTAATTGAACAGTTGCCCAATGGCCTTGGGTCTGATATCCGGGAAAAAGGGGTCAATCTTTCCGGCGGACAAAAACAACGGCTGGCGCTGGCGCGGGGTATCCTCGCCGCCAGGGAAAGCAGGGTAGTATTATTGGACGAACCAACCAGCAGTGTTGACCCAAAAACGGAGTCGCAGATCTACGAAAGGATCTTTACCGCCTTTGCTGATAAAGCCATCGTTTCATCAATTCACCGCCTGCACCTGCTGCACCGGTTTGACTATATCTATATCCTGGAAAAAGGACGCATTGCCGGTGAAGGCACCCTGCAGCAATTGTTGCAAAACAATGTTGTATTCAGGGAATTATGGAAGCACCAGGAAGAATCCGGCCAGTATCCCCGGCAGGGTCAGTAACTTAACAATCCCTTTGGTAAAAATTGCGTTAAACAGGTATACTATTGGCAGGCCGCTAACAGTATCCGGCGTCTAATTTGAAGAGATTTGTGTAGAAACTATTGCAAACCAAAAAACATTCCCTTATGAAGTCCATTTATACACTTCTTTGCGTTTTATGCATCCCCTTGCTGATGACGCAGGAAGTCAGCGCCCAGGTCGCCTGGCCCCAGACAATGACCGCCCAGGGCAATAAGGTGATCAAAATGTACCAATGGCAACCCGAGTCCTACGGCGAGAATATTCTGAAAGCCCGTGCCGCCATTTCCGTCCTGGAACCCGGAAAAACGGATCCGGTATTCGGTATGGCCTGGCTGAGGGCAACTACCCGATCCTCCGGCAGCCAGGTGCAGGTGCAGTCCGCCCGTATCACCGCCATTAAACTGCCCGGAGAATCCAATGAAGACCAGCTGGACGATCTCAAGCTGCAACTGGAAGAACAGATAGCGCGCTGGAATATTCAGTTCCCTGCCAAAGACCTGGAAAATTCACTCTCCCTGAATAGCAAAGAGGAAGAACTTTCCCGGCAGATCAGCAATAAAGCACCCAAGGTCATTTACGCCAATACAGCTTCTATCCTGGTACTGATTGACGGCGCTCCCAAGCTCCAGAAGAATACCGACTGGGATGCAGAAGTAGTGATCAATACGCCTTTCACCATCATTAAGAATGCAGATGGCCAGTTCTATCTCTATGGTGGCAAACACTGGTACAGCGCTCCCGCAGCTACCGGTCCCTATGCCTTGCACAACAATGTTTCCCAGAAGCTGGCCGGCATTGCCGAAGCTATTAAAGCAGCCGACAAGGACCAGGAAGAAGGGATGGAAACCAGTGAAAGCACTATCTACAAGATCGTGGTGAGTACAGAGCCCGCCGAGCTGATACAGTCAGCCGGTGAAGCTAATTTCAGTCCGGTGGAAGGCACCAGCCTGCTGTATGTGGCCAATTCCGATGACGATATTTTCATGGACCTTACCACCCAGCAATATTTTGTGCTGCTCTCCGGTCGCTGGTTTGCAGCCAAAACACTGAACAGTAACTGGCAGTATGTATCTCCGGAGAACCTGCCTGCTGAATTTGCCAATATTAAGGAAGGCTCACCCAAGGACAATGTACTGGCCAGCGTAGCCGGTACAGATGCCGCTACTGACGCCTTGCAGGAAGCCGAAGTTCCGCAGACGGCCAAGGTGGACCGGAAGAATGCCACCGCCAATGTCACTTACGACGGAGATCCTCAATTTGAGGATATCGATGGGCTGGACATGGCTTATGCCACCAATACTTCCGCATCGGTGTTGCGCTGGAGGGGCCGTTACTATGCCGTGGACAATGGCGTCTGGTTTGAAGCCTCCCGCGCCGCCGGACCCTGGGTAGTGGCAGTGGAAAGACCAACAGTGGTTTCCCTGATCCCGCCCCGCTACCCGGTATACCACGTGAAATATGTATACATCTATGATGTGATGCCTGATTATGTGTACATGGGTTATACACCCGGCTACCTCAATACTTTCATCTACGGACCTACGGTAGTATATGGCACCGGTTTCTATTACAGGCCCTGGTATGGTCACTACTATTACCCGCGGCCCTGTACCTGGGGTTATGGCGTTCGCTACAATCCCTGGTTTGGCTGGGGCTTCGGTTTCAACTTCAATGCAGGCTGGTTCCATGCAGGCATTAATGTGGGCAGGCCCTGGGGTGGCTATTACTCCGGCGGCTGGTGGGGACCACGCTATTACAGCATGCCTTACTGCTATCGGCCTAATTATGGCGGGCGGTCTTACGGATATTATAATCCCCGTTATTACGATAACAGGAGCCGCTCTATCCATTACGCCAACCGCACCAACAATATCTATGTGAACCGCAACAACGTGGTCACCCGCACCACACAGCGCAGCATAGCGCCCAACAGGAGCAACTACTATGGCCGCCGTGATGCCGTAGGGTATAACAATGGCCAGCGGCCCAACAGGACCTATAACAATGACAACCGCGGCGGACAATACAATAACCGTAATGAACAATCGCGGATCAACAACCAGGGTAACAGGAGTTATGACCGGAACAGCCGGGCAGACAATCCCCGTCAGCGCGATATCACGCCCAATAACGGTTCCAGGCCCAACAGGGAATACACACCGGGCAATGGGTCAAGACCCAATAGCAATACCGGATCAAGGCCCAATAATAACAATGGGTCCAGGCCTGCTAACAGCAATCCCGGCAACCGGGAAGGTGAAAGGCCGGTAAGGACCAATCCTGGTACCGGAGGGGGCAATGAAAGAAGGGATACAGAACGTCCCCGCAGCTATAATAACGACAACAGGAACAATAGTAGCGGAAATGGCGGCAGAGAAATGGAAGCGCCCCGCAACCGGGAATACCGCGCTGGCAACGAGAACCGCCAGTCTCCACCCAACCGGTCGGTAACACCGCCGCAACGGCAGCAGCAGCCCTCCGCAAGGCCTCAGTCATCTCCTTCCCAGCCTTCCCGCAGCGTTGAACGCAGGGACAATGGTGGTAATCGCGGTGGAGGTAACCAGGGCGGCGGCTCACAGGGCGGCAACCGCGGCAGCAGCAGCGGGAACAAGGAAACCAGCCGGCCGGGCAGAGGATAAGCCTTCATGGGTTTTTAATCCGGGGGCAAAATGGTTTGGCATAGTTGTTGGCTTACAGCATATGTACAAACACACATTACTCACTTTAAAATCGAGCGTTATGAAAGCTAAACATCTTATTATAGGCATGGTGGCAGCAGCAGCAGTAGGTGCATTGGTAGGAACTTTGTTCGCTCCTGAAAAAGGATCGGATACCAGGAAAAAGATCGTGGATGGGGCCAACGACCTGGCTTCAAAAGTGAAAAAAGGATTACGCAGGAATCATGTGACCGGCGATATGGAAATCGGCTCCTGATAGCTTCACATCAACTCAATATATATCACCATTATGGTGAAATGGGCAGCCTTGCGGTTGCCCATTTTTTATTGATGACAGTAAACTTTTGTTGATCTCTTTACCCAAAATGGTTTCCTCCACCCATCCTTCCAGAGCCGGTATCCTTACCAGGGCTGGATGATCAGCTTCTTGGTATCCAGTCTTTGCTGATCATTGCTCATGAAGGTAACATAGTAGCTGCCCGGCATATAGAGGTGCATCTCTATAATGGTTCGTCCATTGACCAGTTCTTCCTTGACCTTCCTGCCCAGCACATCCCAGATAATAATGCTGCGCACCACTACTTCGCCATTGATGCCTATGTAGAAGCGGCCCTTGCTGGGATTGGGCCAGAGCGTCAGTTGCAGGCCTCCCGGTTGCGGCGGTATGACCACTATATTGGTGTAGGTAGTATCCCTATTCCTGCTGACCAGCATGAGGCGGTAATAACTGAGTCCTTTGTGATTGTTGGGGTCCATGATCTCATATTGCAGGAAATCCACGCTGATGCCGTTCAGGGCTTTTGAATCCACACTGTCTACCTTGCTGAAATCTGTTTCGTTGCTCAGCCTGCGCTGTACAATAAAATAATCGTTGTTGATCTCAGGTTTGGTGGTCCAGTATACCCGCACAGAATCGCGGCTTACCCTGTAGCCGTTGAACCAGATCTTTGTTGCAGGCAATACTGTTTTTTGGGGCGAAGCAAATTTGGCGAAATAGGTAGGACTGCCTACCAGCCCGGTCAAGGGTCTGCTGTTCACAGCACTGTTGAAGAGGGTATTGCCGGCGGTAAGATTGCCGAAGACAGGCTGCATGCGCGGTCCTGTTGTATCCCATTTCCCATTGACATAGGCGGCTATATAACTGTTGTTCCGGTGGGTACTGAAATAACTGCCTTCGTCCCTGATCAGGTGCTGGAGGAATACATCGGCCATATCCTGGTTGGGCCGGTAGCGCTTACCGATCTCCCAGGTTTTGTTGACGGAAGAATCCCGCAGGTTAGCGCCGTTGAACACCTGGCTCTTAACGCTGTCGAAAACCGAGACATAATAATCATCTCCAATAGCCGTCCGGCTCTGGACAGCAGCAGGCGTATATTCTGTGCGCGAGGTCCCCACCGGAAAGATCACTTTGCCATCCGCCTGTGTAATGTTTTCCCGCACCAGCATCCCGCCGCCGGGATCACTGCCGGTCACTATGAACCTACCGCTATGGAAGCCTTCTATCTGACCCGGATTGCCGTGGCCCACTACCAGCACCTGGTTGTTGAGCAGGAGGTGACCGCTGTTGAACTGCAGCCGGTGCCGCACTTTGGCGGTACTGTTGAGGAGCTGCAAACCAAAGGGATTGTCCACTACCAGACCGGGAAAGCTGGCGCCGGTCTTTGTTACAGCATTATAACCGCCTATCAGGTATTGTACCGATGTGTCCATGTTGAAGCGTACATAACCGCCAATGCCGGTGAGCCCTTCTCCGGCGTCACTTTCATCGGGAAGCATGGCCTGGGCATCATTTTCCCAGGTCTTGCCTTTGAAATTGATCACCGCATTCCGGCCGATACCGATCTTTCCCTGGTTGGTGACATTGGAAAAAATAGTAGCGGTATCTCCATTGAAAAAGATCTTGGCGGAGGCAGGCACGTAAAAGCCTGACTGCGCCTGGCCGCTGTAAAAGCAAGCCAGCTGCAGGCAGAGCAGAAAAATGATATGGAGAAAAGTTGGCCGCATTCCTTGTCAGAATTCGGTAATCGTAAAATAGTAGGTGCCCTGAACATTCAATGTTGATGAGGTACTGGTGTTCAGAAATCGAACTTTGATGGTGTTGACGCCAGTGAGCCTTGCAAAGGCAATGGATGTATAGTTCGGCAGGTCGAATGCCGGTGTGATCACCACTGTAGCCTGGGTGCTGGTGGGCTGGAGGCTGGTTGTGGTGATGGTAAAGTTTACATCTGTCATACCGGCCATATAACCCAACCCCAGTATGCCTACGGCTCCGGCATTCAAAACGGTGCTGCCGAGTGTCAGCGCAAAACTGATCTGGTTCTTGTTCACAGACCCCTTTGCCCCCAGCTTAAACGTATTGCCCACATCCAGGTAAGCAGCCGGCGCGGTATTGGCCACACCCACCAGGCCGGCAGAAGTAACCCGCATAGCCTCATTGGTAGTGGCATAACCTCCTGCAAAGAAGCGCAGGTTCCTGCTGGCGGTTGCGTTGCCGATCACAAAATCGGCACCGGTAGCGTATAGATAGGCTGTGTTGTTGCCATTGATGATGGGATAGGTGGCATTACTGAACCCGCTGGAATTGATCCCCAGGTCCACATAGTTCACCAGTTCCGTTCCATTGTCTGCCGTAGCTACCAGGTCCGAGCTGGCCAGCGCTGTGGCAGACCGGTTCTGGATATTCAGCTGCAAATAATTATTAACTGTCCCCTTGCCGCTGATCACGTTGAAGGAACTGCTGGTGCCTGCGTCAACCAGCAGCGCTTCCGGGTTGCCGGCATCCAGCGCTGTGGCGCCAATGGCTACGCCACCAGTGGAAAAGACACGCATCCTTTCTACATTATTGGTACGGATTGCCAGAGATTGCGCATCGGTGGTGCCCAGGAAATTGGTAGTGGGCGTTGTGCCGCTATTGCCAATTATTGACCAGGGCCCTGAAACGCTGTAGAGCAGCGATTTCCAGGCGCCACCGGACCGGACCAGCAATTGCTGCATGGGCGTGAAGTAGATCACGGTCCCGTCCGGTGGACTCTGGACGTTGATGAGTGCCGTATCCGCTATCCGCGTGAACAGCAATCCCTGGTTAGTGGAGTTGAGTTCCAGCAGGGCCGACTTGGTCAGCGACCAGGGATTGACGCCCAGTTTCAGCTGTTGGGCGGATAACTGGCTGCAACCTAAAAGCAATACCATTAAAACTGCACTGACGCTGAAGGTCTGTTGCATATTAATGTATGTCCGGAACCCCGGATCGGTTATTTCTTAATGATATACCAGTTGGTACCATCTGTCTGCAGGGTTACAAAGGTCCAGTCGTTGTAAATGATATAACTGCTTCCGCCGTCAATGGTGGAAGAGCCGGGTGAAATGGTAAGCGCATTGTCAATGCCGCCCGTTCCGATCTTTTTGATGGTATAGATCCGGCCGGCCAGTCCCGTAGCTGCAGGCAGGTTCACAGTTGCAGCGCCGCCGGTAGTGTTGACCAGGACAGTATTATCAGTGCCCGCCAGCGTGGTAGTACCGGATGCTACGGTGCGGATAGCCAGTGACAGTGAACCACTCACCTGTACGGTAGAGTTGGCGCCGCCGGTGCCACCCACCAATAAGCTCTGGGCTGCTTTCAGGCTGTCTGCAAAGGTCTTCACACCACCCAGGGTCTGTGTGCCGGTAGTGACCACACCACGGGCGGTAGCAGAAGCATTGGGCACATTCAGGAACACACTGTCGGTTCCATTGGTGGATACCGTCAGGTCAGTACCGGTGCTCTTGAAGGCAAAGCCCTGTGCAGAGTCCCGGTTACCGTTGATGCTGCGGATGGCATTGCCAAAGGCAGAAGCGCTCACCTGCCTTTTTTCAATCACGCCATTGTTGATCACCAGCACGGAGTCCGCCGTTGAATTATTGGCCACACTGTTAAGCCGGGCGGTTCCGTTAACAGTTACGTTATTGGCAAATGTCTTATCACCACCAAAGGTCTGTGTGCCGGCAGTGACCACACCCGCGTTGGTAGCATCCGCCGCATGCAATACGATCTCCCTTCCTGTGCCGGTAATATTAATACTGGCCCCGGCGGCATTAGGCGTATTGGCTACTGCACCAATAGTGATGGTCTGAATGGCGCTCTGGATCTTGCCCCAGTCGTCAAAGGTCAGGAAGCCATAAGGCTTTGTAATACCGGAAGAACCATTCTGCACCGGCAGGTTGATGGCAATGGTGCTGTCCGCAACCCTGTTCTCCACCTGCACCGTATCGGTGGTTGTGCTGGCAGCGGCAGTGATGGACAATGTCTGCCTTTCAATACCGTTGATGGCGCGGATGGCATTGGAGAAAATACTACTGGAAATAGTCCTGCGCGAAACGGAACCATCGGCGGCAATCACCAGTACTTCCAGCTCATTGGTGCCTGTAGGCAGGTTCTGCAATTTCACAGTCCCGTCCACATTCAATTTAGCTGTGGGTGCATTGGTGCCAATACCTACATTACCGGTGGCATCCACGCGTAATCTTTCCGCATTGTCTGTACGGATCACCAGGGGCTGCCCGTCTACCGTACCCAGAAAATTGGTGGCAGGATTGGTGCCGCTGTTACCGGTGAGCGACCAGTTGGCAGTAGCTTCTCCAAGATCAGCGATCTTTTTCCAGCTACCGTTACTGCGCAGACGAAGACTATTGTCTGCATTTAAATAAATGATCATACCATTCGGCGGATTCAGGGCGTTGATGGCCACTGTATCTGCCAGCCTGGGCAGCAACAGGCCCTGACGGGTACTTTCCAGTTCTAAAATGGATGACTTCTGAATGCTTGTCGGATTGTCTCCGATCTTCAGCTGGGCATTGGTAGTGATGGCCATGATAGTAGCTACCAGAGATAGTACTATAACCCGGCCTTGGCGGGTAAAATTTGGCTTCATAGCATAGTTTTATCGTGTATAGAATATTGTTATTGGGGCTGTAAGATTACGAACAACAAACGAAATTCAGACAAAAAAATTATACTGCATAAGCAATTGTTTTTGTGTACAGTATATGACATACCCGCTACCGCCCACTTATACCCGAAACGGGCCTGAAAAAATCTTGGGCCGGGAAGGTTCTTCCCCAGAAAACGGTATTTTCCGGCCCGAAAAAAATGCTTGTCCCGGTATATTATTTAATCTTTATCCCGCATTGGCCGCAGGCAGTGGATACCGCATTTCGGGGCCCTGGCAACACCCCGTTCCTTCTTGGTTATCCGCCTAAACCTTCAGGCGGTAAAAGATTACAGGTGCGTATATTGCAGTCATGTTTACCGTTTATTACTGTTACGATGCCTGGTGTGGCTGGTGTTACGGGTTCAGTCCCGTCATGACAAAGCTGGCAAAGGAATATGCAGATAAATTACAATTTGAAGTATTGTCCGGTGGTATGATCCTGCCCGAAAAACCCCGTCCTGTCAGCGTCATGGCCGGTTTTATCAAAAGCGCCTATAAGACCGTGGAAGAACGTACCGGCATTACTTTCGGCAGCGACTATCTCTGGCATATTGAAAACCCTGATCTGAGCGACTGGTTCCCCAATTCCGAAAAGGCAGCTATTGCGCTTTGTGTGTTCAAGGATTTCTACCCGGCGGAACAGGTGGCGTTTGCGGCCGATCTGCAGTACGCCCTGAACTATGAAGGCAGGGACCTCTCTGATGATGAGGCCTACGGGCACCTGCTGGAGAAATATGCCATTCCCTCCACCACTTTCTATGAACGCCTGCACAGCGAAGCCTATAAAGAAAAAGCTTATTATGAATTTGCCCTCTGCAAACAATTGCAGGTAACAGGTTTTCCGGCCGTTTTCCTACAGGCATCAGATCTGAAATTCTACCTGCTCAGCAGGGGCTATACAGACTACAATACCTTACAACAAAGAGTGGACGCCGTTTTAAAAGAATTATTATGATCGTTACCATCACTATGAATCCCTCAGTGGATAAGAGCACCTCAGTTGACAAACTGGTTCCAGAGAAAAAAATGCGTTGTGCTGAACTGATCACCGAAGCCGGGGGCGGCGGTATCAATATCAGTAAGGCCCTGAAAGAACTGGGCGGTGATTCTCTGGCTATATTTCCTTCCGGCGGCCTTAACGGCAAAGCCCTGGAAGGTTATCTCTCGGAAAAAGGCATCCGCTTCCAGACCATTCCCATTGAGCGGGAGACCAGGGAAAATATTGTGGTACGGGAGAACCATAGCAACCAGCAGTTCCGCTTTGTCATGCCCGGCCCGGAAATGGGTCAGCAAGAGGTTGACGCCTGCCTGGACATGGTCCGCCGGCTGGATCCTGCACCCAGTATCATTGTAGCCAGCGGCAGCTTGCCGCCTGGTATGCCGGCCAATTTCTTTGGGCTCCTGGCTGATCTGGCCAAAGAGATCGGCGCCAGGTATATTGTTGATACTTCCGGGGAGCCCCTCCTGCTGGCCGCACAGGAAGGCGTATACCTGCTCAAGCCAAATATGTCTGAACTGGGCAAACTCAGCGGCCATGATTATATAGAAGCCGGAGACGTTGGAAAGGCCGCCCTGGAAGTCATCCGTAAAGGAGAATGTGAGGTGATGGTGGTGTCTATGGGACCCGCCGGCGCTTTACTGGTTACCCGCGATGGCCACCACCAGATCCCGGCGCCGGTAGTGAAGAAGCAAAGTACCGTAGGTGCGGGCGACAGCATGGTGGCCGGCATGATCTGGCAGCTGTCGCAGGGCAAACCGCTCAAAGAAGTAGTGCAGTTTGGCGTAGCCTGTGGCACAGCAGCCACCATGAATCCCGGTACAACCCTGTTCAAAAAAGCAGATGTGGAACGCCTGTTCCGGTGGATACAGGAAGCGGGGCAGTAAAGTTTCTCCCCGGTCTGGAAATTATCCCCCTTCATCGGCATCGTTTCCCCCTGACTGTTGGTCATGGGCCCGATTTTTGTTAACTTACTTATAAAATTATTTTTATATGAAACGATTTGCCTCCGCTTTATGCGCGTTGTCTGTTCTTACTATACTTAGCTGTAACGATGCTGGCAGTGGTACTGCCGACAAAACGGATACCAGCAAACCGGCTGAACCTATTGCTTCAGAACCGGCGCCGCCTCCACCCTCTATGGATTCTGCTGCTATGGTAAAAGCCTGGAACGATTACAAGACGCCCGGCGAGGTACATAAAATGCTGGCAGCCCAGAGCGGCAACTGGACCTCCGATATCAAGATGTGGATGGACCCCAGTAAACCACCCATGACCAGCAAATCAAAAGATGTGTATAAAATGGTCCTTGGCGGCCGTTACCAGGAAAGCACGCATAACGGCAGTATGATGGGCGAACCATTTACAGGCGTCAGCACCCTGGCCTACGACAATGCAAAGAAAAAATTCATCAATACCTGGATCGATGATATGGGTACGGGCCTGATGGTGATGGAAGGTGATTATGACGCCGCCAGCAAAACACTGAACCTGAAAGGAGAAATGGTAGATCCTACCACCGGAAAAGATTGCAAGGTAAGGCAGGTGGTGACCTTTGTGGATGATAAGAACATGAGCGTAGAGATGTATATGAACCCTCCCGGGCTGGACAAAGAGTTCAAGACCATGGAGATCAAATCCGTTAAACAATAGGTTTATCCATAAACAATGCAGGGCGCGGTGGTATTCCATCGCGCCCTGTCCATTGTTATTTTACATGGCTATCTCCAGGCGCCGATGATGGCCCCCATCAGTGTCAGCGCCAGCATACAATATCCTCCATTGATGAAAATATAACGGGCTGTCTTTTGCTCAAACAGGGCTATGATGGCCAGGAAAGAGAAGACCCAGACCCCTGTCAGCAGACCGGCCAGTGCGCCACCTGCCAGGTCTATCGTGTGTGCGCAGCCGGAAGGGCAGGCTGCTGGTGATGGCGCCAGGAACAGGGCCAGGTTAGTGGCTATCACCAGGGAGAGCAGGAAGTACCAGCCAAAAAGCCGGCCTTTATTGGCTCCCTGTACCATTTCCAGCGTTAGTTTGTTTTCCTTCATCCAGGCATTACCCAGCAAAGCCGGTGAATACCATACGCCGCCCAGCATAAAAGCAACGATGCCGGCCACCAGCACAGCTAACCAGTTGATCGAGTGAAAGTCTACCATGGAAAAGCGTTAAGGGATAAAAAATAGTATACGGAAAAAAGCTTTCAACAAATCTATTTTGCTAATTTTTGCAGGCCAATCCAAAAAGAACCAGCGTGGAAAAAGAGGCGATGAAAACTAAACAGCCGGGGACGAAATCCCCTATCACCATGAAGGTGAACGATATTGGCTTCCGGCTGATCCTGATCCCCTTTTGCGGTATCCTGATCCCTATTGCAGCTCACCTGGTGGACCATGCGAAATTCAGCGTCTGGCAGATCCTGCTCAGTTACCTGTTCACCATTGGTATCGCCTTCCTGGTCTGGCATGGTAACCGTTACCTGCTCTTTACCCTGCGCAGTTATTTCAACTGGTTCAATAAGCCCATACGGAAAATAGTGGTGCTGGTCATGGCCGCCACCTGTTTTACCATTCCCATCAGCGTCCTGCTGCTCCTGATCTGGCACCAGCTCTTCAGCCAGGGTATTGTTAACTGGGAGGCGGTCAAGCAAAGCACCCTGATCATTATGATCACCGTACTCTTTATTGTACATGTATATGAAACCGTTTTCCTGGTAAAGGAATCGGAGAACGAAATGCTGAAGAATGCACAGCTGGAGAAGGCCAAGATAGAGGCGGAGCTGGAAGCCCTGAAGAACCAGATAGATCCGCATTTTATCTTCAATTCCCTAAACACCCTCTCCCACCTGATAGAAGAAAGACCGGAGAAAGCCCGGCAGTTCAACGATAACCTGGCGGATGTTTACCGGTATATTCTCCAGAACAAGGGCCGGGAGCTGGTGTTGCTTCGGGAAGAGATGGCCTTCCTGCAGGATTATTTTTCCCTGCTCACCATCCGGTTTGAGCAGGCCATACAGCTGGAACTGGATATTCCCGCCTGTGCGTATGACGAATACCTGGTTCCTCCCATTTCCCTGCAGCTGCTGATCGAGAACGCCATCAAGCACAATGAATTTTCCGATGCCATGCCCCTGGCCATCCGGGTGCTGCTGCAGGGTGAGCTGCTGGTGGTCAGTAACCCGGTCCAGAAAAAGACCTTTCGCCGGCTTTCTTCCCGGATCGGATTGAATAACCTGCGGGAGCGGTACAAGCTCACTACCAATACCGATATTGGTATCAAGGTGGAGAACAATGAATTCATTGTATCATTGCCCGTGCTAAAAATCAACTGATATGACCGTTATCATAGTAGAAGATGAAAAACCGGCGGCCGAAAAGCTGCAGAAGTCCCTCGCCGCCTGCGACCCCGAGCTGGAAGTGCTGGCTGTGCTGGGCACCGTGAAGGATACGGTCAGCTGGTTCCACCAGAATCCGGTGCCGGAGCTGATATTTATGGATATTGAGCTGAGCGACGGGCTTTCTTTCCGGATATTTGAGAAGGTAGCCATCAGTTGCCCCGTTATTTTCATTACAGCCTATGATGATTACTGGCAGGAGGCCTTTGAGCACAACAGCATCGATTACCTGTTGAAACCGGTGAAGGAGGAAAAGCTGCTGGCCGCTCTCCGTAAATATGATAAACTGAAACAATATTTTGCCGGCAACTACCAGCAGCTGGTCAACTGGCAGGCCCAACCGCCCAATAGCGGGTACCGGAAGCGTTTCCTGGTGAAAAGGGGGCTGGATTATATCAGCATCAAAACGGAGGACATTGCCTATTTCTATGCCGCCCATAAGCTGGTGTGTATGGTGGACAGCAAAGGACAGAAATTCATCCTGGACCAGTCACTCAGCGATATTGAGAACCAGCTGGACCCTGCCAGTTTTTACCGGGTTAGCCGCAAATACCTGATCAATATGTCGGCCATCAAACGGATCAAGGCCTGGCCCAAGAGCAAACTGCTGCTGGAAGTGGAGCCGCCACTGCCGGAGGAGATCATAATCAGCCAGGAAAATGTGGCCGCTTTCAAGCAGTGGATGGGGCAATAAAATACCCCGCACCGTTACCGGCCGGGGTAGGTTTGTATCATCGCTATGCAAAATTATCGGTTGCCGCCGCCACCGGGACGTCCACCACCGCCACCGCCGGGCCTTTGCGGGCGCAGGGAGGGTTCAACCTCGTCTTTCCATTTTTTATACTGGTCGTCGGTAAATACTTTTTTCAGCTTTTCATCCCGCTGCTCATTGAGCTGCTGGAATTTTTCCCGTGCCTGGGTCCGGTCCCCGGAGCCGCCCTGCATATCCTGCATCATTTTCTGGCGGTCTTTGAAATAATGGGTAAAGATGGTATCCGATTGGGTGGTCTGGGCCGCATCCAGTTTCAGGACGGCCAGCTTTTCCTTCACCAGTTTAACATTCTCTTCCACCGAGCGGGGCTGGAAACCACCACGGCCCTGGGCCTGGCTGGAAAATATGCCGGCGAAGATCACCGTCAGCGCCAGGAGCATGTACTTTTTCATTGGAGATAATATTTTAGTATTTAATATCGGTATCAATTAATTGGAAGCCGGCCCCCGGAAAAACCTGCGGCTATTCCCGGGATTTTGACCCCTCCCCCGGTTACCCCCCGGCCCGGTCTGCCCGGAATGTTTAATTTTTGGAACAGGGTTTGCCCAAATCCTTTTATCTTGCAAGTTCCTTTAAAACATGGATTGATATGGAATATGGAAAAATCGTTTCGGTAACCGGGTTACCAGGATTGTTTGAATTAGTAAGCAGCAAAAATGACGGGGCTATCGTCCGGTCATTAGATGATAAAAGCACAAAGTTTGTATCAAGCCGTATTCATAACTTTTCTCACCTGGAAAGTATCGAGATCTATACCGTGCGGGATAATGTGAACCTGGTAGAGGTGTTCAAAGCCATGGAAGCAGGCAGCGATAAACTGCCTGACGGAAAAGACAATGGCGCCCTGAAAAAATATTTCGAGAAAGTATTTCCCGATATGGATTTTGAACGCGTGTATTCCAGCGATATGAAAAAGATCGTGAAATGGTTTACCGTGCTCACCAATAACCAGGTAGAGATCAAACTGCGTGAGCTTCCCGAAGAGCCTGCAGAAGAGGATGCAGCAGAAGAAGAAGCGCCCGCCAAAGCAGCAGCCAAAAAAGAAAAAGCAGCTACCCCTGATGAGGACACCGAAGTAGCCGAAGCGCCTGCCAAACCGAAGAAGACCGCTACCAAAGCGGCCGCCAAAAAGGAGAAAGCAGAAGACGCCGGAGAGGAAGCAGCAGAAAAGCCTAAGAAGAAAGCAGCGCCCAAAGCCAAGAAAGAAGACGATGGCGCGGCCAAAGAGCCCGCTAAAAAGAAAGCGGCCCCTGCAGAGAAGAAACCGAAAAAATAATGTTAATCATAGGCAAAAGCTGCAAACCTCGGGAACCAAAAGGCCTGGCGTTTGTAGCTTTCCTTTTATATGTCTATTATGAACTACAGCGCAGCTATCCAAAAAATACCGAGGCATTTTATCCCTGAGGATTTTACCGTTACCACCTGGGAAACCCTGGAGCCCTTTTTCAAAGACCTGCTGGAACGGCCTGTTGACCAACCGGCCGACCTGGAAAAATGGCTGCAGGATATGAGTGAACTGGAGGCCGTGGTCAGCGAGGACGCCTGCTGGCGGCAGATCCGGATGACCTGTGATACGGAGAACAAGGCACTGGAAGAAGCTTTCGTTTTCTTCGTGACACAGATCCAGCCACAGATCCAGCCCTATGCGGACAAGCTCAACCGGAAACTGCTGGAACACCCCCTGACGGCTAACCTGGATACCGCTAAATATTTCACCTATTTGCGCGGCGTCAAAAAAAGCATTGAATTATTCCGGGAACAGAATATCCCGCTGCTGGCCGAACTCGGCGTACTGCAACAGCAGTTTGGCGTTATCTCCGGAAAAATGACGGTCACCATCAACGGACAGGAATATACCCTCCAGCAGGCGGCCAAATTCCTGGAAAGCCCGGACAGGGAGCTGCGGGAAACCGTTTACCGCACTATCAATGAAAGAAGGCTGCAGGACAGGGAAGCCCTGGACGAACTTTATACCAACCTGATCCGGAAAAGGCACGAAGTGGCCGTCAATGCAGGTTTTGAGAATTACAGGGATTACAAGTTCAAAGAGTTAGGTCGCTTTGATTATACCAAGGAAGACTGCTTCCAGTTCCATGAGGCCGTAAAGCAACATGTATTGCCTTTAGTAAATGAGATTTATCAAAAAAAGAAAGAAAAACTGGGCTTTTCCTCCCTGCGTCCCTGGGACCTGGAAGCGGAGCCCGCAGGCATTGCCCCGCTGGAGCCTTTTAAGACCGGCAACGAATTACTGGAGAAGAGCATTGAATGTTTCCAGCAGCTTCGCCCCTTCTTTGCGGATTGTCTCCGTAAGATGAACGAAATGAAGCGCTTTGACCTGGAAAGCCGCAAGGGCAAGGCTCCCGGCGGTTATAACTGTCCATTGCCCGAAACCGGCGCCCCCTTCATTTTCATGAATGCCGCCGGCCAGATGAGTGATGTGACCACCATGGTACACGAAGGCGGGCATGCTATCCATTCCTTCCTCGCTCATCCATTGGAGTTAAGCGCCTTCAAGGAATATCCTATGGAGATTGCCGAGGTGGCCAGCATGTCCATGGAACTGTTCAGCATGGACAACTGGGAAGTATTCTTTGACAAGCCCGAAGATCTGCAGCGCGCCAAAGAGCACCAGCTGGAAAGAGTGATCACGATCTTCCCCTGGATCGCTACCATTGATAAATTTCAACACTGGGTCTATGAAAACCCCACCCATACAACAGAAGAACGGGCCGCCCGCTGGCTGGAGATCCTCAATGAGTTCTCCGTCAATGCTATTGACCTGAGCGGACTGGAACTTTACCGCACCTATGGCTGGCAGCGGCAGCTACACCTGTTTGAAGTGCCGCTGTATTATATTGAATACGGCATCGCCCAGCTGGGCGCCATCGGACTCTGGATGCAATTCAGGGAAAACAGGGAAGCAGCATTGGATAATTATATGCGGTCTTTATCTTTGGGGGGAACTAAAACACTACCCGAATTGTACCAGGCCGCCGGTTTGGTTTTCAACTTTTCGCCCAACCATATAGAAAAGTTGATGACATTTGTGCAGCAGGAAATGAAGAGAAACGGCAACCAGTAGTCGGTAAAAAAAATACCCACTTAGTGGTATATATTTATTGGTTCGAACAATTATCTTTGTTATCCAAACGTAATTCCGATCGGGATGTTTACAACATCCTACATCATAAAATAGCTACTAATCAGAGCCTTAACCAAAAGTCCCGTTGTTTCTACATCGGGGCTTTATTTTTTTACTGAGTTAAGGCATTGACTTGCCCCTTAACAGGCATTTGTCTGATCGGATTGGAGCATTGACTTCCCCATTAATTTGCCGGCATTATTGGCACTGGCGGCAGACGCCGGTGACCACCATCTGGAACTCTTCCGCCTGAAACCCTTTAGGCAACCGTACATCCGGTACGGTCACATCTTCCAGGCAGGTAGTTAGCCCGCAGGTACTACAGACAAAATGGACATGGTTATCGTGGTGGTGCCCTTCTGTACAGTCGTCCTTGCAAAGGGCATAACGCATAGCATTATCCGCAGTAGGAATGGTGTGGATGATCCCCTTTTCCATGAAGACCTGCAGGGTCCGGTAAACTGTTACCCGGTCAAATTTTTCCCCTGTTCTTTTCTCTATATCTCCATGCGCCAGCGCACCATTGCTCAACAGGAAAAGTTCAAGTATCTTTTTCCGGCTATCGGTGACGCTTAACTGATTGTGCTTTAGGATATGATCAATCCTTGACTCGGTAGTTTTCGTGACACTCATAAAAACTCCTTTTTCATATAAGTGAACGGCAGGATCAATTGCCGAAAATATTGTTGCTAAATCGTGTTTGCTCTACATGTTCCTCCAGCAGACTGCCAATATCTTTTTTCAGGGATTCCAGCTCGTCCTTCTTCAAACCGTCATAGATCTTCCGGACCCGGCCGCCTTTATCCACCAGGGCAAAGAACTGGGTATGCAGGAACTGCTCTTCAATATTCTGGGCATTGTTCTTGGGATCATCCAGCAGGTAGCTGTTGCGCGCCGCACCATACAGGCTGTCCTTGGGGCCCGTCAGGAACCACCAGCTCCTGGTATCCGCCTTCAGGGAATCTGCATACACTTTCAGCCTGGCTACAGAATCTGTTTCCGGCTGGCAGGTATGACTCAGGATCAGGAACCGGGGCTCCTGCTTATACGCTTCATGGATCGGCAGCAGATTCTTGTTCATGATAGGGCAGATACTCTGACAGGTGGTAAAAAAGTATTCCACCACATAGACCTTGCCCTCCACCTCCCGCTCCGTAACAGGCTTACCATCCTGGTTCACAAAGTGGAAAGGCTTAACATAACTGAGGACCGGCAGCTTTACCTTGCCATAACCGGGAATTACCAGGTTAAGCGCCACATAAAAACCAATTACCAGAAACAGAAAAAAACCAATGTAGAACCAATATTTCCTTTTCATGGGCCAATTTCGATTATTCAATAACCCCACAAAGTTACAGGCAGTGGCGCCGTCAACCGCATTAAATCCGGAATTTGACAAAACATTTGCAACAAAGTTGCATTGTTTGATTTCCCCTTCCTATCTTTGCGCCATGAATCGGTTTAACTGGGATGCTTTGGGGATAGCCACCTCGCTGGCTTGTGCGATACATTGCGCCATTTTACCACTGGTGCTTTCCAGCCTGCCCATATTTGGGATCAATATCATCGAGAACCACTCTTTTGAATACGGTATGATCCTCCTGGCCTTTATCATCGGGCTGGTTGCCCTGCTGCACGGTTACCGCCGTCACCATCACCGGCTGATGCCTATCCTTCTCTTTACAGGCGGCATTATCTTACTGATCGTCAAACAAGTATGGCATGAATACCAGTACTGGATCCTGCCCTTTGCCGTTATCGGTATTGTAGCCGCCCATACCATCAATTACCGCTACTGCCGCGTGCATAACCATGCCCATGCGGACGACTGCGACCACTGATCTTTTCCACATTAAAATCAACATTTGCTCGTCACTCTTTGTTATTTTTGTAGCAAATACAGCGCACTATGATCAAAACAGGAAATCCGGTCATTAGTATTTATACCGAAATGACACCGAATCCGGAGACGATGAAGTTTGTGGCCAATAAATTACTTTATCCTGGCAAGAGCATAGATTTTCCGGACGTTGAAAGCGCCAAACCTTCTCCCCTGGCTGTAGAGCTTTTCGGCTTCCCCTTTATCAGGGCCGTTTTCATTGCCAGCAACTTTGTAACACTCACCAAGAACACCGATACGGAATGGACCGATGTGATCCCCACTATCCGCCAGTTCCTGAAAGAATACCTTGAAGAGAACAAACCCGTGGTCAACGAGGAAGAAGTAGCTGCCATTAAACAGGAAAGCAGCAATGTGGTGGACGCAGATGACGACGATGTGGTAAAACGTATTAAGGAATTACTGGAAAACTACGTGAAGCCAGCCGTTGAAATGGACGGTGGCGCTATCCAGTTCCGCAGCTATGAAGATGGCGTGGTGAACCTGATGCTGCAGGGCTCCTGCAGCGGATGCCCTTCTTCCATGATCACCCTCAAAGCCGGCATTGAAGGCATGATGAAAAGAATGATCCCCGAAGTCCGGGAAGTAGTGGCCGAAGCCGAATAAGAACAATGGCACAACATTAAATAACAGGGCGCTTATACAGCGCCCTTTTTCTTTTATACCAGGGCAACTATTTAATCCGGTACCGCCGTCCGGAACACCCGGATAGCCAGTGTGGGGAAAAGCCGCATCAGCTGGATAGCCATCCACTCTTTGGAAAAAGCCCTGCCTACATATTTTTCATATTTACCCTTCCGGATGGCTTTCAGGATCTGTTGGGCTGCTTTTTCCGGAGGATAGCCGCGACTGATATCCTTTCCCTCCTTGTTCAGCTTTTCGCCCGAAGCCGTTACGGCATTACGGGTTACATTGGTCCTGATATAACCCGGCGTAATGATGGTGACCTGGATCTGCTCCTGCCAGAGCTCCGCCCGCAGGCAGTCGAAGAAACCATGCAGCGCATGTTTGGCCGCAGCATAGGCAGAGCGCATCGGCGTGCCGATCTTGCCCATCACACTGCTCATTACCACAAAATGACCCCGCCCCTGTTGTTTGAAATGCGGCAGCAGCAGGCGCGTGAGTTCTATATAGCTGAAATAATCCACTTCCATCACTTTTCGCTGGACGGAAGGCTGCGTGTCCACCACCAGGGAACGCTGGCTGATGCCCCCGTTATGGATCATGTAATCGATCTGCCCAAAAGCCTGGATGGCCTGCTGTACGGCTGCTTCAAAGGTCTCCGGCTTTTCCAGGTCCAGGGGAAGAATGGCTACCCGCTGCGGATCGGTCGACTGGCCGCTGACGCGCAGCAGTTCCGCTTCCCTGCGGGATGACAGGATCAGCTTTGCATTTTGCTGTAACAGCGCGCCGGCCAGTGCCTCGCCAATCCCGGAAGAGGCCCCGGTCAGCCATATTACTTTGTTACTAAAAAACATAGAATGCGGTTTTGCCGTCAAATATCTTAAAGTTTACGAAATCACCCCAGTCAATCCTTTGTATCTTGTACCCGAAATCCCTCATCAAGCACATGGACGCAGCAGCTATCTGGCAGCAATTTGTTGACAATATCCGGAACACCGGGCCCCTGGAATACATTGCAGTGGTCACTGGTATTGGCAGTGTATGGTTCTCCCGTCTGGAAAATATCTGGGTTTATCCTGTTGGACTGGTGAGTACTACCATCTACATTTATCTTAGCCTGATCCAGAGCCTGCCGGGGGAAGCGCTGGTCAACGTGTTTTATACCGTGATGAGTATTTATGGCTGGATCTTATGGGCCAGGAAGAACAGGCAGCAGGAACATGTAGTGGTGATCCGGGCTTCCAATAAACCGGAACTGCTGCAGCAGTTTCTTTTCTTTGCCGTCATTTTTGTTACTTTGTTCAGTGCTTTGACCTGGCTCAAGACCGGGTTCAGCCCCAATGTGATCCCCTGGGCCGATTCTCTGGCCTCCGCCACTGCCTTCACCGGTATGTTGCTGATGGCCAAAAAGAAAGTAGAAAGCTGGCACTGGTGGATAGCCACCAATATCTGTTCCATACCCCTGTATTTTGTAAAAGGATACGCACTATCCAGCGTATTTTACTTCATACTGTTTATCATGGCCATTGCAGGCCTGATAGAGTGGAAACGAAGAGCGGCCGGTAATAATACCCCCATCCCGACAGACCGATAATCCTTCCAGGAATGATGATGAAGAAAATTGTAGTTATAGGACCGGAATCAACGGGAAAGAGTACCCTTTGCCAGCAACTTGCGGATCACTACCATACCAAATGGGTACCCGAATATGCCCGGGAATATCTTTTGCAACATGGTACCCAGTACTCCTTCAACGATTTGCTGACCATTGCCAAAGGACAACTGGCCCTGGAAGAACAGTTTGTGCAGCAATTGCTGCCAGCTGGCGCCAACAGGGAAACGAAGAAAACGCAGGAAACGGCCAAAACGCCGCCTGACCTGCTTTTCATCGATACAGATCAGTACGTGATGAAGGTCTGGTGCGAATTTGTATTTGACCAATGCCATACCTGGATACTGGAACAGATAGCCTGCCGTACCTATGACCTGTACCTTTTGTGCAACACCGATCTGCCCTGGGTAAAGGATGAACTGAGGGAATACCCTGACATGGAATCCAGGCGGAGACTGTATCTTATTTACAAAGACATTATGATCAACCAATCAGTTCCATGGGTAGATATCTCCGGCAATTACGATCAACGTTTACAGAAAGCCATCCAGGCCGTGGAAAAATTGATGGGTTAACCCTAAACAGTTCTTCGTCCCCGGATGTTATAGGCGGCAGTATGCTGCCTTCGCTCAAAAACAACCACCGACTCTATTTCTATTTAATCTGGTTCACTGTCAACTTTTTACAGGCCTGCTTTACGGATCTCATTGACGACGAGGCTTACTATTGGGTCTATTCGCAGTTCCCGGCCTGGGGTTATTTTGACCACCCGCCCATGATCGCCTGGCTCATCAAAGCAGGTTATGCGCTTTTTCACCACGAGATCGGTGTCCGCTTTTTTATAGTCCTGCTCAATACTGCCACCGTATACCTGATCCAGCAGCTTACCGAAAAAAAGGACGATCTTCTTTTTTATACTATCGCCACCTCTGTGGCCGTAGCGCATTTAGGCGGGATCCTGGCCGTACCGGACCTGCCGCTGATCTTTTTTGTAGCACTTTTTTTCTGCCTGTACCGCCGGTTCACCCGGCAGATGACCATTGCCAATAGCCTGTTGCTGGGCCTGGGTTGCGCCCTGATGCTCTACAGCAAGTATCATGGCGTACTGATCATTGGCTTCACCCTGCTTTCCAATCTCACCCTGTTCAAAAAATACCAGACCTATATTGCCGGTGGTTTTGCCCTGCTCCTTTTTGCGCCGCACCTGTACTGGCAGTACCAGCATGATTTTCCTTCGGTACAGTACCACCTGTTTGAGCGGAACGCCAGCTCCTACCAGGTAGCGTATACCATGGAATACCTGATAGGGCAGATAGCGCTGGCCGGCCCCCTGATGGGCTGGCTGTTCCTATGGGCCGTAGGCCGCTACAAACCCGCTAACCTCACAGAAAAAGCATTGAAATTTTCCTTGGTGGGCTTTTACGCCTTCTTCTTGGTCAGTACCCTCAAAGGCCGGGTGGAAGCCAACTGGACCATCCCTGTTTTTGTAGCGTTGATTGCTCTGAGCCACCAGTACATTGTTTCCGACCCCGATCCCTCCACCCGCAAATGGTTATGCAAAAGCCTGCCACTGACCATGGTGCTGATCCTGCTGGTAAGGGTCTACATGCTTTCCTTCATGCCCGGCGTGCCCGGCTTCAGCAAGGATGATGAGATCCACGGCAGCCGCAACTGGGTTAGCGCTATCAGGGAAAAAGCTGATGGGGCGCCGGTAGTGTTCACCAATTCCTACCAGCGTGCTTCCAAATACTGGTTCTATGCCGGACAGCCGGCCCTGTCCATGAACGGGGACGATTACCGGCGGAACAATTATAATTTCTGGCCTATTGAAGATTCGCTGATCGGCAAAAGAGTGCTGGCCGTCTGTGGCTACCGGCTGCCCGTTTTTGAGGAGCTATTGCCTGGCACGGACAGCCTGGCCAGTTGCTGGGTAGGTCAGTATTTTTCTTTCAGCAAAGTACAGATCCGCCTGGACAGCAAGCCTCGCTGGGAAGCGGGCAGTATATCTTTTGGGGGAGAAGTATTGTCGCCCGCGCATTACCTGGATCATTTCCGGCAATCGCCCTATGATACGGCGGCGCTTTATGTAACCATTGTACAGCCTGATGAAATAGACAGGCACTTTCCAACCGGCTTTACGGTAAAACAGCTCAGGCAGGAACGCCAGCCGCTGCAGCTGCAGGTCCCGGTGGATCTGCCGGCTGGTCACTATACTGTCCGGCTGGCCCTCAGTACCGCCATACCACAGCGTTATTCGCTCAACAGCACCAGCTTCGCATTGGAAGTGCCGGCTGCGCGTTAAACAATTATTTATTGGTTCGTCCCAAAATGCTTTTTCAACAATTGGCTACTGCAGCAATGTCTGGATATCCGGATCATTCTGGAGGTTATTCATCTGCCGGACGATCCAGGGGTAACGGTTAGCTACATAACCGGACAAGGGCTTCACCGAATATTTTTTGGGATTGGGTAAACAGGCGGCAATCATAGCGGCCTCCTGTCGGGTGAGTTGTCTGGCGGGTTTTTTAAAATAAGCCTGGGCGGCCGCTTCTATCCCAAATACCCCTTTGCCCATCTCGGCTACATTGAGGTACATTTCCAGGATACGTTTCTTGCCCCAGACCAGTTCAATCATGAAAGTAAAATATACTTCCAGGCCTTTGCGGACCCAGCTGCGGCCCTGCCAGAGGAATACATTCTTGGCCACCTGCTGGCTGATGGTGGAGGCGCCGCGTACCCGGCCGGGCTTTTTCTTGTTGTACTCCATGGCCTTTTCAATATGCTTCCAGTCGAACCCGCTATGATCCGGGAAAAGCTGGTCTTCCGAAGAGATCACAGCCAGCTTGGCGTAGGGAGACATTTCCTGGTAGGATACATAATCGCGCTTAAGCCCGTTGCCACTGATCCAGTTTCCCAATTGGGTCAGCGTAACAGGCGGATCAACCCACTTCAACAGCAGGATATAAAACAACTGGAAGAAGAAAAAGAAGATGAACAATCTTTTGAGGAAGCGCAGTATACGAAGTCCTAATCCCCGGGTTTTTATGGCCATTCGCTCGGTACTTTGGGCTGCAAGATAAACAATACGCCGGCTATGCCTAAGGCTGACCCGAAAAATTGAAATAGGAGTGACTGATCAGCGCTGCCGGCAAAGGAATACTGTCAGTGACATTCCCGGAGTCAGGCAACAGTGGCTATCCGATAAAATGCATTGAAATGGGAGAGGCTGATCAGCGGCCGAATCTGATAGTGCCGGCTTTCAGGTAATGGACCTGGATCTTTTTGCCCACTTTATTGCGGTCCTGCTTCATGCGCTCAATCATGTAGCCGGCGGCGGCCACGGCGGCAGCGGAAGAAAGCCAGACCAGTTTATTGTCTTCCGTGAGGGATTCATTGCGGTAAGCCGTGTTGATACCTTCCAGTACCAGGAAGCCAACACCACCTACCATCATCAGCCGGGGGATAGTGATCTGGGTAAATCCTTTTTTGCGTCCCCAGGAATTGTAGCGGCCATTGTAATCAAACTCGCCCAGTTCCCGGTAATCCAGCCCAACTGTATAATAAAGAGTATCAATGGCGGATCCGAATTCCGTACCAGCCAGTCTTGTTTCCTGCTGACGTACATACACTGAATCATTCTGGATCCTGGAAATGAACCCATGTACAGTAAACCCGTTCCAGGTCCTGGCATTGAGGAAAGTACCGGCCGCATAGGTTTTGAGGGTCCGGTTATTTCGCTTTTTCAGGACAATGAAATCAGAATCCTGGGCAACACAAACAGCTGAAAAAGACAGTATAAGAAGTAACAGTACAGTTGGTTTCATGCAGCAACAAGTTACAGCAGCGCCAGCGCTTATGGAACTAAGGATTTGTTAAGACTGCTTTATCCGCAAGAAATATGGTACTGTAGAGCAATGCAAATCCAAAAGCCACCAGGATCACGCCGGACACTTTATTGATGATAGAAATATTATGCAGGGTCAGCCGGTTGCGCAGCTTGCCGGCCAGCAGCACTTTGGCTGTATCGGCCGCAATATTCAGCGCCAGGCAGATGGAAAAGATCAGGATCCGTTGCTGGAAAGTATACTTGGCAGAAAAAGCAGTGGCGGTTCCCAGCCAGAAAATGATCACGTTGGGGTTGAGGGTATTGAGCAGGAAGCCGCTGGAAAAGATCTTGATCATTTCCTTTTTTGTAAACCGGTTCAGCTGGCCATCCACCTCTGTACGCAGGGTCACTTTTTTGAAGAAGAGCTGAAAAACGCCCATGATCAGGAGGAAGGCGCTGCCGAAATAGCCGATCAGGCTTTTGTATTCCAGTAGTTCTGTTACCAGGGCAGAAAAACCGTTGCTGATCACCACCAGGATAATATCGCTTATCCATACACCGGCAACAAAGCTGAAACCGCCCGAATGGCCATTGACCAGGCTTTGCTTGATAACAGTGAAGATCACAGGTCCTACAGACAAAGCAAGGATACATCCCAACGTTAATCCACTAATAATGGCTTGCCACATGCGTAAAAGAGATAATGTTTTTCGTTGGCTATGAACAATATCAGACAGATCCGGTGTCCAGGAACCTGACCCAGTCCTGGTACATCTTTCCCTTCATCACGCGGGGAAACTTATGCTGTCCGCCGACCTTTCCTTTCTGCGTCATGAACTCCATGAACTTTGACTCGGGAAGGATGTTCAGGTGTACTTCTTTCAGGGCGCTGTTCCTTTCCACGGCATAGTCGTCGTTCAGGGCTTTCAGCTGTCCGTCAATCTTGCTGCGTAACAGTTCGGGATCCACATGATCATCACAGGCCACCCACCATTGGTGAGCGAAGAACAATCCATGCGGCACGCCGGCCACCGTATATTCAGGGATACAGATATTCATTTCATCGCTTACCAGCTGCACGGCCTTGTTCATATTATCCACGCTCAGGTGTTCGCCCACCAGGCTGAGGAAATGTTTGGTCCTGCCGGTGATCACGATCTCTGCTTTTTCGGCATCCACAAAGCGGATGGTATCACCGATCAGGTAACGCCAGGCGCCGGCCGTAGTGCTGAGCAGGATGGCATAGTCCTTTCCTTCCTCCACCTCATGGATCATGAGGGTTTCGGCTTCGGGGGTCACATTGCCGTCCGCATCAAAATTGGTATCGTTGAAAGGAATGAATTCAAAAAAGATATGATCATTCAGGGCCAGGCGCATGCCTTTGGCGTGCTGCCGGTCCTGGTAGGCGATAAAGCCTTCGGAAGCCAGGTAGGTCTCAATATAGGTGAGCGGTTTGGCTACCAGTCTTTCAAACCCCTTTTTATAGGGTTCAAAGGAAACGCCGCCATGTACAAAGAAGGCCAGGTTAGGCCACATATCATGGATACTCTTGAGGTTATACCGTTCAATGATCTTCTCCATGCACATCTGGATCCAGGCGGGCACGCCCACTACAAAACCGATGTCCCAGTTGGGCGCTTCTTCTACAATGGCTTCTATCTTGGTATTCCAGTCGCGGGTCCGGGCAATCTTCTTGCCGGGTTTATAAAATGGCGAGAACCAGAAAGGTACTTTTTTAGCGGTGATGCCGCTCAGGTCGCCGGCGTAATAGCCGGGGCCTTTTTGCAGGTCGGTGCTGCCGCCCAGCATCAGCCATCCTTTACCGATGCTCTTTACAGGAATATCATGGTAGGTGCGCAGGGTCAGCATCTGCTTGATCATGACCACCCGGTTGCCGCGCATCAGGTCGTTGGTAATGGGGATATACTTGCTGGCGGATTCTGAAGTGCCGGAACTGAGGGCAAAGAATTTGATCTTGCCGGGCCAGCATACATCCGGTTTTCCCTCCAGTGTCTTATGCCACCATTCGTCGTAGATCTTATTATAATCGTAAAGGGGAACTAACTGCTGGAATTTTTTACCCGCATGTTTACTCAGGAGGATCTCATCAAACAGGTACTGCTGTCCGAACTCCGTAAACCGGGCTTTCTTCAATAATTTCTTGAGTACCCTAATCTGCTGGCGCTTCGGGGACCTTTCAGGCAATCGCAACGCTCTTGCTATAGACCGGGGTAAGGTAATATCAATTAAGGCCATTCAAATGAGTGCCCGGTTTTTCAGGCAAATCCAAAATTAAGGGAATAAAAGGACATGAAAGACAGTTTTGTATGGGTCCGGGCGCTCCTGCAAGAGCCGGCTGCCGGCCGCTTAGCCTGCGCCGGGAGCGCTGATTTATTTTTTCCGGATGGCTTCCAGTTCTTCACGGATGGCCATATTCTCTTTTTTCAGCTCCAGCACGTATATGGTCAGTTCTTCTATTTTCTCCAACAGCTTTGCATTCATCTCACCAAGCTCAATACCTTTTTCTTTTACTTCGGCAGCGGTAGGCATGCCCGGAAGATGGCGGTTAGCTGTCACAAAAGAGTCCAGATCCCGGAGTGGCATAATAGCATAGGTAGAATCAAATACGTAGTCGGGCCAGGGAGTCGTTAGCGTCACCTTCACGCCTCGTGCAGCAATCTTACCTTCTACGGCCAGGCGATAGCTGCCGGTGGTTCCGGTGCCAATGCCCACATTGCCGGTAAAAGAGGACATATTGGCTGCAACATGAAGATCGTCCAGCGGCCCGCCACCTTCTACTGCAAATGCCAGGTTTCGGAACCCCTGCACATTGGGGCGGATAAGATAGCCATAGGGATGGGTGAGCCTTGTGAGGATGATATCACCGCCATCCACCTTGAGATGACCCAGGGCATAGATCTCACCCCGCACATCCAGTTTGTATTCAGGGGTAGCAGTGCCTATCCCTACATTACCATTCCCTCTTACCGTAAAGCTGGTAATATTATTGCCGTTATCAATTGTCTTCAGAAAATAGCTGTTCTCACTATTGGTAGGAGTATACATGGAGTTGGTCCGTAATAATAAGCCACTCTGAGGAACATCCGGGTTTTCCGTTATATTAATGTCCAGTTTAGCCTGTGGATTAGTGGTACTGATCCCTACATTACCGGTATTGGTGTTGCTGATATGATTTCCATTGGTAGTCCATTGGGCCATGGAAGCAGTGGAGAATAGACAAAGGCAGACAGCGCATAAGGAAACAAGCTTCATAGATAAGCGGGTTAAGGTTTTTTATGGCCGCCAATGTAAGGGAATGACCCATTATTAAAAATGACCTGCCCAAATTTATTCTTCTCTATACTTCCGCCAACGGCATACTATAACCCTGGTTGTCTTTTGAATGACTGCCGGCCAGGCTGCTGCTGCCCTGGCCTGTAATAAATGGGGGATATTGTTGCCCACGCTTTTCAACGGCTGCAATGATGGACCGGTAAGAAAGCGCAGGACCTTCACTATATATAATTACGTCAGCAGGATTACCGGCAGTAACTCCCCTGCTGCCTTTTGTTTCCAGGAAACGGGCCAATGCAACATTGTTCTCCCCCTGCACCGCCACAGCAGCGCCCACAAAAGGATCAGCGGGCGCAACCGGCTTTGTTTTGCTGGCAGCGGCTTTCAGCCGGATAGCCAGTTCCAGCAGCCGCACATACCACCAGGAGGCCACACCCCTGAAATGCTTACGCACAAAAAGGATCATGGCTTCATAGAACAATTTAATATACCGGGCGTCTTTGCGGGTACTCTCCCCTTTGAAGTGAATGATGGTGCTGCCCGCAAAATAATAATTGCGGAAGCCGGCCTGCCGGATCCGGTAGCTGAGGTCAATGTCCTCGGCATACATGAAAAAACGCTCGTCAAAGCCGCCGGTCTGCTCCAGCAATTGTTTTTTCAGCAGCATGAACGCGCCGGCCAGGATGGCCACTTCCTGGCTGACCCGCGGATCCAGGTGACCCATATAATAACCGGCAAAGATCTTTGATGTTGGGAACAGGGTCGTCAGCCCGCTCATTTTGCAGAAAGAGACCCAGGGCGAGGGAAAGCCTCTTTTGGATTCCGGCAGGTAATGACCACTGCCATCAATCATCCGGATCCCCAGTGCGCCGGCGGCAGGCTGCTGCTCCAGGTAATCCAGGCATTGCAGGAGGCAGTCCTCCGGCAGGATGGTATCGGGATTAAGAAAAAGGATATAGTCCCCCGCGGCCTGGCGCCAGGCCAGGTTATTGGCTTTGCCGAAGCCCAGGTTTTCTGAACTGTCCAGGAACCGGACAAAGGGAAAGCGTGGTTGCAGGTAAGGTATACTGCCATCGGAAGAGCAGTTGTCCACCACTATCACCTCCATTTCCCTGCCGGCAGCCAGCAGCAATGTCCGGGCGCGGGCCACCGAACAGAGGCACTGCTCAAGGAAATATTTAACATTATAGTTAACAATAATAACGGAGAGGTGCATACCCGCGAATGTACGGCTTTCGTGCTAACCCGGATACCCCGCAGCGGAGCATACATCTTTCCTTTATAGGCTTATCTTTGCGGCATGCTAAAAGAAACACTCCTCAATGCCACGGAAGCAGGCGCTAAAGTGCTGCAACATTATTTCAATAGTAAAAATCTGGCCATCAGCAATAAAGAAGGGATCAATAACCTCGTCACCGAGGCCGATCATGCTGCAGAAAAAGCCATTATTGACACTATCAAAGCCAGCTTCCCGGAGCATTATATCCTGAGTGAGGAAGCCGGGGAGATTGTCATGGACAGTTCCTACAAATGGATCATTGATCCTATTGACGGCACTGTTAACTATGCGCATGGCATTCCCATCTGCTGTGTTTCCATCGGCCTGGAAAAAGATGGCAAAATGATCCTCGGCGCCGTGTTCAATCCCTTCCTGAAAGAGTTCTACCTGGCGGAAGCCGGCAAAGGCGCTTTCCTGAATGGCGACAAGATCCAGGTAAGCGGACAGAACGAGGTCATCAAATCCTGCCTGGTAACAGGTTTTCCCTATACTTACCTCGATATGCCCAATGGCCCGCTGGAATGTTTTGAACGTTTTATCCGCAAAGGCATCCCGGTTCGCCGCCTCGGTTCCGCCGCTATGGACCTTTGCTGGGTAGCCGCCGGCCGCTTTGACGGATTCTATGAACACAAGCTGCAGGCCTGGGACAGCGCCGCCGGTTTCCTGCTGGTGGAAGAAGCAGGTGGTAAAGTGACCGACTTCACCGGCGCTCACTACTCGCCCTATCAGCCGCATATCCTGGCCACCAATGGTCATATCCATGCCGAAATGCTGGAGTGGATCAATAACAGGGTATAGTTTCCCCGACCATTAACCGTAGGAGCAAAGCAGTTCATCATTTTTTAAAAGCAGACCATGAGCGAAGAAAGAACAGAAATAGGGTCGCTGGGGGAATTTGGCCTGATCCAGCACCTGACAAAAAATATAGAGATCCAGAACGCCTCCACTATTGTAGGCGTAGGCGATGATGCCGCTGTCATTGACCACTTTGGCCGGCAGACCGTGATCACCACCGATATGCTGATTGAAGGGGTTCATTTCGACCTGATGTACACCCCCCTCAAACACCTCGGCTATAAAAGCGTGGTGGTGAACATCAGTGATATTTATGCCATGAACGCCACGCCCACACAGATCACTCTGAGCCTGGGCCTCAGCAACCGGATCAGCATAGAAGCGCTGGACGAGTTCTATGAAGGGGTCTATGCTGCCTGCGCCAAATACGGCGTGGACCTGATCGGCGGCGACACCTGTTCTTCCCAGAAAGGTTTTATTATTTCCGTTACCGCCATCGGAGAAGTGGCGCCCGACGAATACGTCAGAAGAAGTACTGCACAGAAGGGCGACCTGCTCTGCTGCAGCGGCGACCTGGGCGCAGCCTATGTAGGCCTGCTCTTCCTGGAAAGAGAAAAGAAAATTTATCTGGAAGCACCCAAGGTGCAGCCCGACCTGGAGAACGAATCTTATGTCATTGGCCGGCTCCTGAAACCCGAAGCGCGGAAAGACATTATCCAGTTCTTCAACGACAGCGCCATCCGTCCTACTTCCATGATCGATATCAGCGACGGCCTCAGCTCCGAGATACTGCATCTCTGTGAGCAAAGCGGCCTGGGCTGCCGCCTGCATGAGGACAAGATCCCCGTGGCCGAAGAAATGAAACGCGCCGCTTTTAAGTTTGAGATAGACCCCACCGCCTGCGCGCTCAGTGGCGGGGAGGATTATGAGCTGCTGTTCACCCTCCCACAATCTGAATACGATAAACTCGTTCTAAATGAACAGATCAGCGTGATCGGCTATATGACTGAAGCAGCTGAAGGCGCAAAGATTGTCACCAAAGGCGGTAACCTGCATCCTATCACCGCCCAGGGATGGAACGCATTTAAAAAGTAACGAGGGCACATGAAGCTGAGTTTGCGGCACTGGAATATTGTTATCGGGTTTGGGCTGCTCCTGTTCATCACAGGTTGCGCCGGGTCCCGCACCGCCTTTGATCCACAGCGGAAATACGCACCGGCCATTTTGCGGGAAGACTATACCCTTTTCCGTAATGTGCTGGAAGAATCCCATCCGGGACTGTATTGGTTCTCCCCAAAAGATACCATGGACCGGTATTTCCAGGAAGGCTATCAGCAGCTGAACGACTCGCTCACGGAGCCTGAGTTCCGCCGCCTGCTTTCCTATGTGGCCAGCAGGATCAATTGCGGCCATACCACCGTCAAGTATTCCAAAAAATACAGCCGTTACCTGGATACCTTGCGCCAGCCCATTTTTCCCCTGAGTATGAAAGTTTGGCCGGACAGTATGGTGGTAGCCGCTAACCTCAACCGCCGGGACTCCATCCTGCGGCGCGGAACGGTGATCACCGCTATCGACGGGCATTCTACCCGCCAGTTGACCGATACTTTTTTCAGCCTGCTCTCCGGCGATGGCCATATCCTTACCGGCAAGTACCAGTCGCTCAGCAACAGGGGCAGCTTCGGTGGTTTCTACCGTACTGTCTATGGGCTCAGGGACCAGTTCCGCATCCGCTATATTGATCCCACCGGTAACGAACAGGAAGTGATGACCCCGGTATACAATCCGCCTCCCGATACGCCTGTAAAGAATATAACAGCACAGGGTAACCGAAAACCGGAAAAGGAAGCGCCGCGGCCGGTGATCCTGCGTGGCAGCCGCAATATCCAGCTGGACACCACCCTGCACTCGGCCTATATGACCGTCAATACTTTTGAAAGAGGACATACCCTCAAAAGGTTCTTTCGCAGAAGTTTCCGCGAACTGCAACGCCGGGATATGCGCTACCTGGTATTGGATGTGCGGGGCAATGGCGGTGGTGATGCAGGGAACAGTACCCTGCTGACCCGCTACCTGGCAGACCATCGTTTCATCCTGGCCGACAGCCTCTATGCCGTAAAACGTTCCAGCCGCTACAGCCAGCATATCCAGTGGCAATCAGTATTCTGGATGATGACCCAGTTCATGACCCGCAAGCGCAGCGATGGCCATTATCATTTCGGCTATTTTGAGAAGCATGCTTTCCGGCCCAAAAAACGCCATCATTTTAATGGAGATATCTACATTCTCACCGGCGGTAATTCTTTTTCCGCCACTACCCTGTTTGCCAAAGTATTAAAGGGCCAGTCGAATGTGAAGATAGTAGGTGAAGAAACGGGCGGCGGCGCCTATGGCAACAATGCCTGGATGATCCCTGATGTTACCCTGCCCAATACCCGTGTCCGTTTCCGGCTGCCCCGGTTCCGGATGGTGGTGGACAAAGACCTGGTAGCAGCGGGCCGTGGCATCCTGCCGGATATTGAAGTGGCCGCTACAGCAGAAAGCATCCGCCTGGGCACCGATCCTAAAATTGATACCGTGCGTCAGCTGATCCTCCAGAAAGCAGGTTTGGTGAGAGTAAAACAATAAATGTTGGGACGAACCAAAAAGATCCCGGGGAATTTCAAAAGCCGTTCTAAAACACAGATTTTCCAGGTCCGGTGATTTTTTCAGCTCCAACGACCAGCAAGGTTTTCGACTATAGTCTTTGTGAATTGCGTGTGGGCTCCTTAGCCGCTGATCATAAAGTCGTCCGCATCTTTCAAAAAAGGCAGCTTACTGCGGATCCCTTCCAGCTTTTCTTTTTCCAGCGTAGTCGTGTACACCACTTCCTCATGGGCTTTGGTGAACAACACCTCACCCAGCGGATCCACCAGCATGCTGTCCCCGCTATGGTAGTAATTGTTCCCGTCGTTCCCTACCCGGTTCACCCCGATCACATAACACTGGTTTTCGATAGCCCTTGCCTGTAGCAGGGTTTTCCAGGCATGGTTGCGGCGCTCGGGCCAGTTGGCCACATAGACCAGGAGATCATATTCCGCAGGAACAGTTTCTTCGGAAAAAGCGGGTTGCTGAGCCGTGGGGGTGTTTTTTATTTGGGACGAACCAGGGGCCGTTTGAGTATCCGTTCTGCCGGCTGCGGATGGCTGGTGGTGGTTTTCGGCAGAACCGTTGTCCTGTTGTTCGGGAAGGACGGTTTGTTGCGCGGCCTGTTTCGCCAGCGCCTCCAGCGCCGCTCCTTCAGCAGCCGGATACAATTGCTGCCGGGCCCAGACGGGGAAACGCAGATCATAGCAGACCTGCAGGTTGACCCGCCAGCCATTGACCGTAGCGATCAGCCTTTTGGCGCCGGGTGTATATTTTTCGTGTTCGCCGGCATAGCCGAACAGGTGTCTTTTATCATAATAGCCCAGTTGCCCGTTGGGCAGCATCCATATCAGCCGGTTGAAATAATGCCCGCCTTCTTCAATGATCAGGCTGCCGGTGAGGATCACTCTTTTGCGGGCAGCCAGTTCCCGCATCCACTGAACAGCAGGCCCGTCCATAGTTTCCGCCAGCAGGGCGGGTTTCATACTGAAGCCGGTGCTGAACATTTCAGGCAATACTACCAGCTGCGGCCTTTCAATAGCCAGGATCTTTTTTTCCAGCTGTTGCAGGTTGGCGGCCTTATCCTCCCAATGCAGGTTGGATTGTATCAGGGAGACGGTGAGCGATGACATGGTACAAAGTTAATCGTTCTCATCGGTTTCCCCGGTCGGTTGCGGGTTGTTCTCTACCTCCATGGCAGGAACCGGTTTGCCAGCCAGCGCATGGATCAGCTCGGCTACCAGGGCGGTCCAGCCCGTCTGGTGAGCAGCCCCCAGCCCACTGCCATTGTCGCCATGAAAATACTCATAGAACAATACCAGGTTTTCGTTCTCCGGCCTTTTGAAGAACCAGTTATAATCGCCATATACGGGACGATTGCCCTGCTGATTGGGTTCAAAAAGCTGTACCAGCCTGCTTGTCAGCTCATCGGCCACCTGGACCAGGTTGATCTGCCTGCCCGAGCCTGTGGGATATTCAACGGTCAGCTCATCTCCATAAAAATCACCAAAGCGGCGGATGGACTGGATAATGATATAGTTGATGGGCATCCAGACCGGGCCGCGCCAGTTGGAGTTGCCGCCAAAAAGATCTGAAGTGGAATCACCCGGATCATACCGGATATTGTATTCGATCCCTTCTATCATAATAGAATAGGGATGCTCTTCATGGTATTTGGACAGGGCCCGGATGCCGGAGTCCGACAGGAACTGGGCCTCATCCAGCACCCGCTGCAGCAGGCAGACCAGCCGCTCCCTGGGTACCAGCGACAATAAGATCTTGTCCCCTTCCTTCTTTTCTTCATTGGGCCAGTAACGGCCATTGCTGATCCGGTAGTTCTCAAACCAGGAGATCCGCTTTTTGAAATCGCCCAGTTTGTCCAGGATCTTTTTCTCAATGATGGATACGGCAAAGAGCGAGGTCAATCCAACGATAGAGTATATACGAAGATGTACCGGCGCCCCGCCGGCAATGCTGAGCGTATCATAAAAGAACTTGTCTTCATCATTCCACATACCGGCCTCGTTGAGCGCTTCGGCAATCAGTACAAAATGCTCAAAGAACTTGGTGGCCGTATCTTCAAAGGATTCATCCTTCATGGCAATCTCCATGGCCATGTCCATCATGTTCAGCGCATACATACCCATCCAGCTGGTGCCATCAGCCTGTTCCAGCTGCATAGCGCCGGGCAGTACGCTGCTCCGGTTGAACACACCGATATTATCCAGGCCAAGGAACCCGCCTTCAAACATATTGTTGCCATTGGAGTCTTTGCGGTTGATCCACCAGGTGAAATTGATGATGAGTTTATGGAAGACCTTTTTGAGAAAATTGATATCGCCTTTGCCGGTCTTGGCCTTTTCAATATGGTATACCTGCAGGGCGGCCCAGGCCTGTACGGGCGGATTCACATCACTGAAATTCCATTCATAGGCCGGCAGCTGTCCATCCGGTTTCATATACCATTCGCGCATGATCAGCGTGAGCTGGTGTTTGGCGAAGGTGGGGTCTACCATGGCCATGGGAATACACTGGAAAGCCAGGTCCCAGGCGGCATACCAGGGATACTCCCATTTGTCGGGCATGGCAATGATGTCGGAATTTTTGAGGTGCTTCCAGTCGTGGTTCCTGCCGGTCAGCTTACCCGGATTCACCGCAGTAATGCCGTCACTGGCAGTGAGCCATCGCTCCACATCAAAATGATAGTATTGCTTGCTCCATAACATTCCCGCCAGCGCCTGCCGCTGGATATTGAACAGCATGGGATGCTGGGTGCCGGGTAAGGTGGCTTTGTAAAAATTATCTGCTTCTTCCTTCCGCTGCCGGAAAATACTGGTGAATCCGGAGGGGAAAGGATTTTCCATGATCTTGTTGCTGAGCCGCAGATAAATAGTCTTTGTGGCGCCGCCTTCAATGGTATAATTATAGACCGGTGCAAAGCGGGTGCCTGTTTTTTTGCTGCGCAGCGCCTCCAGGTTCTCCTTTTTTATGATGGCGTGATGGAACGCATCTTTGGTGAACTGGCTGGTATTGGGCCGGGCTGCCGCCTTTTCCATATTGGTCTCGTTCTCGGTCATCAGGCTATCATCCGCAGGCTGGTAGTAGAAATAATAACTGCCCAACCGGCTATGATTGGCTTTGACGGACAATTTATCCCGCCGCGTGATGCTGGGCTTTTTCTCGGACTCATCATGCTGCCAGCGGTTATAGAACCAGAGCAGGGGCAGTACGGTGATATCGGCTGCTTTTGTGTACCGGTTAGTAATATCTATTTTAATGCAGATGTCTTTGGAGTTCTCCTTGGCATAGGTTACCAGGACATCGAAGTAATCATTGTTATCAAATACACCGGTATCCAGTAATTCGTACTCAGGGTCTTCCTTGCTTAGTTTCCGGTTCTCCTCCAGTAATTTTTCATAGGGAAAGGCCTGCTGCGGGTATTTGTACAAATACTCCATGTAATAATGGGTAGGCAGGTTGTCGAGATGGAAATACAACTCTTTCACATCTTCCCCATGATTGCCCTGGTAATTCCCCAGGCCAAACAGTCTTTCTTTGAGTATATGGTCCTTGCCATTCCAGAGGGAGATGGCAAAGCAGAGGTTCTGGAAGAAATCGGAAATGCCGGCCAGCCCGTCCTCGCCCCAGAGATAGGCCCTGCAATGGGAGTGGTCAAAAGGGAAATAGTTCCAGGCATCCCCATTCATGCTGTAGTCTTCACGTACGGTGCCCCATTGGCGCTCACTGAGATAGGGGCCCCACTGTTCCAATGGAATTTTTTTAGCGGCATTGACCGCCAATCGTTGGTGTTCTGCTGTCATGCGTATAATCAGTTTCGTTTAACCAACAGCAAGCAATCTGTCAGCTATAACCATGACGCCGGTTGACGGCGCATATATGAAATTAAGGCGGATAGCTGGAAATAAAAAACCGGATGGGAAAGCAATAAAAAAAGCCTCCCGTTACCGGAAGGCCTTTGCTCTACAAGTATAACTATTCTTAGAACTACTACTACTGCCTGGTTTTTGAAGAAGGGTGGAAAAATAAGGTGCCGGACACCCTCACCGGCACCTTATAGCCTCACATAGATCTGGCTCACAAAACCTCGCTTGCCTGTTATAGCATTTTTAGAATCAGGTATAATGATCAATGGTCAGGATCAGCTGTATCATAAGATGCATTGTATTCTTTTTTTCTCAGGGAAAACCGTTTATGTACAAGGTATCCAAAACTATGCTCGTCATCGTTGTCCACTGTGGTACGGCCGCGGACCAACACATTGATCTGGCACTCGCCTTCAATGCGCAGGTGCAGCTTTTCCGAATCCAGGATACCGATCGTTTTCACCTGGGATTCTCCTTTCACCGTAATGCGTTGCAGCTTTCTCACCGGTACATACACCGTGATATGTCTTCCTGCTGCTGCGCGCTTAGACGAGATGGTTAGTGTGTTGTTCTCCACTTTCAATTCTACATTGCGCGTACACTGTTCAGGCCCTTCAATACTGAGCAGGGTTGAACTGTCTTCTATCAATACTACATTCACATTGTTCCTGATCACGATACTGTTGTAGCCGGCATTGGCTACCCAGTATCGTTTTTCAGTGTCAGACGGACCGCCGGCGGCTTTACCGGCTGTGGCAAAGAGCATGCTTGTCATCAGCATGATCAAGGTTAATTGTTGTTTCATGGCTAACTTATTAAGTGAACAATAACTTTGATCAATATGACGCAACAAATATCGTTGTGTTACACTGCTGTACAATAGCATAATAATGTGAGATCCAATGCCGGCAGGCGTTTGCGACGGTTGAACCTGTCATGTGGCTTCCACCTGCATGGCGCCCGTTCCACTCATCCCGGAATCAGGCAATTTTTACCACTAAACGGTATCACATATCTGTGTGATTTCTGGAAATGAATGAGAAAAAAAAGGGATTGTTAACTTATTTTTATTGTCCAGAACACCCGCCATTTGTATCGTTTACTAATTTATATCATTGCCCTGCTGCTGTTGCCCGGTCTCCAGCATGCACAACCCAAACGTTATGTATTTACCCGTTTGTCGGTAAAGGATGGGCTGGCCTCAGACCATGTGTATTCTATCCTGCAGGACAAAAAAGGTTTTATGTGGTTCGGCACGGCCAATGGCCTGCAGCGCTTTGACGGCCGCAAGACCGTCATGTTCCGTTCTTCCATGGGCACTGAAAAATACCTGCCACCGGTAGGCATTTCCCAGGTATTCCAGGATACCTGCGGACAGTTCTGGGTCCGCTCAGGAAATGAGGTGGGCATTTTTGATCCCACCAGCTTCCGGTATAAAAAGCCGGTGATCCGGATCACCCGCGATCTGTCGCCCCGATCAGACTTCATTTTATGGCAGGACAGGAAGGGCGGGGTCTTCCTGATCATCACGCGGTATGGTATTCTATCCTACAATCCGGCCAACAACAGCTTTGAACAGAATGAACAGCGGATCCGGACGCCCCGTAACTGGAATGTAACCGCCCTTGCTGAAGACCCCCGCAATGGACAATATTGGATGGCCGCCGATTCCGGGCTGGCCGTTTTTGATCCGGAACACAAAACCCTGTCCTATCATTCCCAGAATCCACGGCAGCTGCCCATCCTGCAGGAAAAGTTATTTACCAGGCCCATTACTACTCTTTTTATAGATAGCCGGCACCGGTTCTGGATAGCCACCTGGCCAGCCGAAGAAGAATATTACCATTGTTATGATCTCCGGACCAACCAGTTCCTGCCGGACGCAGCCGGAATGGAACAGGATGATGGCAACTATGCAGAGCTGCGGGGTTTTACAGAACAGTCCAACGGACAACTCTGGGCCTATGGCCGGATGAAACTACTGGAACATGATTCTGCCTTACACCGGTTCCATTATATCCGTGACAGACACATTGAGGATTTCGGCATGCGCTATGATTTTGTGCATTGCTTTTTTGAGGACCGGGAAAAAAATATCTGGCTGGGGACCGACAAAGGCATTTATATTTTCAACCCCGGCCGCCAGCTCTTCAACAGCGTTGGCCTCCGGCATACGATGGAAGCGGGTCCAAGGAAAGACCTGGCCGTTACCTCCCTCCTGGAGATCGGGGGCGGAAAGTTATTAGTGGGATCCTGGGGACTGGGACCCTTGCTCTATGATAGCCAGTTTGTAAAAATTCCCAACCGCATCCTGGAAGGTTCAGGTGGTGATGGCAATTATACCATGGTATGGGATATGGAGCTGGAAAACAGGACCGGCCTCGTTTGGATTGGCTGCCAGATGGGCCGGCTGATCCTCTATGATCCCGTCAGCCAGCGGACCCAATTTTATAAAGTGCCGGCAGCCCAGGGGAAAACCATCCGCCAGGTGCTGCAGGACAAGGCAGGCAATATCTGGCTGGCCACCCAATATGGTCATGTGCTGAGATGGGACCGAAGTGTGGACCATGGCAAAAATTTCCTGCAGGGTTTCAAGCTGATCCAGCAGCTGAATACCATTGTCTACAAAATGCGGCTGGACCGCGAAGGCTATATCTGGATCGCTACCCATAATAAAGGGCTCTACAAAATAGATCCGTACTCAGGTGCATTGGTCAGCCATTATCATTCCCGTAAAGGCGAAGGGCAGTCGCTCTTCTCCGATGTGGTGAGTGATTTTGTTCCCTACAATGATAGCCTGGTCTATATCGCAAATAATATAATAGATGTTTTAAATATAAGAACGGGGCAGGTGCGTCATCTTACTACCGACAATGGTTTACCCAATGCCACCTGTCGCAGCCTGGAGCTGGACAATGACGGCAATCTCTGGATCGGCATGCTGAATGGTATCTGCCGGTACAACCCCCGCCGCCATATTTTTACCCTTTTCGGTTTACGTGACGGGATCATTGATGCCGGCTTTGAGGAGAACGGTTCGCTGAAAATGGACAATGGCCGGATGGTCTTCGGCAATCCGCATGATTTTGTCTACTTTGATCCCGCTACTGTTTATAGCAGCCCCTCGCCGCTGGACGTGAGCATCACCGATTTCAAGCTGTTCAACAGTTACCTGCCGCCGGATTCCATTATGAAGCTGGACAAAGTGCGACTGAAGTATACGCAAAACAGCATCACCATTGAGTTTGCAGCGCTGAGTTTCCTGCAGCGCGACAAAACCGTTTACTATTACTGGATGGAAGGCGTGGACAAGGACTGGATCCGGGCTGATCAGGGACTGTTTGCCAATTATTCCCTGTTGCCTCCCGGCCCTTATACTTTCAAGCTCAAGTGCGAAAATGCTGACGGTCTTGAATCCAGGAATATCACTACCCTGCATATAGACATCGCCCCCCCTTTCTGGCAAACCTGGTGGTTCATCACCCTGATTGGTATGGCGGTGGCCGCCGTTATTTACGGGATCCACCGGATCCGGGTGAACCGGCTGCTGGACATGGAAAAAGTGCGGACCCGTATTGCCCGCGACCTTCATGATGATATGGGTTCTACCCTCAGTACCATTAATATCCTGAGTGAGATGGCCAAGATGAAAGTGACCAAAGATGTAGAGAAAACCAGCGAATACCTCAACAAGATCAGTGATAACAGCAGTCGCATGATGGAAGCGATGGACGATATAGTCTGGAGCATCAATCCCATGAACGACAGCATGCAGCGGGTAACGGCGCGGATGCGGGAATTTGCCACGGGTGTCCTGGAGGCAAGGAATATTGATGTCAATTTCCGGGTAGATGATGAGATCGTGGACCTGAAACTGGATATGGAAGCCCGGCGGGATATATTCCTGATCTTCAAGGAAGCGGTCAACAACCTGGCCAAGTATGCCCAGTGCCGGAACGCCACTATTGATATCTCGGTCAATCGCCATACCCTCCTGATGAAGATCCAGGATGACGGGATCGGGTTTGATGTGCAGTCGGCCGACAGTGGCAACGGCCTGATCAACATGAAAAAGCGGGCACAGTCGCTCAACGGTCAGCTGAAAGTGGATTCCGTTCCGGGCGCCGGCACCCGGGTAGTGCTGGAGGTACCGCTGACATGATCATGTGATTGGCGCTCGCTACCCAATTGCCTAATTTTGTACTATCATCAAAAACTGAGCTGAACCATGATCAAAATTGTATTATACGAAGACAATCCACAGTTGCGGGAAGGACTGACCATGCTGCTCAATGGCTCGGAGGGTTTTGAGGTAATTGGCGCTTATAAGAATTGCAACAATGTAGTCCAGGAAATTGAAGCGCTCCTGCCGGATGTGGTGCTGATGGATATTGATATGCCCGGCACTAATGGGATTGAGGGATTGAAGCAGATCCGGCAATTCAATATGGATGTAAAGATCCTGATGCTGACGGTTTTTGATGACAACAAAAATGTATTTGACGCAGTGAAGAACGGCGCCAGCGGATACCTGCTCAAAAAGACCCCGCCGGCGAAATTGCTGGAATATATCCAGGAGGCCCATACCGGTGGCGCGCCTATGAGCTCCAGCATTGCCACCCAGGTACTGAAGATGTTCTCCCAGATCCATCATAATACCAGCAGCAATTATTATTTGTCGGACCGTGAAAAGGAAGTGCTGCAATTACTGGTCAATGGCTACAGCTACAAGATGATAGCGGCCGAGATGTTCATCTCCATCGATACGGTTCGTTCCCATATCAAAAAGATCTACGAGAAATTGCATGTTAATTCCAAAAGTGAAGCCGTAGCCAAGGCGTTCAAGGACAGGATCATTTAGGCGCGGTAAAAAATACCCTGCTTCTGTATTATTGTTTTGTGGCGGAATTGCCGGCTTGAGGGTGCTGCTATTATTTCAAATCAATTTAAGCGTATAAAATCTTAATAGAAAGAGACCTGGCCGTACGACCAGGTCTCTTCATTATTTCATGCGATAAACCACCATGAAAATTGCTAATGCAATCAGCAACATTGCGAGCGCTTCTAACATTGCTGTGAATTTTTTCATGCATCACTTTTAAGTAGTGAAAGAATGGGTTCGGGTGAAGCGCCCCAGTTTTTACCCTTCGTTCCTATCCGGCATAGCGGAATGTGAACCCCATTTCACGACCTTACCGTACTATACCGTATAAACCACTTATGTGGTAGAGCTAATTAATTATTAAAAATAGTAGATAAATTTATCATCTGTCCGATAACTGGGCTTATTGGGTTCAAAAGCTGTTGCATTGCGGGATTACTTATTCAGATAGTTTACTGGAGACATTCCAGTCTGCCGGGATTTAGACTGCAACTATCCTTTTCGAGATCTAAAAAAGTTAAACACTTCAGATCGAAAGATTTGCGGTTCTTTGCTTTTAGCTTTTACAAATCCCCTCTTAAGTGCAATTATTTAATCCGCAGATTTATTTAGAAATCTACTTAAAATGTAAAACAAGTTTACTTACTTTGTATTTCAAAGTACTTTCCAATAACAAGCCTTCCTTAAACCCTTCAGCTTATGAAAAGTTCAAGAATGAAATTTGTAACTTTCTTCCTCCTTTCGGGGTTCCTTTTTCTTTTTATATACAATGTAGCTATCCTATCGGTAGTCAGGCTCATTCCTGAAAGCGGGGAATCTTTCCTGGGAACGGGATCACTGACAGGATGGAGAAGCATCATAGCCACCATTTTATATCCTGTTAAAATTATCCTGATAGGCCCTGTACTTCCACTGCTCAATTTGCCGGATCCGCCGCCGCCATTCTTGGTTATTGGGATTGCAATCTACTGGACGCTTCTCGCCCTGGCCATTCATTACCTCATCGGTAAGTTCAAATCTTCCAGGCTAAAGGCATGATCTTTCAAAAAGCCTCTTGATGTAGGTCAGCCCCGGTGGGCCAGGCCTGCTTTGGCAGTTGGGCCCATCAATTTTTCCAGGAGATAAATATACGCTTACACATTTACGTTATACTACAGACTGGTTATACTTTTCCCTGGAAAGCCTTACTAATTCACATCTTCATGTTATTGCCGATGTACAGGCAGTGCTATAATTTTGCGTGTATAATCGTGATTTTATGGAAAAGATTTTGTCGAGGCTGGCCTTGATCAGCTTTCTTGGCTGTTTGACCCTGGTGGCCCTGGCAGCTGGCGATGCCAGTAAAACAAAAGCGAAGGACCGCAGCAAGAACAGCTGCAGGTATTCTTTTGATCAGCCAGTGACAGCAGCGGAAAAAATGGGAGAAATGTTTCTGCCCGGACGGTTGATTGAACGATTCATTCAATAGCTATGCGCTTTTTCGTTTGCGGTTAAAAAATACCATATCAGATTGGAAATAGCCAGCCCAGCAGCATGGCTACAAAAACGATCAGTGGAGAAGGCAGGCGGGTGAAACTCAGTAAAAGCCAGGTACCAATAATGACCCCGATATTAAGCAGGCTGACGGTTTCAAATTCGGTGATGGTAATATCCTTCATCATATAAGCAGTGGATGCAATCATGA
Source organism: Candidatus Pseudobacter hemicellulosilyticus (assembly GCA_029202545.1). Classification (GTDB taxonomy): domain Bacteria; phylum Bacteroidota; class Bacteroidia; order Chitinophagales; family Chitinophagaceae; genus Pseudobacter; species Pseudobacter hemicellulosilyticus. The sequence goes on from CP119311.1 coordinate 1,289,314, forward strand.
TCCCTACCACAACGGCATTAATTCCTTCGATAGCCCGGAACACCACAGCATAGCGTTGCAGGTTATGCCAGATGGGAAAGAAGAACAATACCAGCAGGGCACTGGGCAGAAAGATAAAGACAGATCCGATGATACAACCGAGCACCTGCCAACCAGGCCCACCATCTTTCATCGCCATACCACCCATAAAAGAGGATACCGAAAATACCGGTCCGGGGATAGCACGGACAATACCGGCGCCGGTGTAAAAATCATTTCTTTCAATACTGATCACATTATCTTTTTTCTCCTGGTTTTTCCGGATCACCATTTCTGATTTCGGTCGTTCCACAAACTGTTCGTACATCATGGGGATCAGCACCTGGCCACCGCCAAAGACAAGACTACCGAAACGATAAGTATTCTCCAGGAGGTTAAGCGGGCGGCGATTGGGCCAGTCGTTCTTCCGCGCCAGCTCCGATACCAGACCAGCCGCCAGGAATAGGATGGCAAACAACCAGATATTCCCCCACTTGATCTCTTTAGGTACCTGTCCTTTCTGTGGGATCCGCTTATCACTGAGATTGGTGACAAAACCACCGGCAATGATCAGTATAGGAAAGATCCAGGGTGTTTTGAACAGGAAAAAAGTAGCAATAGTACTGACCACCAGGATCACCCGGGTGATAGTATTATGAATAGCCAATTTGAAAGACTTGGTAGCAGCAAAGGCCAGGAAACCAACCGCCATCGGCTGGATATAACGAAAGACAGGGATCTGGCCGGAAGAAGCATCAAGGTATTCCAGGATAAAAGAGAAGAGGCCCATGAGAAAGCAGGCGGGGAATATCCAGATGGCCAGGGTCAGGATGGCCAGCGGGATGCCGCCTCTTTTATAACCGATCAGGGTCAGTACCTGGGTAGAAGAGGCACCCGGCAACAGTTGACAAAATGAATTGTATTCCAGCACTTCCTGTTCTGACACATCATGGCGTTGATGCACAAATGTCTTCATCACCATTCCAAAATGTCCTTGCGGACCACCAAATGCCGACACGCTATGAATACAAACAGCCTTTAAAAATGGTATATGACGTAGCAGCACCATGAGACCTAGATTTCGATTTTCTCCTATGCGGGGTACAAGTTATGAAAATGCCGGGTAAATGATCCTGATACCTGTCAATTACGATAGTACCCGTTGCGATCAATTTCCTCCATTACCTTTTCAGGAACCAGGTACCTGATCGACTTACCCTCGCGGATCAGCTGGCGGACGTAGGTGGAGGAGATCTCCAGCATGGGTGCTGGCAGGATATGGGTGGTTGATCCCGGGAAAGCTTCTTTCACTTCATGGCCCGGTCGCTGGTAAACATACAGGGTATGATGCTGCAGGATATAGGAATAGTTCTTCCAGCGGGGCAGGTTCTGGTAGCTGTCGCTGCCTATGATCACCGAAAAATGATGGTTGGGGTATTTTTCCTGGAGGTAAGCCAGGGTGTTGACTGTATAAGAAGGTTTGGGCAACCGGAACTCTATATCAGAAACCTTCAGTTTAGACTCCCCTTCTACTGCTGCCTGAACCAGGTATAGGCGTTGATTTTCATTCAATAGGCTGCCGGAAGGCTTAAGGGGATTCTGGGGGGAGACTACAAACCATACCTGATCCAGCGAAGGCTGCTGCACCATATAACTGGCAATGATCAGGTGGCCATGGTGAATAGGATTGAAGGAGCCGAAGTATAAACCTACATTCATGTGTACTGTTCTCGTTAGGACAATTCTTCTACAAAGATATTATCGGCTTCATTCAGGCGGAGGCTCAGGTTGTAACCAGCCACACTGATTGAAATAGGATCACCCAAAGGAGCTATCTGTTCTACACGGACCAGTTCACCAGGTACACAACCCATCTCCATCAGTTTCAGGAAAAGGTCATTGTTCTCAAAGGACAGGATCTTTGCCTTACTACCGGTTCCCAGCTCTGATAATCTTTTCATCTTGTATAAGTTTAGTCAACATTGATAACCCTGATGGCCAGGGCTATGTTCATGTATTAGTAAGATAATGAAACAACAAATGTAGCTTTGTATCCTCTACTTACCTTACGAATTTCGAAAATGATGATGACCAAGCCCAGTTCTGTTGTTAGTTTCCATTACCTGGTACCCGTAAGCCTGAAAGAAAGGACCCGCCTGCAAGCATTCATAGTCCAGTTATTCAAGAAGGAGAAGAAAGCCCTGGGAGGGTTGACCTATATCTTCTGTTCGGACGACTACCTCCTGGAGATCAATAAGCAGTACTTGCAGCACGACTATTTCACGGACATTATCACTTTCGACCTATCCACTACTCCTGCATCCATTGAGGGGGAAATCTATATCAGTGTAGATAGGGTACGGGACAATGCCCAACAGTTTAATACCAGCATTACCCGGGAACTGCACAGGGTAATCTTCCATGGAGCCCTCCACCTCTGTGGTTACAAGGACAAAACCCCTAAGGAAGAAGTGTTAATGAGGAAGATGGAGGATAAGTACCTTCGACTATATCGATAAGGTTCCACAAAACACAGTTTCTCTCCGAAACATCAACCCCGCGTTTCCACGTGGAACCTGCCTCTTTTAAGGGTAGAATGAATTTAGCAACCATCGCAGCAGTCCGTCCGTCTTAAATACCCTTCCTCGGTATAACCAGCATGTTCCACAAAACACAGTTCCTATAGGAAACACTAACTTTGTACCTATGAGAAAGCGATGGACCGCACAAACAGAGGTAACTGACACCCTTCTGAAGTTCAGGGAAAAGCGGAAATGGCAGATTGCTCTCAGGAGATATGTCTTAGATGGTAATCCCTGCTCCTTTTATGCTCCTTACTTTGGACTGGATATCGCCACTTACCGGAAGTGGATAGAAGCACAGTTCACCGAAGGCCTTACCTGGGACAACTTTTCCTCCACCTGGCAGTTTGATCATATCGTACCCCTCTCCTATTTCGACTTTACCCAGGACCAGGACCTTTTACTTTGCTGGAACTTTACCAATATCCGCGTGGAAAGGATAGATGATCAAAAGGATAAAGAGCATCATATAGATGTTTTGGCTGCCAAAAGCTATTTTGAAACCCTATACACCAATACCGGAATAGCCCTCTGTAAGGATATGGTAGAAAGGATCAACCAGGTTGAAGCTGCCCAACTGGCTAACAGTAAACCACTGGAAGCCTTCTTACTGGAAAACAAGGAGCATATTCAAGCCCTATCCTCCTTCGGTATTCATGAATTCACAAGTCTAAATGAAGGTGTTTCCGTAGCCGAGATCAAGGCAGAGCAGGAACTATTGAAGAAATTCGGCGGCCAATAAGTTTAACCAACCCTACCCACCATTCAAACTATCTTTGCCAAATGATATTCCCCCAATATGATGTTATAGTAGTCGGCGCCGGTCATGCTGGTTGTGAAGCAGCAGCAGCAGCAGCAAACCTTGGTTCAAAGGTCCTGCTGATCACCATGAATATGCAGACCATTGCCCAGATGAGTTGTAACCCGGCTATGGGTGGTATTGCCAAAGGTCAGATAGTCCGGGAGGTAGATGCCCTCGGCGGTTACTCCGGTATTGTCACTGATATCAGTATGATCCAGTTCCGGATGCTGAACCGTTCCAAAGGACCCGCCATGTGGAGCCCCCGTGCTCAAAGTGACCGGATGCTCTTTGCCCAAACCTGGCGGGAAAAGCTGGAACAGACCCCCAATGTAGATTTCTACCAGGACATGGTCAGGTCAATCCTTATAAAAAACAACAGGGCCTGCGGTGTAATAACCGGCATGGGCCATGAAATAGTCTCTACATCCGTAGTAGTCACCAGTGGAACCTTCCTCAATGGTGTGATCCATATCGGGGAGAAGAAATTCGGAGGTGGTAGAGTAGCTGAAAAGGCAGCCACCGGTATCACCGAACAACTGGTAGAATTAGGCTTTGAGGCAGATCGGCTCAAGACCGGTACCCCTCCCCGTATTGATGGCCGCAGCCTGGACTATTCCAAAATGGAAGAACAAAAAGGAGACGAAGATATCGTCGGCTTTTCCTATACCAATACCCAGAAGCCAACTACCCAACGTAGCTGCTGGATCACCTATACCAACCAGAAAGTGCATGATCTTCTCAAGACCGGATTCGACAGAAGCCCCATGTACACCGGAAGGATTGAAGGAACCGGTCCCCGCTACTGCCCCAGTATAGAAGATAAGATCAACCGCTTTGCGGAAAGAGACAGACACCAGCTATTCATAGAACCAGAAGGATGGAATACCGTTGAGATTTATGTCAATGGCTTCTCCACCTCACTTCCGGAAGAAGTACAGAACCAGGCTTTGCGCCAGGTACCGGGATTTGAGAACGTTCGCATCTTCCGCCCTGGCTATGCTATTGAATATGATTACTTCCCTCCTACCCAGCTCAAACATTCCCTCGAAACCAAACTGATCAGCAATCTTTTCTTTGCCGGTCAGATCAATGGCACTACAGGTTATGAAGAAGCTGCCTGCCAGGGACTGATGGCTGGTATCAATGCACACCAGCGTTCAAGGGAACTGGATCCTTTTATTCTTAAAAGAAGCGATGCCTATATTGGTGTACTGATCGATGACCTCATCAGCAAAGGCACCGAAGAACCTTACCGGATGTTTACTTCCCGGGCAGAGTTCAGGACCCTGCTTCGCCAGGACAATGCTGATCTGCGCTTAACAGAGATGAGTTACCGCTTAGGTCTCGCCTCCCAGGAAAGAATGGATGCCGTCATCGCCAAACGGAATGGCGCCGAAAGTATCAAACAGCTCCTCAAAGAGATCTCCGTTGAACCTGCAGAAGCGGCAGACTTTCTTCAATCCCACAATTCAGCACCTCTTACCCAGAAACAAAAAGCTATTCAGTTACTGCTTCGCCCAAATATCAGTCTTACTAATATGATCAAAGGCATTCCTTCACTGCACAACAATTTTGATCAATACTCCCGGGAGACCCTTGAACAGGCAGAAATACAGATCAAGTATGAGGTCTATATTGAAAAAGAAAAAGAGATTGTATCGAGAATGAACCAGCTGGAAGACTTACTCATTCCAGAGAACTTTGATTACGATCGGGTGTCCGCGCTATCGAATGAAGCCATGCAGAAATTCAAGAAGATAAAACCAAGAACATTGGGTCAGGCCAGCAGGATCAGTGGTGTAAATCCAAGCGACGTACAGATCCTGATGGTGTTCATGAACCGCTGATAAAAAATCATCAAAGAACTGAATTCACTAAAGCTGCCCTGCCCAGGCAGCTTCTTTTTTAGAAGAAATTATTTCTCGCTAAAATTGATCAGCCCAACTATTTCCTCCAGGAACTGCTGGTCAGTGGTATCAAAACTATCCAGCTCAGCACTGTCAACATCCAGTACAGCCACCACTACCCCATTCCGGATTACCGGCACTACAATCTCAGAACGCGACAAACTGCTGCAGGCAATATGTCCCGGGAACTGCTCCACATCCGGAACCACCAATGTCCTGGCTTGTTGCCAGCTGCTACCGCATACCCCTTTCCCATAACGGATACGCGTACACGCAACCGGACCCTGAAAAGGCCCAAGCACCAGTTCCTCCAGTTTCACCAGGTAAAAACCGATCCAGAACCAGCCGAACTGTTCCCGCAACGCAGCTACCACATTGGCCAGGTTGGCGATGAGATCCGGCTCACCGGTCAACAAACCTTTGATCTGCGGTATCAGTGCGCGATACTGTTCTGCTTTTGTTCCCTGAGCTATCTGGAGGTCTTCAGCCATAAGTGTTTTTTCTGATGAGTTAACAATTTGATCATTTTCTTCCGGGCAGGGAGCAAATGTAGAATCAACGGGCAGAAAAACCGCCGCTTTATTCTGCACTCGTCCCCACGGCCAATTCACACCAAAAACCAGGGTTATCCACAGGGTTATAAACAAATTACTTTATAGTCCATGACGGGCGCTGATCTCCAGCATTCGCTCAATAGGCTTACGGGCAGCGAGTCTTAGCGTTTCATCCATGTGGATCTCAGGCAATTCATACTTCATACATAGATATAATTTTTCTAATGTATTCAGCTTCATGTGTGGGCAGTCGTTGCAGGCGCAGCTGTTATCCGGCGGTGCAGGAATAAAAGTTTTGTGCGGAGATTGTTTTTCCATCTGGTGCAGGATGCCGGTTTCCGTAGCCACGATGTATTCCAGCGCATCGTCCTTCTGGGTGAATTTCAGGAGAGCGGTAGTAGACCCGATATAGTCGGCCATGCGGAGCAACGGCTCTTCGCATTCCGGGTGAGCGATCAGTTTTGCTTTTGGATGGCGCATTTTCAGCTTGGTGATCTTTTCCAGGCTGAAAATCTCATGGACCATACAGGCGCCGTTCCAGAGCACCATATCCCGGCCGGTCTTCTTCACCAGGTAGGCGCCCAGGTTCTTATCGGGAGCAAAGATGATGGGCTGATCTCTGGGAACAGACTCCACGATCTTCTCGGCATTGCTGGAGGTGACGATGATATCACTCAGCGCTTTGATACCGGCGGAGCAGTTGATGTAGCTGATCACGATGTGATCCGGGTATTGGTCGCGGAATTTCTTGAACAGGATGGGCGGGGCGCTGTCGGCCAGGGAGCAACCGGCTTTCAGGTCTGGCAGTAACACTTTCTTCGTCGGGTTCAGGATCTTGGCAGTCTCGGCCATGAAGTGAACCCCTGCAAACACGATAATGTCGGCATCGGTCTTCTCCGCCTGCTGGGCCAGGCCCAGGCTATCGCCGAGAAAATCGGCAACATCCTGGATATCCGCTTCCTGGTAGTAGTGCGCCAGGACGATGGCATTCTTTTCCTTTTTCAATTTTTCAATTTCGCGGAAAAGGTCCAGGCCTGGATCCACCTCGAGATCGAGGAACCCTCTTTGCTCAACATTTTCTTTTGCTGCAGCAATGTTAATATCTGCCATAGTATTTATTATTAATTCTATTATTTATAAAAAACCCTATTACTATTACGGCTGTGGATTCGTGGATAATTCCAATTGCCTGATTTTTGGTAAAGTTACAACAACCTGTTTATCCACAGTTTTCCACAAACAAGTAACAATCAATTATCAATACAGTTCTGGATTTTAGTGGCTTTTCCACTTCGGTGGATACTCAAGGCATCCGGAAAAATTTTTCGCCGCTCCGCGGCAATTTTTCTGTTAATGGAGGTGGAATAACTCGGGGGTTATAGACATCGCCTTTTACCGGAATGGCTTCCCAAGAATTTGCTGCCCAAGTATCCACGGTCCGCAGATCCCAAAAACGGGGCTTTTCCACAGTAAATGACGGTTATCCACGCCAGAATGGGGACATTGTTTCCACGCCTGCGTTTCACGTTGTCACATTGGTCCCTGGCAATCAAAACCCTGTGTTCGCGCAGCTTTAGCCTTGTTTTCCACAGTTTGTTCATAACCTTATTTCCCTTATTTTTGCCATCCGTTTCAAAAACCGTACGGACTTATATCACTATGTCAGTTATTCAATCTATCCGCGACAAAGCTGCGTGGATCATCATTGCTGCGATTGCCTTAGCGCTGATTGCCTTTATTGTACAGGATGCTTTTCAGGGCGGCGGCGGCATGGGTTTGTTTGGTGGCAACTCCACAACCCTGGGAAAGATAAATGGTACTACAATAGACGCCAGGCCTTTTGAGGAAAGGTATAAAATGGCCGAAGAGAACTACCAGGCCCAGAACTACCCCGTTGATGAGCGCCTGCGTCAACAGATCCGCGAAAGCCTCTGGAATGAATATGTAGAAGATGCTGTACTCGGTGAACAATATGAAAAGATCGGCTTTGCCCCTATCGGCAAAGACGAACGTGGTGATATATTATATGGTCAGAACCCACCTGAGCAACTGCGCCAGCAATTCACCGATCCCAAGACCGGTGTCTATGATGCACAGGCTGCCTACCAGGCCATCACTGCCCTGAAGAAGAACACGCCTCAGTATACCAGTTTCTGGCGCGACTTTGTTCCGGCCCTGGAAAAAAATCGTCAGAAAGAAAAATTCATCGCCCTGATCGGCAATAGTGTTTATACACCCAAATGGCTGGTGGAAAAGACTAACCTGGAAAACAGCCAGCTGTCTTCCATCTCCTATGTCAATGTTCCTTACAGCATCATCCCGGATTCCACGCTGAAAATTTCTGATGCTGAGATCCGCCAGTATGTAAGTGATCATAAAGAAGCTTACCAGCAGGAAGAATCAAGAGGTATTGAATATGTGAGCTTCGACGCAGCCCCTACTGCTGCTGACAGCGCCAAGCTCCTCGAAGAAATGAACCTGGTAAAAGCTGAATTCGCCAATGCCAACGCCACTGATGCCGAAGCATTCCTGGTGCGCAACAGCACAGAGACACCTTTCTTTGACGGATATGTACTGGGCTCCAATATGCGCATGGGCAATGCAGACACGCTGAAGCAACTGGCTGATGGTGCTGTTTATGGACCCTACCTGGATGGTAGCAGCTATGTAATGGCTAAGATGGTCGGTCGCCGCAGCCTGCCGGATTCCGCCAAGGTGAGGCATATACTGATCAAGACCGCTGATCCCCAGCAGGGACAGGTCCGGACAGACAGCGCCGCCAAAGCACTGATCGATAGCATCACCAATGCTATCAGCAGTGGCGCCAGCTTTGCAGCTATGGTGGCCAAATACAGCGACGACCAGGGCAGCAAAGAAACCGGTGGTGAATACACTTTCTCTTCTTCCCAGTTCAGCAATATCAGCAAAGAATTTGCGGAAACAGCTTTCTATGGTACTGTTGGTGAAAAGAAAACAGTGAAAGTAGAGAACTCTGCTTATGCCGGCTACCACTATATTGAAGTACTGAGCCATAAAGGAACCGGCCCCGCTTATAAGATCGCCTATCTCTCCCGCTCTATCGTGCCCAGTGATGAAACTGTAAGAAGGGCTTCCAGCCAGGCTGCACAGTTTGTTGCCGAAAGCCGTTCCAAAGAGCAGTTTGACGCTAACGCCAAAAAAGATAACCTGAATAAATTCCCCGCTATGGATATCAAACCGCTGGACGGTGGTATCCCCGGTGTAGGTGAAAGCCGTGAGCTGGTACGCTGGCTCTACAGGGATGCCAAACTCGGCAAAGTTGCTGAACAGTCTTACCAGGTAGGGGATAAATTCATTGTTCCCGTAATGGTGGCTTCTTTCGAAAAAGGCAATATGGATGCTGCTAAAGCAAGGCCGCTGGTAGAATACAAGATCCGCAACCAGAAAAAAGTAGACGAGATTGTGAAGAAAGTTGGCGGCGCCGCTACCCTGGAAGCCATTGCACAGGCAACTGCACAAACCGTGCATACTGCAGACAGCATCGCCTTCACTACTCCTTTCATCCCCAACGTGGGTAATGAACCGAAAGTTGTAGGTGCGTCTTTCAACAAAGATTATCAGAATAAGGTATCTGGCCCCATCACTGGTGAAATGGGTCTCTTCTATGTGAAGATCAATAACCTGAGCGCTGTTCCCAATTCCAACATTGATGTGAAACAAATGCAGCAGGCCCTGCGCCAGCAGCAACGTATGTCCGGTTTCCGCATCATTGATGCTATTAAGAAAACAGCGGATATCACTGACAACCGCGTGAAATTCTTCTAAAGAAATAACAACGGAATAAAACGGAGCGCCGGGCCTGAAGCCCGGCGTTTTTTTATGGTACCCGAATAGCAGGATCTTATCGCAGGACGAACAGTTAAGCAATGGGGAACAAACTGCCCTGCACCGCCATTGGTTCGTCCCAAAAAAAAATGAATACCTGGCAGGGCCAGCCCCCGGAAAAAAAGCCGGGGATGCTGATTGCTCCTGCTACCGTGCAGGCTGCCGCAGCAATATTTATCCAGATAACCGGATGGGAACCGGCCCTTGTTTTTTGGTGCGGAATAGCATGGTCCGCTCAACCAATTCTTAGTACCTTTGTTTTATCATTATATGAGTGAAGAGATCATCAATAAAGTAGCGCAGAGCCAGCTGATCACACTGGACCTGGAGGATTATTATCCGAAAGGCCCCATTGCCGTGTTTGATCTGAAGCCTTATCTCTTTATGGAGATGATCCTGAAAGAAAAAGATTTCAGGGCAGCTCTGCAGGAAATGGACTGGTTGCCCTACCAGGATAAACTGGTAGCTGTTACCTGTTCTGCCGATGCCATCATTCCCATGTGGGCCTATATGCTGGTAGCTACCTACCTCCAACCCCTGGCCGCCGATGTGATCTATGGCGATGAAAACTCCGTACGCCAGCAACTTTTTTTAAAAAAGATAGAAGCGATACCTGTGCAGGAGTTCACTGATAAGCGGGTGGTCATAAAAGGCTGCGGCGACGTGCCCATCGGAGAGTTTGCTTATCTCACCATCACCAAAATGCTGCGGCCCATCGCCAAAAGCATCATGTATGGTGAACCTTGCAGTACAGTTCCTATTTTTAAAAAGAAATAATATCAATAAGCCGATGTATTTTGCATCGGCTTTTTTTTGGCTTGCCATGAGAACTTCTGTTGCACCTTATCCGGCAGCAGGAAAGGAAATCATTTTTTGTGCTGACACCAAAACCGTTCTCCGATGGACGTCGAAATATTAGCCCGTATTCAGTTTGCGTTCACCATTGCCTTTCATTACATCTATCCGCCACTCAGCATTGGACTGGGTTTATTGCTGGTGGTCTTTGAAGGACTTTATCTCCGCACCGGCAACAAACTCTACGAACAGATCACCCGTTTCTGGATCAAGATCTTTGCCCTCATCTTCGGTATTGGTGTAGCTACCGGTATCATCATGGAATTTGAATTCGGTACCAACTGGGCCACCTATTCAAAATATGTAGGCGATATCTTCGGCAGCGCCCTCGCCGCCGAAGGGATCTTTGCCTTTGCACTGGAATCCGGTTTTCTCGGTATCCTGCTCTTTGGCTGGAACCGCGTGGGCCCCAAAGTGCATTTCTTTTCTACCATCATGGTATTCCTGGGCTCCATGTTCAGCGCAGTCTGGATTGTGGTGGCCAATTCCTGGCAACAAACACCTGCCGGTTACCAGATAGTGGGCGAAGGGCTGGAGGCCCGCGCCGAGATCACTGATTTCTGGGCCATGGTCTTTAACCCCTCCAGCGTGGAAAGACTGACGCATGTCTGGATCGGCGCTTTCCTGGCCGGCGCCTTCCTGGTGCTGAGCGTGAACGCCTGGTATATTTTAAAGAACCGGCACCTGCATATTGCCAAACCTTCTTTTAAGATCGCCCTGGTAGTGGCTACTATCTGCTCCCTGCTACAGTTAGTTGTAGGCCACCAGAGCGCCGAAGGAGTAGCCCGCAACCAGCCCGCGAAACTGGCCGCCCTGGAAGGACATTATGATTCCTCCGCCCGCGCCGATATGTATATCCTGGGCTATGTGAACAATAAAACGCAGGAGGTCTACGGGCTGAAGATGCCCGGTGGCCTCTCCTTCCTGCTGCAAGGCGATTTCAATGCGCCGGTAACGGGACTGAATGCTTTTCCAAAGGAAGACCGGCCCAGCCAGGTCAATGCTGTTTTCCAGTTCTACCATATCATGGTGGCCATCGGTATGGCCTTTATAGCCCTTACCCTCTATGCCTCCTGGCTCAGCTACCGCAAAAAACTTTTTGATCAGCGCTGGCTGCTCTGGGTATTTGTATGGGCCGTACTCCTGCCGCAGATTGCCAACCAGTCCGGCTGGTTTGCTGCTGAAATGGGCCGCCAGCCATGGGTGGTCTATGGATTGCTGCGCACCTCTGATGCCCTGTCCAAATCGGTCAGCGCCCACCAGGTATTGTTCTCCCTGATCCTGTTCACCGTGGTCTATGTATTGCTGCTGGCCCTGTTCCTGTACCTGCTGCACCGGAAGATACAGCATGGACCAGTGGACTATGGCACCAAGGAGCATATTGACGAAGGCAGCAAAAGGGATAACCCCATCATGGATCACGGATCAAACTGAACAGCTTAAAACTTACTCATGGATACTTTTCTCGGCTTAGACTATAATCTCTGGTGGTTCCTCGTTTTCGGCGGCGTCATCAGCGGGTATGCCATCCTTGATGGTTTTGACCTGGGCGCCGGCGCTCTGCACCTGCTGCTCAAAAAAGAAGAAAGCCGGCGGATCGCCCTTAATGCCATTGGTCCTATCTGGGATGGTAATGAAGTGTGGCTGGTAATTGGCGGGGGCGCCCTGTTTGCCGGGTTTCCTGTAGCCTATGCCGCTATTTTCTCTGCTTTTTATGTACCATTCATGGTATTCCTGGTAGGACTGATCTTCCGCGCCGTGGCCATTGAGTTCCGGAGTAAGGAACCGATGCTTTGGTGGCGCAAGACCTGGGATATTGCGTATTGTATCGCCTGCATCATCATTGCCCTGTCCCTGGGCCTGATGTTAGGCAATGTGGCATTTGGGATCCCACTGAACGGTTACAAAGAATTTTCCGGTCACTGGCTCTCTTTCTTCAATCCTTTCTCCCTGCTGGTAGCCATTACTACGCTGGCCCTGTTCTGTATGCATGGTGCTATTTATCTCACCATGAAAACGGAGAACCGGCTATTTGCCAAGATGCATATACTGTCCAACAATTTCGTGATCTTCTTTGTGCTGAGTTTTGTGATCACCACCATGTATACCCTGCTGTATGTGCCGCACCTCAGTGATTTTTTCCGGAACAACCAGGTCGGGTTCATCATACCCATGCTGATGGTGCTGGCCATTGCCAATATACCGCGACAACTGAAAAAAGGAAAGTATCGCTACGCTTTCATCAGTTCCTGCCTGACCATTGCTTTACTGCTGATCATGGTGGCGCTGGAAGTATATCCCTACCTGTTGTACAGTACGGGCGATCCGGCCAACAGCATCACCATCGACAATGGCGCTTCTTCGCCAAAGACAATGAAGATCCTGCTGATCATAGCATTGATCGGTACGCCGCTGGTGGCGCTGTATACCTCCTTTGTGTTCTGGACCTTTAAAGGAAAAGTGAAGCTGGATGAAATGAGCTATTAGGCCAGCTCCGCCCCTACTTTTTCCAGCAGTTCCTTTGTTTTCCGGATGCCTTCTTCTTCTGAAAGGTTATAGCCTTCGTATTCTATCCCGATATAACCTTTGAAGCCGGCGTTCTTTACTATCTGCAGCATTCTCCGGTAATCGGTGTCGGTATTGCCGGACTGGTCAAAATCATTGGCTTTGGCGCTGACCCCTTTGGCATAGGGCATCAGTTCTTCCACCCCTTTGTACCGGTCGTACTCCTCTGCGCATTTGCCGTCTGCATGTCTGATGCAGAAATTGCCAAAATCCGGTAAGGTGCCTACATTGGATTTGTTGACGCCTTTCATGACCCCGGCCAGCCAGGCGCCATTGGAAGTAATGCCGCCGTGGTTTTCTACAATAATGTTGATACCTGCCTTACGGCCATAATCGCCCAGCAGGCTCAGGCCTTCAATAGCGGCTTTCTGTACTTCTTCGGGACTGCCTTCTCCATGGGCGTTGACCCGGATAGTAGAACAGCCCAGGTATTTGGCGGCATCCACCCAGGGATGATGTTTCTGCACAGCTTCCAGTCTTTCCTTTTTATCCGGGGCGCCCAGGGAACCTTCCCCGTCAATCATGATCAGGTGATTTTTGACCCCCGCGTCCTTGCTGCGCTTGAGCAGCTCCGCCAGGTATTTGGGATCCTTTGCCTTGTCCTTGAAGAACTGGTTGACATATTCAACAGTGCTGATCCCGAAATCCCTTTTGGCTACCAGCGGAAAATCAAGGTTGTCCAGTTTTTTAGCCCAGAGTGTTTTATGGAGCGACCACTGCGCCAGCGAGATCTTGAAGAAGAGCTTACCAGCTGCTGCGGGGTCAAAGCCAGGATTGCTATGGGAAACTGCTTCGCCGGAAATTGGGTGGCTATCGGTATTGGCCAGGCCGGCGGATACTGCGCCGAAGCCAGCGGCCAGACCGGTCAGTTGTTGCAGGAAATGACGTCGGTTGAATGACATGGTGTTACTATTTTCAGATGGAAGTAAAACGTTTTTGCAGGTATTGAATATACAAAAAAAGATGATACCTGCACAGCAGCAGGAGCAGGATCATGGCCAAAAACAGGCCGATTCTGTATCTTGTGGCCGTTCAATAAAAACCTTATATGAAACCCCTTATCACCCTGCTGGCATTCTTAACCCTATTCTCCCCTGCCTTCTCACAACAGCCAGCACCTGCCGCCAGCCAGCTGGATATCTATTCCAATGAAACAGAAGCCCGACTGCTTAAAAGGGTTGCGGCAGACAGCACAGTTGACCTTTTTGAGTTGATGCTGGCTTCGGATAATTTCTCCGGCGGCGCCCTTACCCTGGAAGTCTGCCGGCAAAAGCCCGATGTCTTTCTGGCACAGAACAGCCTCAACGGCCAGGCGACAGCGAAAGAGATCAAAAAGCTGTTCAAAAAAATTCATGATGCCTTCCTGGTCAAATACGAGGATAATCCTGCTTTTTCACAGCTGTTCAGCAACGGCATATACAATTGCGCCACCGCCACCGCCCTCTACGCCCTGCTGCTGGACAGGATGGGCATACCCTATGCTATCCACGAAGCGCCTACCCATGTATACATGGTAGTAGCACCCTATACGCATCGGGTGATTTTTGAGACCACAGCCCCCGGCATGATGATCATGCAGGCAAATGACAAAATGAAAACGGAGTACCTGGAGTACCTGCTGAAAAACAAGCTTATTACCAGGGAAGAAATGCAGCAGAACAAAGATGAGGTGTTCAATAAATATTTCTATCCTGATAAGGAGATCCGGCTCCGGCAGCTGGCGGGCATCATTTATCATAATGCTGCAGTGACTGCTGCGCAAAAAGAGGATCATATTACCGCGTATAAAAATTTTGAAAAAGCCTATATCCTGTACCCTGAAGAAAAATACCGGTACCTGGCTTCAGGCTTCCTGGCCATACAGATCAATAATGTGATGAAGGCTGATCAGGACAAGCGCCTGCAGCTGTACCAGCGGTATGCAGAGATCGGGGATAAGGAACAGGGGAACAAGAGCATGCTGGCTTTCCTGGATGAAGAACGGGAAACCATGCTGTTCAAATCGCCTGACCTGTTGAAGTACCAGCAGCTGTATGCAGCTGCCAGGCTGTTAGTCAGGGACAGTGCAACCGCTGTGGAGCTGCGGCATGATCACTACAAGGATATGGCGCGTTATTATTACCTGATGAAGTTTCCGGATACCTGTTTGCTGTACCTGGACAGCGCCTATGCCCTGTACCCGAATGATCTGCTGACAAAGGAGAATTATACCGTTGCCCTGCTGGACATGTTGCAGACCATTGACAGCATGCCCAAGATCATTGACACCATCCGGTATTTTTCCGCTCGCCTGCCTTTTATTGAAAAGAACCGCAATGTACAGGAGTACAACATAGAAAGCCTGGCCAGGCATACGTATGCATTGCTTGCTTACAAAGAAGATTACAAGGATGGGTTGAAATACTATAAGCAGCTGGAAGCTGTTTTGCGTAAATGGCCCGAGTTTGCCCGGAAACACCAGGACAGGCTGGTTGAACTGACGGGAAAGCTGGCCGGCTATTATGTACGGCAGGAAAAATATAAGGAGGCGCAGCAGTTCCTCCGCACCGCCCTGGAAGTATTTCCCGGTGATGAGGATATCCTGTACAGGTTACAGCATGTAGACAAGATGGTCAGCAAGGGGAAATAGTCATTAGAACCAGCCCCGTTTTTTGAAGGCCCGCAACATCCAGAGGGGAACGATCAGCATAATGGCTACGGCCAGGTAAAAGCCCCATTCCTGATGGATATAGGGGATCACATCGAAGTTCATACCAAAGATGCCGCCTACTACGGTAGCCGGGGCCATCAGACAGGTCACGATGGCCATTACTTTCATGACCTCGTTCAGCCGGAGGTTAACATTATTGATATAGAGGTCCTGCATGCCGATCATGATATCCCGGTAATTCTCTCCAAGGTCATAGGCCTGTACTATATGATCATAAACGTCTTTGAAGTATTTGGTGGTCCGGTCGTCCAGCAACTCACTTTCACTGCGGATGATGCCGTTGACCAGGTCGCGCACGGGGGCTACATTTCTTTTAAGGACAATCAGCTCCTTGCGCAGCTGGTTGATACGGGCCAGTGATTTGGGATTGCTGCGCCGGATGATCTCGTCTTCCAGTAATTCAATCTGCTCGCCCACTTTCTCCATCACCAGGAAGTAATTGTCCACCACCAGGTCAAGCATGGAATAGAGCAGGTAATCGGCCGATCGCTGGCGGATCTTGCTGTTGGGCATATGGAGGCGGGAACGCAGGGGATCAAAAACATCGCGTTTGGCATCTTCCTGGAAGGAGATCACAAAGTCCTTGCCCAGTACAATACTGATCTGCTCTGTTTCCACCGTCTTTTTGTGCTCATTGTAAAACAGCATATTGAGCAGGCAGAAAAGTATACCTTCCACTTCGTCCATCTTGGGCCGCTGGCTGACGCTGAGAATATCTTCAGTCAGCAGGGCGTGGATGTTGAAATGGTTGCAGATGGTTTCCACATCGGCTTTACGCAGTCCATCAATATTGATCCAGGAAATGCGGTTGCTTTCCCGGAAGGACAGGCATTCGGAGATGGAGTCCGGGCGGGACTCGTTCACGGTGCCGGCGTCATAGTCGTACACTTTGATCTCTACTGCTGTAGCTTCTTCCCGCTGGGGGATCACTGTAGGGTTGACATGCAGGATCTCCTTGGTACGCTGGGTACCGGTGGGGCCGGTAAGCCCCAGATAACGCAGGTATTTTTGTGGGCGCATATCCATAGCACTGAAAATTTACGGCTAAAAACCAATAGAAAATACCGTGCCCTGCCTTTATTTAAAGAAAAGGGCCTGCTAAAAAGAAAGATGGGACCTATGTTGCTGGTTCAACAGCCATTGGTCTCCGGTACCCGGGTGGGTATTCTTTTAAGCAGGCCCTGGTATCTTGAAAGGCAGCCTATAATTTTTCGTAGAGGGCTCTCAGTTTTTCGCGGGTCATGATCTTTTCCCAGTCTTTCCCCAGGGCGTTCTCCCAGAGGGGTTTCATGCCCAGGGAAACATTGATCATGGTATCAAACTGTTCATCGTTCAGGCCTTTGCAGATGCCGGTGGGAATTTCCACACCATTCTTCTGCACCATCTTTTTAAATTCAGCCACGCCTTCGGGATAGTATTCTTCCAGGTGGTTCATCACAATACAGTTGCCTACGCCATGTTTGGTGCCCAGCAGGTAGCTGAGACCATAGCTCACGGCATGGGCTACGCCCACCTGTGAGTAGGCGATGCTCATACCGCCGGCATAGGAAGCCATCATGAGTTTGTCATCCGATTCAGTATCCCAGGTATCTTTTCTTACAAATATCTCACGGCAAAGATCAAGCGCTTTTTCGCCGTAGGATTTGCTGAACTCGTTCAGGTAAGTACCGGTGAGGCTTTCAATACAGTGGATATAGCAGTCCATACCGGTATAGAACCGTTGGTTCACCGGTGCATTGGCGGTTAGTTCGGGGTCCAGTACGATCTGGTCAAAGGGGGTAAAGTCGGAGTTCATGCCCAGCTTGCGGGTAGGGCCGGTGAGTACGGTGGTCCGGGATACTTCCGCGCCGGTGCCGCTGAGGGTAGGGATACCGGCTTTGTAAACGCCGGGAAATTTAACGAGGTCCCAACCCTGGTAATCGGCCGAGGAACCGGGGTTATTCATCATCAGGGAAACGGCTTTGGCCAGGTCCATGACGGAGCCGCCGCCGATACCGATAACGCCGCTGATGGTTCCAAATTCTTCTTTGAGCTGGTTGGCCAGTTTGTCTACCTGAGTGGTCTTGGGTTCATAGGTGACATCTGCAAAGATCACTTTGTCCTTGCCGCGGAGGGGTATCCTGTTGATCAGGGGCTGTCCGTTGCCAGTGATGGCGCCATTTTCGAAGTGATGGTCTACTAAAAAGATCATGGGGGCATCGCCCTGCCTGTGAGGCGCCAGGATCTCATCGAGCTGGTCAAAGCTGCCCCTGCCATACACCACATAGCTCACCATCCTGAAATTTCTGAATTTCATATGCAATGATTCTGAAAAGGTTATTAAAAGAGCACTGGATTGCGCAACGAAGGTAGGAGAAAGCGGCAACAAAAAAACGCAGCAGATTTGCTGCGTTTTGTGAATAAGAACCCTAACCAATTGCTGTATGTGGTGTACCAGCTATTTAAAAATACCATGCCGCCGGGTGGAGAGGACGGGCTTAAGGCAACGTCTTCCGGACCACCTGTTGAAATGGCTATTCAGTATAGTAATGAAATACGGATAAAGGAATTGGGAATTTATGAGCCAGGGCATGGGTGCATTTGCTATAAAATCGATTTAGCAAAATGGCGCCAATAATTTCCGCGCAGCTTTTTCATGGATAAAAAATTTAATATCAATTCCTATTGTAGTCTCAGGGGATTATTAAAGACCGAGGACGGGTAAAGTTAGTTTTTTTACCTCCTATTGACGATAACGAAAGCAAAAAAATTGCAGAAAAGCGATGTTTACACAACAAGTCTGGTACTTATCTGAACGCACTAAGTGTTTTTCTGCACCGTGTTATCAATGGTTCACTACAAATAGCAAGCCATCCGGTACTCTTTACAGGGCCTGGATAAAATATAAATGGAGAAACATGATGGAAACGCTGTTGGCATGATGCGTTTACCGGTTGCAGGAACACAGGAGACTGTTAGGGTTAGTGCCTTACTGTCCCATGAAGCGGCTGGCTTTGACCAGGTCTTCCGGTGTATCGATCTCAATGCCCATATAATCTACCACTACCATCCGGAGCGGGATACCGTTTTCAAGATAGCGCAGGCATTCCACCTTTTCAGCCGCTTCGAGAGGTGTTTGCGGCCAGTTAGTAAAATCCAGCAGCGCCTGTTTGCGGAAAGCGTATACGCCGATATGTTCATAGTAGGTAACAGGGGCCTGCTGGTCCCTTCTGTAGGGCACTACGCTGCGGCTGAACAGGAGCGAGTTCATGTTCCTGTCCACTACTACTTTTACAAAGTTGGGGTCGTCAATTTCTGATTGTTTGCTCAGCACCTGCATCAGGGATGCTACCTGGACGCTGGGGTCATTGAAACAGGCCAGCAGTTTTTCCAGGGGCTTTTGCTGGATGAAGGGGGTATCGCCCTGAATATTCAGCACAATATCCACGTCCATACCGGCCACGGCTTCGGCAATACGGTCGCTCCCGCTTTCGTGTTCTTTAATGCTTCTGACCACTTTACCGCCATGGGCGCTGATCTCGTCATAGATGATATCGCTGTCGGTCACCACTACAACCTCCTGGAATAGGCCGGTAGCCAGGGTATTGTCGTAGGTATGCCGGATCACCGTTTTGTTGCCCAGGGGCTGCATCAGTTTGGCGGGAAAACGGGTAGCGGCATAACGGGCCGGTATCATGGCGATAATTCTGGTCATGTGTGATTTTTGTGGGCATCAAAGATAGGGCAAGCCGCGGGCAAGTAAGGGACAAACTATGGAAGGCATCTCCTGGAGGGAAAATAAATGGGTTCCCGGACAAGGTAGCCGGCCGCAGCCCTGGGCAGGGCACCCATAAAAAAGTTTTTGGGCGAAGGGTATGGCAGAGCCGGGCTATGGCAGCCATTTCCAGGGCGTCGGTGCAAAGCCGAAACAAAACGGGAAAACCAACGGCGGGGTGTACAGAATAATCTGGGATGCGAGGTTTGGCATTGCCGGGCTAAAAGAACCACTCCAGGTCTACGGGGCAAAGCCGAAAACCAACGGGGAGATGTACAAAACAATTAGGCATGGGAGGCGTGGCATTGCCGGGCTATAAAAACTACTTCCCGGCTGCAGTGGAACTCTCTCAGGGATCCGTTTTAATCCCTTTCCTGAACGGCAGGCCCAGCTGGTAGCCGATATGCTCATCGGTCTGGTCGTCCAGGGTATCCAGGCCATAGCGCAGGTCCTTGGGATCTGCATAGGCGAAGGTGCCGAACAGGCGGTCCCATATAGAAAAGACATTGGCGTAGTTGGTATCTGTATAAGGCCGTTTGAAGTGGTGATGCACCTTATGCATATTGGGCGATACGAAGACCCAGCTGATGGGTTTATCCAGCCAGAGCGGCACGCGGATGTTGGCGTGGTTGAAATGGGTGAAGATGGCTGAGAGGCTGCGGTACAGGAAATACAGGCCAATAGGCAGCCCGATCAGGAAAGCGCCCAGGATAGTGCTGGCCTCACGGAAGAGCCACTCGCCCGGGTGGTGGCGGGTACCGGTGGTCACATCCACCTTGGTATCGCTATGGTGGACCATATGGAACTTCCACATCCATTTTACCTTGTGCATGGCAAAATGCGGCAGGTACTGCGAGAAAAAATCCATGAAGAACATCGCCAGCAGGATATTGGCCCAGATGGGCAGGTGGAGCCAGTTGAGCAGCCCGAAATCATTCCGGGTCACCCAGCTGCAGACCATGATGGTAATAGTGCCCAGCAGCACATTCAGCACCAGGGTAGTGAACAGGAACAGCAGGTTGACGCCGGCATGCCGGTATCTTTTAAAGGAAAACCGGAACAGGGGATAATAGCCTTCCAGCAGCCAGAAAAAGACCATTCCGCCAAGCAGGATAGCTACCCGCTGCCAGCTCTGGATAGTATCCCAGAATTGCAGAAAAGACTCCATAAAATTGAGGCGTTATCCTTCTAATTTACGAAAAAAAACCTACTCCTGGTGCACGTCACGGTCCGGCAGGTCCTCTCTTTCATAGCCGCAATCGAAGCAGCGATATACCTGTTTAAAGGCTACTGCGTAATTGCCGAACAACCAGGAGGTAATGGCGGATAGCCAGTTGACGGGGTTGGTGGATTGTGTTACAAAATGAACGTTGAGGGAGCCGCAGCGCGGGCAGGCAACGGCCTGGCGGTAGGTTTGCTCAAAGCCGGCGATCAGTTCCAGTGCGCGGCCCACCTGCTCTTCAAAGACCATGAGCTTAATACCGCCAATGGCATTGGAAAGAACGGGATAGCTGGTCACAGTATGTTCATCCTGCAGATAGGCGCGGATATTTTCTTCCTCCAGCCTTTGCAGCATGAGGTTAGCAGAAATATAGTTGTCATATGTGCGAACAGCCTGGAACATATGCATTGTTGAGGCAAAAAAAATCCGGATGTTTTGGCATCCGGATCCTAAGTTAAGTGGAATTTTTTAACTGTTGAGCATCAGGGGCATCACCAGCATGAGCATTTCTTCATTTTCGTCCTGCTCTGTGGGTTTGATGATACCGGCCTTGGTGGGGGTAGACAGCTCAATAACGATCTCGTCACTGTCTGCTCCACTCAGCATTTCAATCAGGAACTTACCATTGAAGGCAATCTGCAGGTCCTCTCCGTTGTACTGGCATTTCATGCGCTCATTACCTTCAAAGGAGAAGTCTACGTCCTGTGCAGCCAGCTGCAGTTCACTGCCGCTGATATTGAGGACCACCTGGTTGGTGCTTTTATTACTGAAGATGCTTACCCGGCGGAGGGCGCCCTGGAAATCGCTTTTGTTGATGGTCAGCTTATAGGGATTATCAGCGGGGATCACCACTTTATAATCCGGGAAGCGGGCGTCTATCAGGCGACAGCTCATCTGGGTTGTACCATGTTTAACAAACAGGTGGTTGCTGTTGTAGTTGATGGTCAGTTCATCATCATTATCGGGCATGGCCGTGCGCAGCAGGTTGAGCGGCTTTTTGGGAACGATCAGGGAATCGTTCTTGGGGCAGCTGACATCACTGCGTTTGTAACGGACCAGGCGGTGTGCGTCGGTGGCTACAAACTGGAGGCCTTTTTTATCCATTTCAAAGAAAACACCTGTCATGGCCGGGCGGAGATCATCATTGCTCACGGCAAACAGGGTCTTGTTAATAGCTGTTACCAGGGCGGAAGAGGTCATGGTAAAGGTAGAAGTATCGTCAGCTACGGGTTCTTTGGGGAAATTGTCCGGGTTCTCCCCCATCACCTTGTATTTACCATTGTCGCTGGTCAGCTCTACACCAAAGTTCTTGTCGATGGTGAAGGTCAGCGGCTGGTCCGGGATATTTTTAAGCGAATCAATCAGGATCTTGGCTGGGATACAAACCCGGCCGGAGTCTTTGGCTTCCACTTCCATTTGGATCTTCATCACCGTTTCCAGGTCCGTAGCTACTACGGTCAGTTTGTTCTTTTCCACTTCAAACAGGAAATCCTCCAGGATAGGTAACACGGTATTGGCATTGATAACACCGCTGATCTGTTGCAATTGTTTCAATAAAGCCGAAGAAGAAACGATGAACTTCATAAACTTGATTAAGATTTGAGCAAATATAGAATTATGAATGATATGGTTTACCGGATTTTTTGAACAGGCAAATCACAATCCGGCTGCGGATTACCGGTCCTGCGGTTGTGCCACAGGTATTGTTTCAGCCCGTGTTTTTACGGGCAGGTCCCTGGAATAAAACGGCCGGTATGCCAGCCGGCCGGCTGTATATTTAACGTTGTACCGGCCATTGCCTTCGGCACACTACTTGCCCAACAATTGACGAACTAAAAAAAGAACAATCTTTGTATGTTGAAAATCAATATCTTGTCCCGAATTCTCAGCATCGGGACAAGGATAGGGCGGCCTGTTCCGGCAAGGCAAAAGGAATTGTGTACGGAACTTGGAAAAGCCGGTAAAATAGATAACTTCACGCGCTCATTCCGGCAGCAGGCCGGAACTTATAAAAAGCAGCTTGTATATGGTATTCGATAAATTATTCGGATGGGGTAAAAAGAAAAAAGCAGTAGAGCCCGCTATTGCCTTCGGCCGTTATTCAGACAACAACAAAACCGTGGCCAAGGTCAATAAATGGACGGAAGCAGATAATCTCTTTAAGAACCAGGAATACCATAACTGCATAGAAGCTTTTTTTGATTACCTGCGGGATGATGCCCAGGAGAACGTGGTGCTGGAACGCAACGGCCAGGAAGGGAAATTCCATGTGTACCAGGGCTCCAAAGTATTACGCGGTTCCTTTACCCAGGACCACCTGCAGGCCGAGATCACACTGGCCAGGATGCCGCAGCCCAGCGTGCCCGTCATGCGCCGCCTGCTGGAAATGAACTTCAACCTGTATTACAGCCGTTATGCGCTGGACCAGGAAAGGCTTTGCATGCGGTTTGATACGGATATCAAGACCGCCAATCCCAACAAACTGTATTATGGCCTGAAAGAGCTGGCCACCAAAGCTGATAAGCAGGACGACCTGCTGGTGCAGGAGTTTGCTTCCCTGCTGACCATTGACACCGATCACGTGATGGAGCTGCCGGATGCGGAAAAAGAAGTGAAATACGACTATTTCCGGAGATGGATCACTGAAACGCTGGACTATATCAAAACACTGGATGCCGATAAGTTTTCCGGAGGCGTAGCCTATCTCCTCCTCACCCTGGTATTCCGGATCGATTACCTGCTGGGACCGGAAGGCAAACTGCAGAGCGAGCTGGAGAAGATAGCCGATACCTATTACCGGAAAGATGAACGGCAGACCCAGGAGCGCAACCTGGGTATGATAGATGGCTTTGGAAAACTGCTCCTGCTCAGCAAGGAAGATGTTTTCCGCTGCCTGTTCCGCTCAAGGCATACCTTCTCTATAGTAACACCGCAGAACCACCAGGCCGTAGTGGAAGCAGTGAATGCAGCCATCGGCAATATGCCCTGGTACAATGACAATGGCCATCCCTTCATTGCCAGCAAGGTGCTGGAATACGGCATTGCTTTCTGCCAGTATTCCTACAGCCTGCCCAAACCGCTGAGCGACCTGTTCCGGCTTTTCATACAGATCAACTATGGTGGATTTTTTGCGGAACTTGGTTTTACAACGCAGTATTATAACCCGGTCAGCAACCACTTTGATGCGGATGCCATCCGGGAAAAGATAGAATCTATTGTACAGGCCTGGAAGCCCAAATACCCTGAGCTGAACTATAAGGCCCATTTGCTGAAATACGATTCACTGGTGAGCTTCAACCACTCTTTTGTAACCGAGATCACCTACCTGAATTTTGAAGCCTGATTGATCAGCAGCAACCGGGTCCATGCGAACACAAAACTGAACAGTACAACCCCACGAACGATGCCAACACAACAGGTAATAGAAAAGTTTCAGCCGTCCATTATCCAGATAGCCACCCAAACCGGCACTGGCACCGGGTTTTACCTGAAAGAGTTTGACCTTATTGTCACCAATGATCATGTAGTGGATGAAAATGCAGAAGTGACCATTACGGGCAAGACCTTTGAAAAAGTTTTATCCCGCGTCTGGTATACCGACCGGAAGCATGACCTGGCTTTTCTTCAGGCCCCTTCCGGCGTTGAACTGCCTGAGCTGCCGCTGGGCCGCTATGAATCCCTGAAGGACGGTGATGAAGTGATTGCCATTGGACACCCCTACGGACTCAACTATACAGCTACCCAGGGCGTGATCTCCAAAGTGGACCGGATCAGGGATGGGCTGAAATTTATCCAGATAGATGCGGCCATCAACCCTGGCAACAGCGGCGGTCCCCTGGTCAATCAATCCGGTGAAGTGATTGGCGTCAATTCGTTCATCATCCGTGGCGGCGATAACCTGGGCTTTGCCCTGCCGGTGAGCTACCTGCACACCGCCCTGCAATTGTACTCGCCCCATAAAGGCACGCCCTCTACCCGTTGCCATAGCTGCGATTTCCTGGTGCTTCCTGAAAATATAGAAGCCACCAAGTACTGCCCCTCCTGCGGTACCGAGGTCAAGCTGCCCGAGATGCCGGAGAAAGAAGCAGAAGTGGTGGGTGTGGCCAAGACCATTGAAGACATTCTCCGCAGCCTGGGAAAGGATATCAAACTGGCCAGGTCCGGCGCCAACCGCTGGGAAGTGCGGGAAGGCAGCGCCCGGATCAAGATCACGTATAATCCCGAGAACTATTTTATAGCCGGCGACGCCTATCTCTGCCAGCTGCCGCCGGATCCCAGCAAGATCAAACCCCTGTACCTGTTCCTCCTGCAGGAGAACTACCGGGTGAATGGCCTGGTGCTGAGCTGCGCCAACCAGAACATTATTCTCTCCTGTGTGATCTATGACCTGGACATCCATAAAGATACCGGTGCGCAGGTCTTTAATACCCTGTTCAAAAATGCCGATCATTACGACGACCTGCTGAAAGCAGAATACGGCTGCGTGGACAGGCTGGAAGATGTTTAAACTGCTTTAATGTAACTTGCCGGCATGTACCGGAAACAGCTTTCCAAAGAACAGGCTCTCCAGAAGGCCCGCCATTATTGCGGCTACCAGGAACGCTCCCATGCGGAGGTCAAGGAGAAGCTGTATGGCTATGGCCTGCGCAGGCAGGAAGTGGAAGAGCTGCTGTCTCAGCTGATAGAAGAAAATTACCTCAACGAAGAACGTTTTGCCA
The DNA here is from genome assembly GCA_029202545.1 of Candidatus Pseudobacter hemicellulosilyticus. Classification (GTDB taxonomy): domain Bacteria; phylum Bacteroidota; class Bacteroidia; order Chitinophagales; family Chitinophagaceae; genus Pseudobacter; species Pseudobacter hemicellulosilyticus. Next base: position 1,314,865 of record CP119311.1, read on the forward strand.
CCCTTTTTGCCGGCGGAAAATTCCGGATGAAACAATGGGGTCGGGTAAAGATCAAATACGAGCTGAAGCAAAAGCAGATCAGTGAGTACAATATCCGCCAGGCCATGAAGGAAATTGATGAGGCTGATTACCTGGTCACCCTGCGCACCCTGGCCGAAAAAAAATGGGCCACTATCAAAGGCGAAGGCGTTAACCTGTTTGTGAAAATGAGCAAGACCACCGACTATCTCCTGCAGAAAGGTTTTGAGAACGACCTGGTACGACAGGAAATAGCGCGGCTGAAAGCAGACTGATCTTTCCTGTTCCACGCACATCAATAACGATAATGAACTTCCAACAGATCCGGACAGCAGACCATCCGCAGCTGGCCTTTGTACAGGCCCTGTACGAGACCAGCTTCCCCTGGCAGGAACGCAGGGCCTGGCAGCAGGTGCTGCAACTGCTGCCCGAACCGGCCATGCAGCTGTGGCTGGTGCAGGAAGAAGAAAGACCGGTGGCCTTCCTGATCTGCTGGCAGCTGGAACATTGGTGTTACCTGGAGCATTTTGCCGTTGATCCGCTGGAGCGCGGCAAACAATATGGTGCAGCCATCATGGACCAGCTGATCAGCCGGAGCGAGGGTAAGCTGCTGCTGGAAGTAGAGCGGCCGCATGATCCCGACAGCCAGCGCAGGATCCGGTTCTATGAACGACTGGGATTCCGCCTGCTGGACATCGATTATTACCAGCCTGCTTATCGTACAGGCGAGCCCACCGTGCCCATGCTGCTGTTAAGCTATTCCTTTATAGAAGACCCTCACGCTGTTATTCACCTGGCAGACCTCCTCAGCACCACTGTATACCAACGGTATTATGATAAGTTGAACGGATAACCGCCCAGGTAACCCGCCAAGCCTCCTTTTAATGTGATTATAACCTGCGCGTTAAAAAAGCCATAAAGCATTAATACGTCATTAAAAACAACGGCTATTGCCGGCCATTTAGACAAGATTGGCACAGACCGGCATTATTGTTGGATTATACAGCTTGTATTCATCACTTCTAAAAAGCGTTGTTATGAAAGCGAGAAAAAATAATAAAGCGGTTACCGAGACATTTGAACTGATGGTAGACGGAAAACCCGTTGCTGTAAAAGCTACTTTATATGAAACGCATACCACAGAAGCAAGATACAGAGTAAGTGTGAACAACAGCCCTGTATATATATTCGGTTGGGATGCCCACCGGAACAGGCTGTCGGTTATAGATAGTGGTAGTGCCGTAAACAATATGACAGAGCGTATGGAGGAAGCAATCGGACAGCAACTTTACCATAAAATGGCAGCATAAAGGGCTTGAGGAGTTTGATTTTGAGCAGAAGGGTGTGCCGGATTCCGGCGCGCCCCTTTTTTTTGTCCTGTTTTTACCAATTAATGACAGACCATTAAAGGGATGGTATGACGTTGATCAGTGCAAGGATCAGTTGACCGGATGACGCTTGTTCTTCGCGGAGGCCTAAAATTAGTCCTAACTTTGTGCTACCGCAAACCTATACCTACCTGTATGAGCCCTTCTACCCTTGTTTTTACGGACAAAACACAGGCGCCGGCAACAGCTGCCCTGGGAAAAAAACAAGTGTTACTGGACAGCCTGCTGCGGGAAAACAAGATCACCGAAACCATCTGGAAATACTACAGCGCCAGCAGCGGCTGGACCCTCCAATGCCGCGAAAAAAAGCAGAACCTCTTCTATATACAGGTTACCAGCACTGGGTTTGATGTTTGGTTCACGCTTGGAAAAGCAGCCAAGGGCAAGGCGCTGGCAGCTATCGCTGATCCATTACTGATAGCATCCATACAAACAGCTGCCGAATACCGGGAAGGGACCAGTTTCAAGGTCAGCATTCAAACAACAAAAGACCTTCCTGTTGTGCGCTTACTAACGGAGATCAGGAGAAGTAAATAGTACCATAGAGATAAAGCAGCCGGCCTTTGCACTTAAAGGCTCAACACCGACGCAAACTGTGTTTTTGTGGGTCGGATCCATGTTTGGCAACCGCCTGATATTATATCAATTCTGCATGATGACGATCATATAAAATAGTATAGGAGCATTCTACTTTTGTTTCATCTTAATTCCTCTATCATGGAAACAAATGCAGAAAAATTGTCTAAGAAAATCGAAAAGGTCAGGGAAGCACAAGTGCAATATTCCACATTCACCCAGGAACAGGTAGATGAGATCTTTCGTCAGGCGGCTATTGCAGCTAATAACGCCCGGATCCAACTGGCTAAAATGGCCGTTGAAGAAACAGGTATGGGTGTAGTTGAAGATAAGGTGATCAAAAACCACTTCGCTTCAGAGTATATCTATAACCAGTACAAGAATGAAAAGACCTGTGGTGTCATTGAAAGCGACGAAGCTTTTGGTATCACCAAGATTGCTGAGCCCATCGGTGTGATTGCCGCCGTGGTGCCCACCACCAACCCGACCTCCACTGCCATATTTAAAGCCCTTATCGCGCTGAAAACAAGGAACGGGATCATTTTCTCTCCGCACCCCCGTGCCAAGAAATCCACTATCGCCGCTGCTCAGATCGTACTGGACGCCGCTGTAAAAGCAGGTGCGCCCAAGAACATTGTCAGCTGGATCGAAGAGCCTTCCGTTGAGCAGTCTCAACAGCTGATGGCCCAGGCTGACCTGATCCTTGCTACCGGTGGTCCCGGCATGGTGAAAGCCGCTTATGGTTCCGGCAAACCTGCCATTGGTGTTGGCGCCGGTAACACTCCTGCCATTATTGATGAGACCGCTCACCTTAAAATGGCTGTAAACTCCGTACTGCTCTCCAAGACCTTCGACAACGGTATGATCTGCGCTTCTGAACAGAGCGTGATCGTGGTAGAGTCAGTGTATGAAAAAGTAAAACAGGAATTCCTGGACCGTGGTGCTTACATCCTGTCCAAGAAAGAAGTCAGCAAAGTAGGCGCCCTGCTGCTGATCAATGGTGTGCTGAATGCTAACATCGTAGGTCAGTCGGCCTTTAAGATCGCCGCCCTCGCTGGCATCACCGTTCCTGAAGAGACCAAGATCCTGATCGGTGAAGTAACTTCCACTGAGCTGGACGAGCCGTTCTCCCATGAAAAACTGTCAACTGTTCTGGCCATGTACAAAGCCAAGAACTTTGACGAAGCGCTGGAAAAAGCTATCAGGCTGGTTAAGCTGGGCGGCTTTGGACACACTTCGGTACTGTATACTGATCCCGCTGTTTCCCAGGAAAGGATCGACCGTTTCGGCGCAGCCATGAAGACTGGTCGTACCATCATCAACATGCCTTCTTCCCAGGGCGCTATCGGTGACATCTTCAACTTCAAGCTCTCCCCCTCCCTTACCCTGGGTTGCGGTAGCTGGGGTGGTAACTCCGTCTCCGAGAATGTTGGCGTAAAACACCTTTTAAACATTAAAAGCGTAGCTGCAAGAAGAGAAAATATGCTTTGGTTCCGCGTTCCCGAAAAAGTCTATTTCAAATATGGCTGTCTGCCCGTAGCCCTCAGAGAACTGAAAGAGCTGGGTAAGAAAAAAGTATTCATTGTTACCGACAAGGTCCTCTTCAAAATGGGCTTTGCAGACCATGTTACCAAGATCCTGGACGAACAAAAGATCGACTACACCGTTTACTTCGACGTTGATCCTGATCCCACACTCGCTGCTGCCCGCAAAGGCGCTGCTGAAATGACCAGCTTCCAGCCTGATACCATCCTGGCCCTGGGCGGTGGTTCTCCGATGGATGCCGCTAAGATCATGTGGGTTCTGTATGAACACCCCGAAGAACGCTTTGAAGACCTGGCCATGCGTTTCATGGATATCCGCAAAAGAGTATACGCTTTCCCGAAAATGGGTATCAAAGCCAGCTTCGTAGCCGTGCCCACTACCGCAGGTACCGGTTCTGAAGTCACTCCTTTTGCTGTGATCACCGATGAAAAAACCGATATCAAATATCCGCTGGCAGACTATGAGCTGACTCCCGATATCGCTATCGTGGATGCCGAGCTGATGATGAACATGCCTAAAGGCCTGACTGCCGCTTCCGGTATCGACGCCCTGACCCACGCCCTGGAATCTTATGTATCCGTACTGGCCTCTGAGTTCACCAATGGCCTGGCGCTGGAAGCCATCCGCCTGATCTTCAAATACCTGCCGGATGCATACAACGAAGGGAAGACCAATATCAAAGCAAGGGAAAAAATGGCCCACGCCTCTTCCATTGCCGGTATGGCCTTTGCCAACGCCTTCCTGGGTATCTGTCACTCACTGGCTCACAAACTGGGCGCCACCCATGGTGTTGCACACGGTGTAGCCAACGGTATGCTGATCTCCGAAGTGGTTCGCTTCAATGCTGTGGAAAACCCACGCAAACAAGCCGCCTTCCCGCAATACAAATATCCTAACGCCCGCTGGAGGTATGCCCAGATCGCTGACTACCTGAAACTGGGTGGTAAAACTGAAGCTGAGAAAGTGGAACTGCTGATTGCCGCTATCGAAGACCTGAAAGCGAAAGTAGGCATCCCCAAATCCATCCGCGAGCATGGCGTTGACGAGACCAAGTTCTACGCTTCTCTTGAAACCATGTCCGAACAGGCCTTCGACGACCAGTGTACCGGCGCCAACCCGCGCTACCCGCTGATCAGCGAGCTGAAGAAGATCTATATCAAAGCTTATGAAGGACCAAACTATAAAGAGGAACCTGTAGTAGCTGCGCAACCTGCCCCTGAGGTAGCACCGGCTTAAGAAACCATGTCATGTTTTATGATTTAAGCAAACAAGGCGGACCCCCAACGGGTTCGCCTTTGTTTTTGTGGTAAGGCGATAGGGAAGACAGGTTTTACTTCTTTATTATGCCAGATCTTTGTAGGCGCTGCGTTTGATAAGCCCTTTGGCAGACTGTTTCCGGGTGATCAGCAGGGGAAGCTCCACGCCTACCGCCAGGCTGATCAGGATGAACATCACCTGGAGGCCGTAATGCACAGTATCCGCCAGCATAGCAGTATGAAGGGCCGGGTTGGCATCGCTGGCCAGGACAATCAGGCCGGACATCATTTTATAGGCCAGCACCCCGGGCACCATGGGAATCACCGCCGGGATGGCAAAGATGGCGGGGGGTGCATGCCGGAAATGCGCAAAAGGAATACTAAGGAATCCGATCACCGCAGATCCAACCAGGGTGCTCACGATTATATTGAAATGGTAATGCAGGAGGATAAACTTGGTGATGCCCCCCAGGGCGCCCATAATAAATACCGGTAACAGGGTCCGGGCAGGCACAGCAAACAGGATGGCAAAGCCGGTGGCGGCCAGCCCGAAGAAGAAGCACTTCTGTATCAAGGTCAACCATTCCATACTAAAAACGATATATTGCTACTGATGTAAATAGGCCCAGGGCAATGGAAAAGGATATGATCATTCCGTTCAGTCCCCTGAGCAGGCCATTCTGCAGGTTTCCGTCCAGCATATCTGCAAAAGCATTGATAAGCGGGATCCCCGGGATCAGGAACAGGATGGAGGTCACCATCGAGATCTCAGCGTTGATGCCGGGAACCATTTTACATATAAAACCGGTCAGCAGGGAAGCGGTCAGGGCCGAAAAGAAAACGCAGAGATAAAAGTTGAACCGCATTTTTGATGCTTCCTGCCTCACGAAAAGTCCCAATACAGTACCGGCAAATACAGCCGACATTTCCGGCAGCTCTCCCCCGGCCAGCCGGCAAAAGGAGGCGGTGGCCAGGCCGGTGAACAGAAGGACCAGCAGCCGCGGATAATGGTGCAGCTCGCCTAACTTGCCGATGGCGGCATTGATCTGCTCCAGGCTCCATTTCTCTTCCACTATCTGCCAGCTGATCCGGCTAACCTCTGCAATGATCTTGAAATTGACTGCATGGGGTTTGGTCCGCTTGAGACTGTTGAACAGGCAGCGGTCCGAATCATCGTAAATACTGATAGTAATTGTACGCTGGGATACGAGGGTATAGGTAATAAAGCCAAAACGGTTGGATATCCTGTCCACCGTATTGCGGATACGACCGGTGCTGGCACCGGAGATCATTAATAACATGGAAATTTCCAGGAGGGTATTTCCGAGCGCTTCAGCTTCTTTATTCAATGGGAGATCATTCATACGGGTCCAGTATGAAAAATAGTTTTCATCGTGGTTAAAGATCGGTATTTAGAGCAGATAAAATTACAGGCCATTACCATTTTTTCCGGGGCTGGCAGATCATTGTTGCTGCTGACAAAGATCATTGCGTTTTCACGGCGCTCCTAAACGTTTATTAGCTATGCCTTTCAAAAAGAAAGTTTCACTTGTGCAACATTCTTTTTACAAATTATCGTTTGAGGAAAAATACGGGTGGTGGATTGCGTAGATCCACCGGATATTATTCACCGTATCCGGTTATTTGCAGCTATAATTACGGATATTTTTCAGCTATTTACGATCATTTTTCGGATATTTAAGGATACACACTGATGCTATGATTAGCCTTAACGGATTGGTTATTAACGAACAAATGCTGAATCTGATTGCTGGCCTCGATGAATTCAAAGGCTCCTGGAAAGCATTGGGCAGAATGGCCCCTGAAAAGCTGGCTGCCTTACGTGAGGTAGCTACTATTGAAAGTATTGGCGCCTCTGTCAGGATAGAGGGCAATACCATCACCAATGCCGATGTAGAAAAAATGCTGCAGGATCAGAAAGGCGTTTACCTCACCCGCCACGAACAGGAGGTAGCCGGTTATGCAGCGCTTGTAGATCATGTATTCTTAAACTGGCAGCAGCTCCCTTTTTCCGAAGCGCATATCCGGGAACTGCACCGCCAGATGTTGAAATATTCCCTGAAGGACGAAAACCACCGGGGCGATTATAAGACCCTCACCAATCATGTAGAGGCTTTTGACCAGGATGGCCGGAGCCAGGGTATCGCTTTCCGGACCGCCAGCCCCTTTGAAACGGCTGGCCGGATGGTGGAACTGATGAAATGGGCTACCGTGGCCCTGGAAGAACGCCGGCACCATCCCCTGCTGGTGATTGCCGTATTCACCATTCTTTTCCTGGAGATCCATCCCTTTCAGCATGGCAATGGTCGATTGTCCCGCCTGCTCACCACCCTCCTGTTATTAAAAACAGGGTATGGCTATGTGCCTTTCAGTTCCCTGGAGCATGTCATTGAACAGAACCGGGACGCCTATCACCAATCGCTCCGCCGGACCCAGGCCACCATCCGGGCCATCAACCCCGACTGGAGTCCCTGGATCATGTACTTTCTCAAAGCCCTCCAACAGCAAAAGGACAGACTGGCCGCCAAACTGGAACAGGTTCAGGTAGTACAGGAACGCCTGCCGGGCCTCTCGGTCCTGATCCTCGAAATGGTCAAAGGCCATGGCCGTATCAACCTCCAGGATGCAGTGACCACTACCGCTGCTAATAAGAACACCGTTAAAAAACATATTCAGCAGCTGGTGGGTAATGGGTATCTGGTGAAGCAGGGTATCGGGAAAAGTACCTGGTATACGTTGTTGTGAGGATGAAACAGCCCACATCGTTAACCTGTTTCCGGGATTTTCATCAGGGATCCTACAGGCCAGCAGTTAATCACCAATTTGCCCTTTACCATCATGAACCGGTTTTTCATTAGTTTACTTATCCTTTTTCCTGCCTGCCAGTCTCCTGTACCCCAGCCTCAGGCAACAGATCCTGTTATAAACCACTCAACACGTATAGATACATCGCTGTATGTAAAAGAGGATTCCATAATTCTTCGGGTGGCAGCATTTGACACTTTAACATACAACGGAGATGAGTTCAATGAGTTAATAGACCACTTTCCTGATTTGTATGAACCATTACCCCTGTCACCGGATATTTCTTATTATCAAAGTGGTATTTCAAAAACGATAACAGACAAAAAGGGCCATCCAAAAGTGATAAGCTTTGGAAGTGAGCAGGGACAGGACTCCTACTATATCCTGTATGCTTATTTCCTGCAGAGGAAAGATACAGACCAGGATATGAAAAACCGCCGGACGGTGCTTACCAGCCTTTACCGTAAATTAAATGAGCTTTTTGGAAGACTGACCGGTGGTGGTACTTTTTTCGGCCATATGTATAACAGGATACCTGCTTACGTGGAATACTCCCTCCACTTATATGGCAGTAATAAGGAGTTTTATACAAAAGAGTATGCTATCAACAGACAAAAGCAACTGTTTATAAATATGTTGAGGCAGTTCATTACAGATGAACTCGGCGTTAATTATGAGCATAGTCCAGAAGACAAAGAAGAAACCAGGAAGATATTGGTTACCGTTGTTAATGATATTGAATCCTTAATTACAGACTTTTTCTTTTTATCGCAGGCGCAGGAATTCCGCCATGCGAATTATTAGTGCAAATGGCAGCTGGCTGCACTGCTCGTTTCCACCTGGTCAGTTATTCGGTCTTCAGCGTTGTTGCGGGATTAATAAATGCAGTCCGGAGCGCCTGCGAACCCACCGTAATAAAAGCTATCAGCGCCTGTAACAAAAAGGTAAGGGCAAACATCCACCAGTTCAGGGATACTCTGTAGGCAAAGTTTTCCAGCCAGGCATAAATGAAAAAGTAGGCTAAAGGTGCAGCAATAATAAAAGCAATGGCAACCAATACCATCGATTCTTTTGACATCAGTTGAACAATTTGTGGCACAGAAGCGCCAAGCACCTTGCGAATACCAATTTCTTTTGTTCTTCTTATAGTGGAATAAATAGCCAGTCCCAGCAGGCCAAGGCAACTAATAATGATCGTCAGCACACTGGCACATTTCACCAGGAACGCGGTCTTTATTTCATTATTATAATATTTACGGATCGTCTCGTCCTGGAAGCTATAGTCAAAATCGTCATCCGGGTACAGGTGTTTGAAGGCGGACCGGATTTTTTCAATAGCAGGCTGCCAGCTGCTGCCGTTGGTCAGGGCTACGTTTATGGTTCGCTGGTTATCCGGATTATTGGCAATAGCAAGTGGCTTGATGGGATTGTGCAGGGATTGCTGGTGGAAATCAGCCACCACGCCGGTTATAGGTACGTTCCTTGTTCCATCCCATTCCAGCTCTTTTCCTAAAGCTTCCGCCGGATTGCTGAACCCTAACAGTTTTGCATAGGTCTCATTGATGATAAACTCCTTTATGCTATCACTTACGCTTATATTTTTACCTGCAAGCAGTTTCAGCTCATACAATTTCAGGTAATTAGTATCCACCATTTTCAACTGTACATTGGTCTCTGTTTTCTTTCCGCCATCCTTGTATGCTATGATGCTGGACCAGGTGCCGTTGGCCGCCACCGGGTTGTTAGACAGGCTGACCAATGTAACGCCGGGTATAGCGCGGATCTCTTGGGCCAGCAGGGTCCGCTTCCATTTGGTGGTATCGTTGAAGTTTGTCTGGAAATAGATAATGCCATCCTGCTTGAAGCCCGGGTCTTTGCTTAATGTGTACCGGAGTTGCATGCTGACCATGATCACGGCCAGAATAAAAAACTGGGCTACCGTAAATTGGGAAACGGTCAGGATCCTTCTTAACGATAAACCTGATGAAGCGTTGGCCGGCAGGTTGAGTTTGCTTTTCATTGCCTGGACTGGTTTATAGGCCGATAGCACCCAGGCAGGATAAAAACCGGCCAGCAGTGTCACCAGGCAAACAATACCCACAAGAAATAGCAGGACATATTCCTGTTTAAGTGGCTGGAAGCTGATTTCCGCCGGGACAAAATCCTGCAGCAGTTTCAGAACAAATGGGGTCATCAGTACTGACAGCAGCGCGGCGATCAGGGTAAGTATACCTGTTTCTGTAAGGAATTGCACGATAAGCTGCCCTTTTGAGCTGCCCATCGTTTTACGGACGGCAATTTCTTTTGCCCGCTGGGCAGACTGTGCAGTGCTCAGGTTAATAAAGTTAATGCAACCCAGGAGCAGGATAAACCCGGCAACAATCAGTAAGCCGTTCAACGTGGTCCTGCTGGCAATCCGGTTATCGAAATAGGTTCCGAATCTTTCATCAAAATGCAGATCCTTTAACGGCTGCAATAAAAATGGCGCTATAGTTAGCTTGTTGTTGGGGTCGGGGGGAGCGTTATTAATAAAAAGCTGCTTCAGCTGTTTTTCGAGCGATGGTATATTTTGGCCCTGATGCAGCTTCACCAGTAATTGTGAGGCGGAGTTTGTGCTTTGCCAGTTCTCCAAATGGGCAGGAATTTTCCAGGTAGCCCATGAGATGAATACCTGGAAACTGAGATCAGTATTGCCTTTCAATGGCCTGACCACGCCAGATACGCTGCAATGGATACTGTCATTGATAGTGATCCGCTCGCCTACAAGCTGAGCGGGCGTTTTCCCGGGAAAATAGAGACTTGCTTTTGTTTCAGACAGGACCGCCTGGTAGGGGTTATTCAATGCCTGGCTGGGATTGCCGGCGATCCATTCATAATCGAATACGCGGAAATAATCGGGGCTAACATAAATGGTATTGGCCTGGTTCCGGTGTACTATGGGTTTATCGGCGTCCAGGGATATTTTGGTATCACTGTCGAGTGTGAAAAAGGGGGCAGTGTACTCGATGCCAGGAACCTGTTCTTTTACCACCCTGCTTAATGGTACAGTGACACCTGGGTTATAGGATCTTTCTCCTGAAAACTCAAATTGCGAAACTACCCGGTAGATACGGTCGCTATCCCGGTGAAAATTATCAAAGGAATAATCGTGATGAACAAGCAGATAAATAACAAGTGCTGCGGTTATGCCTATTGATAAGCCAATGACGTTGATAAACGTAAATAGTTTGTTCCGGTAAATGGAGCGGACGGCAACGAGTAAGTAGTTCCTGAACATATATGCTGGATTATGCTTGTTGCCACAACTGGGATGCCAGTAAATAAATTTTTGATATTCAGGATTTTGTGACGGAAGGTTTTGTAATAGTGTACGAAAATGCGACGGGGATGTGCGGAAACGTGACTGGGGATGCTGAATTACTTATGCAAAACCTGAATACTTTCTTTTTACAAACAGGCGGTAAATAAAAACAAAAAGAGGGCGGCAAAGAACAGGACAAGACATCCAGTCTGTCCTCCTCCTTGCTGCGTTTCTTCGGCAATATTTTTCCATTCCCTGATTTTACCTGTACCTCCGCACCATACGCAACGCGTATTGGGGTCGGGCCATACCCATCCTTTTCCATCACATTTAGTACATGTTTCTTCTACAAATGGCATTGCTTAAACGTTGAGTTAGTCAGCATTCCTTTACCCTGCATCGGGATAAACAGGGCAATAGTGATAAACTTTTAGCTCCATAAATCTCTCCATTTCATTTTTGTATTGAAAAAGGAGAATGGCATTTAGGAGCTGCTAACTAAAATTAAATATCGGTAACGTAGTTTGTACTGGTGTTTTCACCCAAAATATGCGCTATGTATTTATTAGGATAGTGGCCTATCAATAAGCGAAGGTCCCGCGGCGATGGAGTATTATAATAATTAAAAAAGCGATTACAGCGAAAGTTGTAATCGCTTTTTCTGTGGTGTGGGCCGGGATCGAACCGGCGACACAAGGATTTTCAGACCCGCTACATATAGTTTGATTCACTACGATAAATATCTAAAGAGCAGATAATCAATAAATTGATTGGCGTTAAATATACGAAGCTCCATGTAAATAGGGCAAATGTTGTAGTATTGCGCTTCCCTTGCCCCTAAAAAAGCCTTCCGTACTCCTTCCATTTTCACCTCGCCCCAAACTCATATATACATGACAAATTCACCAGAAGTTGTTGTTACAGCCGAATGGCATAGTCATATTGCCTTAGGAAGCGTACTGCTTCAAGGCGAAGATTATCTGCGGCTCTACAAAACAGCCATTGAAAAAAACACGCAGATTCAAGATCACATACGCCAGGCGCATATTGTTAACCTTGCCTTTGCTTTAGAGTTGTTACTCAAAGCGTTACATTATAGTATAGGAAAGGTAGAAAGGGGCCATAACCTCAATAAATTATATATCAGATTACCACACAAGATCCAAAAGGAGATCAAGAAGAAGTTCGGTATGAAGCTACCTACTTACTTTCTACCTCGCCCTGCTGAGTTTCCAACTTTTGAAGAAATGTTGAAACAGCATGCCAATGCATATGAAAGATGGCGATATTTCCATGAGGTCGGAAGCGGGTCATTTAATGATCAATTCTGTACTGCCCTTGCTTATTCCATTATTGAAGTGGCCCATGAGATGAAGGCCAATCTACTTGAAACAGTGCTTAAACAGCACGAACAAGGACTTATTGTTCTGCCAGAAGGAACGAGCGTGTCCGTTCCTATTGTTGTACCAGGCCCCTCCCTATTCAATAGATTGAAGCGGGGTTTTTATTATGCCTGGATGGCTTTCCAGGACGGGATAAAAGAACGATAGCCGTCCATAGTGGTGCTTAATAGCCTTAAATTAATGATAGTCAAAAGTTTGTGAGTTTATTCGTTCTTATTTCCTGAGCAAAAATGACATTTGACTGTTAGCGGACTGTATTCAGTTCGGCTATGGCTTCAGTCAAGGTAGTATTGCGTAAAGAACAAAAAGCAGACGGGACTTACCCGCTGGCAATTCGGGTTATTAAGAACCGAAAGCCCAGTTATATTTATCTTGATTACCGCATTGACCTTGGCGATTGGGACGAAGAAAAGCAATGGATTAAAAAATCTTGTCCGAATTACAAACGCCTGGACAATTTCCTGCTGAAAAAGCTGTCAGAGGCGAAGGATCACGCCCTTGAAGTCGAAACCAAAATACCTGCCGCAACCTCCAGGACGATTCGCCAAAAAATCAAACCACAAGCAGAGGCGGGCTTTTTTGCCCAAGCTCAGGACTACCTCGATCAATTAAAACAGGCTGCGTTATTACTATAACCGCCGTATTCCAAACGTTTTCCGTGAATTTGAACCCCGCGATAATTACGTGTCGCTCTTAAAACAAGCCAGAAGGAAGCCTTACAGTTTGCCCTTGCGCACAATGACCGTCTTGAAGCTATTGGAACTCCTTATTTGCAACGGGCGCAAAATACTCTGAATCCAATTATGTGGCTTTAGTTGATCGAGCCGAGTTACTGAGTTTCTCTTACTACTTCATGCAAACGCTCGTTGCATTGACTGTTCAGCAGATTATTGTGCGTGTGAATCATGTTGAAAAACATGAGTATAATGAGATGCACATTGAGACTGTTTTAGGGAAGCTGCCTGAACCAATTATTAAAATTAGCGATGCATTAAACCGCTTTTGGGATTTGGCAAAAAGATCAAGGCCTAAATAAATCCTCTAGTCAGATACGTAAATGGCGCAACCCTAGGAAAAAAGTCATTCGTAATTTAATCCGGTATGTTGGCGATAAACCGGTCAATGAAATTACCCGTGATGATATGTTGAAGTTCCGCAATTGGCGGACTGAACGAATAGACAAGGAAGAATTGGTTTCCGGCAGCGCCAATAAAGATTTTATCTATTGCAAGATGATCATAACCACAGTGGCCGAGAACTTAAAAATTCAAATTGATATGGCCAATTTATTCAGGAAACTACTTGTAACCAAAGACGATTCAATCAAGCATTTGCCTTTTGAATCGTCCTCCATTGTATCAAAGCTTTTAAATTCGGATAATCTGAAAGGATTAAACGAACAATCAAAGTGTGTGCTACATGCCTTTGCGGAAACTGGTGTCAGGCTGGCATAATTGACGGGCTTGTTGCCGGAAGAGATTAGGTTGAATGCAGATATGCCACATGTTGCCATCGCCTACTGACGAAAAAGCACTGAAATCGAAAATTTAGAGCAAGCGAAGCCCCGCTTATTGGATTTGCGTTGAATACTTTTAAAGCATGTCCAAATAGCTTTTCTGATTACTATGATAAACCTGATCGATTATCTGCTTTTTTAGGAAAATGTCTGCGGGAAAACAAATTGCTGCCGACAGATCAGCATAGCGTTTATTCCCTGCGGCATAGTTTTCAAGACCGACTTACTGCTGTGGATACTCCTGACCGTATTCAGGCAGATTTGATGGGGCACAAATTCAATCGTCCAGTTTATGGAACTGGCGCTACGCTTGCTCATAAATTGGAGTGGATGCAGAGGATAGAATTGAAGTAGTGTCTAATCAAAACTGTCCCCAATCTGTTTGAGCGTCTACAACCGTAGTATTTGCGTGTTTTGCCTCTATCCCCTGAATAAATTTTACTGTTGATGAGATATTGCTAAATATGAGGACGCTTTCGTCATAATTGAGGATAGGATTGTCATGTGCAAAACTTTTATTATTTCTGATATCATTGAATGCCTGAATTACCTGAAATGAAAATTTTAATATTTTATCAGTCATTTCCGAGGCAATGAATCCCTTTTCTCTTATGGCCTTCACATACTTACCGTATAGAGAATTAACCAGTTCATCTTGGTCGTATGTAATGCCGTGGCTTGAGCACAGTTCTTTTAAAAACTTTATAAGAAATAGGTGAAGCCTATCTAACGCAGTTTCTGGTTCGTTTTTTTCAATGCTTTCTTTGATAAGTTTGGCTAATTGATGAAAATCCTTGTCTTCATTATTAGCCTGAATTGCATCAATGTGTTCAATTATCTTGCCTTCTAAAAGACGATCAGCAATTTTGTGAAAATCCGTTGCATCAATATCATTTACTTTTATATCTTTTCTTCCATATTCTTTAATTTTATATGCATGTAAACCTTTGAATAGCTTTCCTACAGTGTAATCGCTTTCACCTTCAATGAATGACCTCAATCGCTTGGCTTTTGAAGTTCCAGAGACCTTAAATTTAGGATCGTCTATATCAATGTTTACTATGGAACCTATGATTTCTCTAAAAGTTCGGTCGGAAAAGTCTAAGACATATCCAGATTGCATTTCCAGAAATTCTTTAACAGTTCGATTTTCGTGTAATGCTAATTTTGCCATATATATTGTTCAATTCTAAAAAGATTAGGGGGATGATTTAATGGATACAGCCTAAATAGACTTCTGCAAAAGTTTCTCGTGCCTTTTGTGCTAAAACTTCCCTGCAATACTCTGAAATATACAGACCATAAGGTTCGACTTTAAGTGTTGCGTCATTTATAGGATCGTCAATGAATTCCTTTGCTCCCTGATTAAAGAAGACGTATCTTAAGTTAGCCCACATTTCAAAACCCAATTCAATTTCTAAATCCTCGTCATACCCTGAATTCGGACCTGCTTTCACTTTTTTATTGATAAATCCTAAACTCTCTTTGAAGTAAATTGACGCTGTATGAGCAGCTAAGTCAGCTAATTGTATTCCTTTTATAATTTTAGAATCTTGCTCAATATTGAATTTGCAGTTTTTAAATCCTAATGAATCAATCTGATCACTTGCTACTTTCCGCGATTGAAATAAACCTTGATCGAAGTAAAGTTCAATATTCTCCTGCGGGTCTAAATTTTTATTAATGAATATTTGAACAGCCTTGATACATTCTATCCCTAATTTCTTCCTTTTTTCCCTTGGGACAATAACAATTCCCAGCTTGCAATTTAAAAGCATGCCTTTCAATGACTCTCTTACATTGGCTTGTTTGGGTTGTTTTGCAAAATTTGCAGAACTTTTAAATTCGTAGCTCTTAGGATCAAAGCCATTTTCAGCTATTGCCGTATCGATTTCGGCCACAAGATCATTTTGGGAATATAGACAAGCTCCCAAGACAAAACCTGCTTTGTCATGAACACTATCGTCGACATAAAAGAATCCCATAGGCAGCAATCATTCCTTGTAAAATAGTAAGAATTTTTCCACTTTGTCTAAGACCTGCGTTATATATAACATATTGGTTGAAGCTAAAGAAGGGTGTAGTAGTATTGTAGTAGTGACACGAAAAAAGCGACTACAACTCTCGTCATAATCGCTTTTATTTTGTGGTGTGGGCCGGGATCGAACCGGCGACACAAGGATTTTCAGTCCTTTGCTCTACCGACTGAGCTACCGCACCATTTTCAACAGTTAGTGCCAGAAGGCTTTACCTGTTTACTTTTCCCTTTCGGGGTTGCAAAAATAGGAGGAATATCTCAATTAACCCTATTTATTATCAATTATTTTGTTGCCTTAGTTTTACGCCCCGGAAGGGCTGCTCTAAGAACATTCACACAAGTCTGATGCCAGGGCAAGGGAAAACCGATCTGTATCCAAATGGCTGGGGGCTATGGAATAACCCGCCCCCCGATTACATCCCGTACTGCGCCAAAAACTTGATCCGCATGATCTTCAGCTGTTCCCAGTTGTAGTTCCCATCGGACAGCTCCTGCTGGGCTACCTGTAGGGAAGAGGTCTCGCAGCCTTTGAAATACTCCAGGATATCGTCCTGCTCGTGATCATCCAGCATCTCGTCGATGGCATAGTCCAGGTTGAGTTTGGTACCGCTGGCGGCAATGGTCTCCATTTCTTCCAGCATCTCGTCCAGGCGCCAGCCTTTGTTCTTGGCAATGGTCTCCAGGGGGATCTTTTTATCGGTCTGCTGGATGATATATACTTTATTACCGCTCTTGTTCACCACGCTCTTCATCACAAAATCATCCGGGCGGACAATATTATTCTCGGTAACATATTTGGCCACCAGCTCAATAAAAGGCTTACCATACCGGATGGCCTTGCCCTTGCTCACCCCCTGGCATTTCTCCAGCTCCTGAAGATTGGTGGGGTACAGAGTCGCCATATCCTGCAGGGAGGTTTCCAGGAAGATCACGAAAGGCGGTAATGCCTTCTTCTTGGCTTCCTTCTGGCGCAGCTCCTTCAGCATTTCGAACAGCTTCTCATCGGCCGAGCTGCCCACCGCAGGTTCGGCGCCGCCTTCATCATCATCGGCATTGGCCTCTTCGTAGAGGTTGTTGAGGACGATCTTGAAAGATTTCGGCTTTTTGGCAAAAGCTTCACCGGCTTTGGTGATCTTCAGCACGCCGTAGTCTTCGATCTCCTTGCTCAGCAGACCGCCCAGCAATAACTGGCGGATCAGCGAGCTCCAGTAATGATCCGGCTCGTCCTTACCGATACCAAATTCGGCAATCCCTTCATGGCGGAACATGCTGATGGTAGGCGTGAGCCGGCCAACCAGGATGTTCACCGTATAATCTGTTGCAAAACGTTCGTCCAGCCCTTTAACGGCTTTCAGGACCTTTACCGCATTTTCTTTGGCTTCCACTTCATCTTTCGGGTGCAGGCAGTTATCGCAGTTGCCGCAGTTCCTGGTCTCATAGACCTCCCCGAAATAACTCATGAGGATCTTGCGACGGCAAACACCGCTCTCTGCATAGGCCACCGTCTCATTGATCAGCTGGGCGCCCACCTCGCGTTCGCTGAGGGGCTTGTCGCGCATCAGGTGCTCCAGCTTGGCAACATCCTTATGGGAATAGTAGAGGATACATTTTCCTTCCAGGCCGTCCCGTCCCGCGCGACCGGTTTCCTGGTAATAGTTCTCGATGCTCTTGGGGATATTGTAGTGGATCACAAAACGGATATCCGGTTTGTCGATCCCCATCCCAAAAGCGATAGTGGCCACAATCACCTGGACGTCCTCATTCAGGAAAAGGTCCTGGCGTTCGGCCCTGAGCTTGCTGTCCAGGCCGGCATGGTAGGCTACAGCTTTGATGCCGTTGGCCATCAGCATATCGGCCAGCTCTTCGGTGGTCTTGCGGTTAAGTGTATAAATGATGCCGCTCTTGTCTTTGTTGCTGACAATAAAGCGGACAATGCTTTTGAGGGTCTGGTCTTTCTTGATCTTGGGCTGTATCTCGTAATACAGGTTGGGACGGTTGAAAGAAGAGATATAAATGGCGGGATCGTTCAGTCCCAGGTTATGGATGATATCAGCCTGTACTTTGGGTGTGGCGGTGGCCGTCAGGGCAATGACCGGGATATCCGGGTTGATCTGGGTCATCATCTCCCGGAGGCGACGGTATTCCGGACGGAAATCGTGCCCCCATTCGGAAATACAGTGGGCTTCATCAACCGCAAAGAAGGAAAGAGGTAAACCGGCAAAGAATTCCAGGTTTTCCTGTTTGGTCAGGGTTTCCGGTGCTACATACAGCATCTTGGTCCTGCCGCTTTGCAGGTCGTCCTGCACTTCACGGATCTCTTTCTTGCTGAGGGTGGAATTGAGAAAATGCGCAACATCATCCTTATCGCTGTAGCCACGGACCAGGTCTACCTGGTTTTTCATGAGGGCAATGAGCGGGCTTACAATGATTGCCACCCCCGGACTGATCATGGCGGGCAGCTGATAGCAAAGACTCTTACCACCGCCCGTAGGCTTGATGACAAAAGTATCCTTACCGGCCAGCAGGTTCTTGATGATAGCCTCCTGGTTACCTTTGAAGCCGACAAATCCGAAATGTTCCTGTAAAGCCTCGTGTAAAAATGCGGAACTGAAAGCGCCGTTGGTCCTGGATGAGCTGTTTTTCTTGACTGATGGGTCGCTTTTAGCTATTTTGGCCGTTTTAGTGGCCGTTTTTTTGGTTGTTGTTGCCATTTCTCAAAAGATTTCCTTCACACTTGTTGATTCAGCGCACCTGTCTTTCAGGATAATATGCTTTGGCATTCTTGCGGCAACTACCCGTTATAGTTGCTGAGTGGAATGGTCAGGAAAGATAGCCCGCATGTTCCCGGGTTGCCGAAAATAAAATTTCCGTTAGTTGATAGATCTCATGTGGCCCGCGTTGCGTCAGGTCAATCTGGTGCTGCGTAGGCGGAGGCCTGCGATTACTGGTAGGACAGGTTTTTTAAGGGTTGCGAATTTACTTCTTTTTAATCGTTATGCCAATGATTTAGCCAGCCCTTAACAATCCTTAACAATTAAAAGAGGTAAAATCCGGGGAGCCCCGGAGGAACCCTTCATTAACCCTTTTAAGATACTGATTTATAACCAGACTATAACCGTCAATAATCTGTTCGGTGGTTAATATTTCGTAGGTTTGCGCCTACTTGAATTATGTCTGCTGTGTCAACCATTGATATTAAATTAGTTGCACTCGAAACCATCCGCCGGGAAGCGGATGCCATCGCCGCCCTGGAGTCCCTGATCGATGATCACTTCGAGCGGGCTGTTCTGGCCATGCAGGCCTGTCGCGGCCGCTTTGTGGTCAGCGGGATCGGCAAAAGCGCCATCATTGCGCAGAAGATAGTGGCTACCCTGAACTCCACGGGTACGCCGGCCCTTTTCCTCCATGCGGCAGACGCCATCCATGGCGACCTGGGCATGGTACAGCAGGAAGATGTGGTGATGATCATCAGCAAAAGCGGGGAAAGCCCCGAGATCAAAGTGCTGGTGCCCCTTATCAAAAATTTTGGCAATATCCTGATCGGTATGGTCGGTAATACAGCCTCTTTCCTGGCCCGCCAGTCCAACATAGTGCTGAATACCACCGTTTCACAGGAAGCCTGTCCCAATAACCTGGCCCCCACTTCCAGCACCACAGCTCAGCTGGTCATGGGTGATGCGCTGGCCGTATCGCTCATGGAACTTAAAGGGTTCAATTCTAACGATTTTGCCCGCTTCCATCCCGGAGGCACCCTGGGTAAGAAACTCTACCTGCGGGTAAGTGATCTCTATGTCAACAATGAAAAGCCGGCTGTCGCCGCTACCGCCACCCTCAAAGAGGTGATTGTAGAGATCTCAAAGAAAAGACTGGGCGTAACCGCGGTTACAGGTCCCGACGAGGCGCTATTGGGTATTATCACGGACGGGGACCTCCGGCGCATGCTGGAGAAAACAACAGATCTGGCCGGCGTTACAGCTGCCGAGATCATGACCCCTCATCCCAAAACAATAGCAGCAGAAGCCCTTGCGGTGGCAGCACTGGACCAGCTCCGGCAGTATGATATCACTCAGCTGGTAGTCACTGCAGACACTCAATATCTTGGCATTATCCATTTACATGACCTAATAAGAGAAGGGCTTTTATGAACAAACACCACTATGTAGCGATTATGGCTGGGGGCATTGGAAGCCGATTCTGGCCAATGAGCCGCACTAACTATCCCAAACAGTTCCTGGATATCCTGAATACAGGTAAAACGCTCATCCAGTCTACCTATGATCGTTTTGCTGCATTCATCCCTACCGAGAATATTTTTGTAGTCACCTCCAATGAGTATGTGAACATCGTCAAAAAGCAGCTGCCCGATCTGCCGCTGCAGAACATTCTTGGAGAACCTTCCCGAAAAAATACCGCCCCCTGTGTGGCGTATATTTCCTTCAAGCTGCAGCAGCTGGATCCCAATGCTTCACTGATTGTGGCGCCTTCCGATCACCTGATCCTGGATCCTATTGCTTTCAACAAGGTTTGCCTGGAAGCACTCAGTTTTGTAAGTGATCATAATGCTTTTATTACACTCGGTATCAAACCTACCTATCCCAACACCGGATACGGTTATATCCAGTACGAGCAGCAGGAGGTTACGCACAACGTGTACAAGGTGAAGACCTTTACCGAAAAGCCCAATCTGGAACTGGCCAGAACCTTTATGGCCAGCGGGGAATTCCTCTGGAACGCCGGCATTTTTGTGTGGCAGGTGAAGAATATCATCAGTGCTTTTGAAAAGTACCTGCCTGAAATGTACGAGGTGTTCAATACGGAGAAACAACGCTTCAACACAACCGATGAGATCCCGGCCCTCAACGAGATCTATCCCCTCTGTACCAATATTTCCATTGATTTCGGCATTATGGAAAAAGCCGATAATGTGTACGTGATCCCCTCCTCTTTTGGCTGGAGCGATCTCGGTACCTGGAACAGCGCCTACGAGAACCTGGAAAAGGACTACCTGGGCAACGCTGTAGCCGGTAATAATGTAATGGTTTTTGACAGCCATAACTGCATGGTGCATACCATGGACGATAAACTGGTACTGCTCCAGGGCATGGAAGACTACATCATTGTAGATACCAATGACGTGCTGCTGATCTGCAAGAAGGAAAAAGAGCAGGAGATCAAAGAATATGTGGCCGAAGTGAAAAGGAATAAAGGCGATAAGTTTTTATAATTAGTTCTTTATTTTTGATAGGGTCCCGGCTAATTGGTAAACCGGGACCCTATCCTTTTTATGATCCCATTGAATAATATTCTTTTTCTTGACATCGAAACAGTCCCGCTGTATGCCAGCTACGACCAGGTACCCGAAGAATGGAAAGAGCTTTGGGCGCTGAAATCGGCCTATCTGCTGCGCAATAACGAAATGGAGACGGTAGAGACCATTTATAACCGGGCCGGCATCTATTCAGAATTTGGAAAGATAGTCTGTATCAGTGTAGGCATTGTTCAGGGTAACAGTGATAACAAGAAGCTGGTGCTGAAATCCTTTACCGGTCACGATGAAAAAGAACTGCTGCAGGACTTCTGCGACATGCTGAAGCGCTGGGCCACCGACAGCAATAAATACCTCTGTGCCCACAACGGCAAGGAATTCGATTTCCCCTTCCTCTGCCGCCGGCTTATCATCAACCAGCTCCGCATCCCCCATATACTCAATTCCAGCGGCAAAAAGCCCTGGGAAGTGAATTTCCTGGATACTATGGAGCTCTGGAAATTCGGCGATTATAAGAATTATACCTCCCTGAACCTGCTGGCCCGCACCCTGGATATCCCCACCCCCAAGGATGATATTGATGGGAAGATGGTAGGCGACGTTTACTGGCGGGAAAAAGACCTGCAGCGGATTGCTACCTATTGCCAGAAAGACGTACAGACCATCACCCAGATCTACCTTCGCCTGTATGGCGAACCCCTGATAGCGCCTGAAAATATTGACATCAAAAACTGACCATGGAAAGACAGAACTTTTCCTCCGGTTCCAAATGGGAAGATTTAGTAGGCTACAGCCGGGCTGTAAAAGTGGGCAATACCATAGAGGTGACAGGCACAGTGGCCACTGGTGAAAATGGTGAAGTAGTGGGTAAGAACGATCCCTACGCCCAGACAAAGTTTATTTACCAGAGGATCCGGAACGTACTGGAACAGGCCGGCGCCGGTATGGAACATGTGGTCCGTGTGCGTATGTTTGTGACGGATATCAGCCAATGGCAGGAATATGGCCGGGCGCACAGTGAATTCTTTAAGACCATCAAGCCCTGCAATACCATGGTAGAAGTGAAGGCCCTGATAGAGCCGGAATATATGATTGAAATTGAAGCTACCGCTGTCATTACGGGTTAACACGATTTGTGATTGACCTGGATGCCGGAATCTTGCAGCGTGTTACCACAGCAGGCGCCGAAGCGGTGCTGACATTGTATGCAACCCGGCTTCAGCTGAAAGATGACTGATTGGACCCATTGCTGTAAGTAAAAACTGATCAAATGGATATAGAACAATTACAGGAATACTGTTTGTCCAAACCCGGTACGGAAGAAACCCTGCCCTTTGGACCGGATACCCTGGTATATAAAGTAGGTGGAAAAATGTACCTGCTCACTTCACTGGATAGTGAACAGTTCGGTTTCAACGTGAAGTGTGATCCTGATCTGGCCGAAGAACTGCGGGAGCAATACCCCTGCGTTCAACCCGGCTATCATATGAACAAGAAACACTGGAATACCGTACAGGTGGATGGCTCCGTCAGTAATAAACTGCTGAAGGAATGGATAGACCATTCCTACGACCTGGTGGTCAAAAGCCTGCCTGTCAAACTGCGCGAAGCCTTACAAAAGAAATAAACCAATACTGATCTACTTGAGCCATCTTACCATAACCTCCAAATTGCCGGATGTAGGGACTACCATCTTTACCGTGATGAGCGCCCTTGCCACCGAACACAAGGCTGTAAACCTGGGACAGGGCTTTCCTGATTTTCCCATGAATGAAAAGCTGACTGCCCTGGTGAATGAAGCCATGCAGCAGGGTTTCAACCAATACTCCCCTATGCCCGGCTGGATGCCTCTGCGGGAGTCCATTGCAGAAAAGATCCATTTCCTCTATGGCGCCAGTGTGCACCCGGATACGGAGATCACCATTACCCCCGGGGGTACCTATGCCATCTATACCGCCCTCACTACGGTTTTACAGCCCGGCGATGAAGTGATCATCTTTGAGCCGGGTTACGATAGCTATATCCCCAATGTGGAGATCAATGGCGCCAAAGCAGTGCTGGTCAGCCTGGATTTTCCTGATTACAGCATTAACTGGGACAAGGTCCGGGAGAAGATCACCCCCCGTACACGGATGATCATGCTGAATTCGCCGCACAACCCTACCGGGGCCGTATTGCGGGAAGCTGATATCACGGAACTGCAATCAATAGTGAAGGATACCAATATCCTGATCCTGTCTGATGAAGTATATGAGCACCTGATCTTTGACCAGATCCCGCACCAGAGCATGCTGCGTTACCCCGACCTGGCCGCCCGCAGCTTTGTCTGTTTTTCCTTTGGCAAAGTATACCATTGCACCGGCTGGAAGCTGGGCTACTGTGTGGCTCCGCCCGCCTTCACAAAAGAGTTCAGGAAAGTACACCAGTTCAATTGCTTTTCTTGTCATACGCCCTCGCAGGTAGCGCTGGCCAGCTTCCTGCAGGACAGGGATGCCTACCTGGGGCTGAGCGCGGACATGCAGCGCAGAAGGGATTATTTCGGGGAACTGATGGCGCAGACAAGGTTCAGTCCCCTGCCCAGTTATGGCAGCTATTTTCAATGTTATCAGTACAACCGGATCTCCGAAGAGAACGATAAGGACTTTGCCATCCGCATCACAAAAGAATTCGGGATTGCTACCATTCCTGTGTCTGCATTTTACCGCTCCGGGCTGGACAATAAAGTGATCCGTTTCTGCTTCGCGAAAAAAGAAAGCACGCTGGAGCAGGCGGCAGAGCGGTTGAGAAAGATATAGAGAAGAAGAATTTTTTGGGACGAACCAAACTCAGCCGCTGATCAATTGTATTTTTAAAGAAACAAACCCAATAAGCATGGCTCCACAAAAAAAGATCGATACCATCGTGTTTGACCTCGGTGGCGTACTGATTGACTGGAATCCCGAATACATGTACAAGACCATCTTCACTACAGATGCGGAAATGAGATGGTTCCTGGACAATATCACTACCGGCCACTGGAATGAAGAACAGGATGGCGGTCGCTCCCTGGCGGAGGGAACCGAATGGCTGGTACAGCAGCACCCGGCCCATGAATCCAATATCCGCGCTTTCTATGATCGCTGGGTGGAAATGCTGAAAGGGCCTATCGACGGCACCGTGGAGATCCTCCGCCACCTCAAATTTGATACAGATTATAAACTGTATGCGCTGACCAACTGGAGCGCCGAAACCTACCCCATTGCCCAGGAAAAATATGAGTTCCTGCACTGGTTTGAAGGAGTGGTAGTGTCAGGTACAGAAAAAGTGCGTAAGCCTTTCCAGCCGATCTATGAGACCCTGCTCTCCCGTTTCTCCATTGACCCGGCCACGGCCGTTTACACGGATGATAACGCGCGCAACCTGGCGCCGGCAAAAGAACTGGGCATGGAGACCATTCATTTTCAATCGCCTGAACAGTTCCGCCAGGAGTTGGCCAGACTGGGCATATTATAGGTTGTCAATGCAACTATATTAAGATTTCTATAACAGCCGGGGCTTCTCTTTTCCCGTCTTATTAACAGAACAACCGCCGCAACAAAAACAGCTGCGCAGCTAACGAAAGTGCAAAAGTGAAGATGGAATTGTGCAGCAGCAAGCTACCCTAAGCAGGCCTGATGGCCGATCAAAAATTTAGTTCGACGGTTGTAGTTTAATGGGTGTTGGAAGAGAGGAGCCTTTAGTCAGGCTCCTTTCCTATTTATACTGTTCCATTTACGCCGCACGCATGCTAATGGCAGTTCAAATGGAAATGAACAGTTCGCGCCATCAGCAACATACTACAAAAATTGCCGGAGGGTATATCAAATAAGCTCTCCATATTGGTTCGTCCCAAAAAATAAAAAAGGGCCTTAACGGCCCTCTTTCTATTAATAAGCTTTCAGATCAGCGGAACAGCTGGTACACCAGCAGACTCATGCCATAAGCCAGCAGGGTCATATAGACCAGCTGTATAACCGGCCATTTCCAGCTGTTGGTCTCCCGCTTCACAATGGCCAGCGTACTCATACACTGCATGGCAAATACATAGAATACCATCAGGGAAAGACCGGTAGCCAGTGTATATACTTTGGTGCCATCAGCCCTGGTGGCGGAATTTAATTTCTGGGTCAGCGTGGTTTCATCGGCATCATCGCCACCTTCCACACTGTAGAGGGTAGCCATAGTACCTACAAATACTTCGCGGGCGGCAAAAGAGGTGATCAGGGCAATGCCGATCTTCCAGTCGAATCCAAGGGGCTCAATGGCCGGCTCAATGCTTTTACCCAGGATACCGGCGTAGGAATTGGCCAGCAGCGCTGAATTCTTTTCCGTGGTCAGTTCAGCTTCCTGGTCAGGATGCTGGCTGATCAGGTTGGCATACTGGTCTTCCACGGACTGCATCCGGTCCTTGGGACCGTAGGTGCTGAGTACCCAGAGGATGAGGCTGATGATCATGATCACCTTACCGGCTTCCAGTACAAAGATCTTCGCCTTACTGATCATAGTGACCACCGCATTTTTCCAGCGGGGGGCACGATAGGTAGGCAGTTCCAGGATAAAAAAGCTTTTCTCTTTTATATTAATGAACCATTTGGCTACATAAGATACCACCAGGGCCATTACCAGGCCCAGCAGGTAAAGGCCCATCATTACCAGGCCCTGCACGCTCAGGAAACCAAAGTAGAAGGTCTTGGGAATGACCAGGGCAATCAGGATAGTGTATACCGGCAGACGGGCGCTGCAGCTCATCAGGGGGGTTACCAGGATAGTGAGCAGCCTTTCCTTGCGGTTCTCAATATTCCGGGCGCTCATGATAGCGGGTACCGCGCAGGCAAAACCACTGATCATAGGCATTACGCTTTTACCGTTCAGACCCACTTTACGCATGAGCTTATCGGTCAAAAAGCTGATCCTGGCCATATACCCCGTGTCTTCCAGCAGGGTGACCAGGCCAAACAGGATCATGATCTGAGGAATGAAGATCACGATGCCGCCGAGACCGGCCAGCAGGCCGTTGACAAAAAGATCGCTCCACCAGGCTTCGGGAAGGATGCCACTGAAAAAGCCGGTCAGCTCGGAAAAGCCCCAGTCGATCCAGTCCATAGGCCAGGATGCCAGCCAGAACACACTCTGGAACAGGAAGAACAGCACGCCCACCAGGATCAGGTAACCCCAGGTGCGGTGCAGGAGGATATCGTCCAGCTTTTCGGTGAACAGGGATTTCTGCAGGGGGGAAGGCTCGGACACCGATTGCTTGAGAATGGTGCCAATACGCTGGTAACGCTGCAGGATCTCTTCTGCCTGTGTCTTGGTATGGTTGAACTGGCTGGTCTGCTCTATGGATTCAATCTGCTGCTGTATAGGCTGGCTCAGCGCAAAGGACTCATGGTTGATGAGGTAGTGAATAGCCTTGTAATCGCTGAGTTCCGGCAGGAGCGCCTGGACATTACCCACAGCAGTGCTGGCCAGGGCGCTGTTATCTATGAAATCGCGGACAGGTGTTTTGTACAGCTGCTGCGCGGTTTGTTCAATGGCTTTTTTGAGCTGGGGAATACCCTTGTTCTTCCGGGGATTGATGGGAATGATGGGCACACCCAGTTCGCGCTCCAGCTCAGGGACATCGATCTTGATCCCTTTCTGCTTGGCCAGGTCCATCATGCTCAGGCCAATCACTACGGGGACTTTAAGGTCAATGATCTGGGAGGCGAACAGCAGGTTCCTTTTCAGGTTGCTGGCATCGGCTACCAGTACCACCATTTCAGGGTTTACCTGGCTGTCCTGCTGCATCAGCACCCGGTAGGCTACCCATTCGTCTTCCCGGCGGGGATACAGGCTATAGGTCCCGGGCAGGTCAATGATGCTGGCGGCCAAATCCGGGGCAATGGTACTGACGCCCACCTTCTTGTCTACGGTTACACCGGGGAAATTACCTACTTTCTGGTTCAGGCCGGTCAGGACGTTGAACAATGAACTTTTGCCACTGTTGGGGTTGCCGACCAATGCAATTTGTATCGTCTTCGTCTTCAAAGTCATGGTTCAGGTTGCTGAAAAAACAGCAAAAGTACCTAATACCCAGCGCCCGCCTTTACGAATTGAGAAAAATATAAAGAGTCCCGCCTGGTCCTATCCAACCACCAGGTTAGCTGGTTTCCGGCCTGCGGCAAACTGGTCAATATTTTCCAGGGTGACGGTGGCAATGGCGGTGAGGGCTTCCTCGGTGAAAAATCCCTGGTGGGAAGTGATCAGCACGTTGGGGAAGCTCATGAGCCGCAGGATGGTCTCATCGGGGATCAGCTCTTCTGACAGGTTATGGAAGAAAAGTTTCTCCTCCTGTTCGTACACGTCCAGGCCCATGGAGCCCAGGCGGCCGGTCTTCAGGGCCTCAATGGCGGCGTTGGTATCTATGAGGGCGCCCCGGCTGGTATTGATCAGCATAGCGCCTTGTTTAATGAGCGAAAGGGTATCCGGGTTGATGAGATGGTGGGTCTGGTCGTTCAGGGGACAATGCAAAGAAATAACATCACATTGGGGCAGCAGCTGTACCAGCGGCTGGTATTCTATGCCTTTGGCTTCCAGGTCGCGGTTAGCGATCATATCAAAAGCCAGCACCCGGCAGCCGAATCCCAGCATGATCTCAGCAAAGATCTGCCCGATCTTGCCGGTACCGATGACGCCCACAGTTTTGCCGTGCAGGTCAAAGCCCACCAGCCTGGCCAGGGAGAAATTGCCTTCCCGCACCCGGTTATAGGCTTTATGGATCTTCCGGTTGAGGGTCAGCATCAGGGCCACGGCGTGTTCTGCCACGGCATAGGGTGAATAGGCGGGTACCCGGGCTACTGTTAATCCATAGCGGGTAGCGGCTTCCAGGTCCACGTTATTGTACCCGGCGCAGCGCAGGGCGATCATTTGCACCCCCATCATGGCCAATTTTTCCAGCACATCTGCATTCAGGGTGTCATTGACGAATACGCAGACGGCATTGCTGCCTTTTGCCAGTTCCACAGTTTGTTCATCCAGTGCTGCTTCAAAATAGACCAGGTCGTGCCCGGTATTATGGCGGTTGAAATAATGCCTGTCGTAGGAATGGGTAGAAAAGAAAGCAATTTTCATGGGATGAAAATACATTTATCTTTGCTGCCCGCCTGCAATATGCGGGAGAACCTTATAAAAAAATTGGTAGATCATGTTCAACAAAAGAGTTAAGATCAAAGAGCTGCTGGCTACGGAAGCCACCGGCCAGGAAGTTACAGTAATGGGTTGGGTGCGGACCTTCCGCAACAATCAGTTTATAGCGCTGAATGATGGGTCTACCAATAATAATATACAGGTGGTAGTGGAGCTGGGCATGCTGGATGAAGCTACGCTCAGGCGCATTACCACCAGCGCCTCGCTGAAAGTAACCGGTGCGCTGGTGCCTTCACAGGGCAAAGGCCAGAAGGTAGAACTGAAGGCCCAAAGCCTGGAGGTCCTGGGCGATTGTGATGCGGAGCAATACCCGCTTCAGCTGAAGAACAGGCCCAGCCTGGAGTTCCTGCGCGAGAAAGCGCACCTGCGTTTCCGCACCAATACTTTTGGCGCTATCTTCCGCGTACGCCACTCGCTGGCCTATGCGGTGCATAAGTTTTACCACGAGAAAGGATTTGTATACATGCATACGCCCATCATCACTGCCAGTGATGCGGAGGGCGCCGGTGAAATGTTCCGCGTGACTACCCTTTCGCCTGATAATCCACCCAAGACAGCAGATGGCGCCGTAGATTTCAGCGAAGACTTTTTCGGTCGCAGCGCCAACCTTACGGTGAGCGGGCAGCTGGAAGGCGAACTGGCGGCAACGGCCTTCAGTGAGATCTATACTTTTGGTCCCACCTTCCGTGCAGAGAACTCCAATACCGCCCGTCACCTGGCGGAGTTCTGGATGATTGAGCCGGAGATGGCCTTCCACGACCTGGAAGACAATATGAACCTGGCCGAAGAATTTATTCGTTACCTCATCCAGTTTGTGATGGACAATAACCGGGAAGACCTGGAATTCCTGGCTGCCCGTCTGGTGGAGGAAGAAAAATCCCTGCCCCAGGACAAACGCAGCGATATGGGCCTGATAGAAAAGCTGGAATTTGTACTCAACAATAAATTTGAAAGGGTCACTTATACAGAAGCCATCGATATCCTGCTGCAATCTCCCGCGTACAAGAAAAAGAAATTCCAGTACGAAGTGAAATGGGGTATCGATATGCAGAGCGAGCACGAGCGCTACCTGGTGGAAAAGCATTTCAAAAAACCGGTGATCGTTACCAACTATCCCAAAGACATCAAGGCTTTCTACATGCGTCAGAACGATGATGGCAAAACAGTAGCAGCCATGGATATCCTGGCGCCCGGCATTGGTGAAATTGTGGGTGGCAGCCAGCGGGAAGAAAGGCTGGACAAACTGTTGGCCCGCATGGAAGAAATGCATATTCCTTCGGAAGAAATGTGGTGGTACCTGGATACCCGTCGCTTTGGTACAGTGCCGCATGCCGGCTTTGGCCTGGGCTTTGAGCGGATGGTATTGTTTGTAACGGGTATGACGAATATCCGGGACGTGATTGCCTTCCCACGGACCCCGAAGAGCGCAGAGTTCTAAGGACGGGTTTTCCCGGAACAACAATCCGGAAAGTAACTGTAGTCAGGCATAGAAATATCAATGCTGCAACAGCGGCCGACAATAAAAAAATATCCCAAAGTGATCAAACACTTTGGGATATTTTTTTTGGACGAACCAATAGTACTTCCTGCTGTAAAGAGCAGCCTGTATTACAATAACTTTTTGCATGCACGATTAAAAATGTTTGACAGAACCTGTTAAACTGTATGGAAAAAATTAGCTCTGCCATCTCATTCAAAACCGATTGTTATGGCAGAGATGAACACCCCTACCACCAATGAACCAAAAGTTGGTGTACGCAAATCCAGGAAGCTCTCCACTAAAGTAGACCTCACCCCCATGGTAGATCTGGGTTTCCTGCTCATCACGTTTTTTATTTTCAATACCAGACTGTCAGAGCCCATGGCCATGAAGCTCTTCCTGCCTGCTGATGCAAAGACACCGGATAAGGAAATGCCGGTAGGTGAAAGCACCGCACTAACGTTGCTGGCTATGGGCAATGATAAAGTGTTCTACTATCACGGCAGCCTGACTGACGCACTGAAGAAAGGAGAATATGGCGTTACCGGTTATCATGTAGCAACAGGTATCGGCCAGGTGATACGGAATAAAAAACTGGTAATGGAACAAAAGGAACGGGGCTTTTCCAAAGACATGGTGCTGATCATTAAACCGGGTAATGATGCCAGTTACCAGAATGTGGTGGACCTGCTGGATGAAACAAGTATTAACCAGGTAAAACGGTATTCACTGACAGATATATCGGACTTTGAACTGCAATCTGCGCTTGCACATGTTTCCAACTAAAAACAACCCTTAATCCTTTAAGTGTAGCTATGACTCTCCGATCCCCGTCACTCACTAACTGTGAGCGGCGGGGTTTTTTGTTGTCTCAGGAGATGGCCATCCTGGTACAGGCTGTCGCCAGGGATCATGCCATCTGATAGCCGGAACGGCGCGGCAGCAGGGCCTGAGCAGGTCAGCGGCCGGCCTTGCCCTGTTTCCTTTTAACCGCTGAAATGTCGTAAATTGATGGACGCATTCACCATTAAAACTTATT
The DNA here is from genome assembly GCA_029202545.1 of Candidatus Pseudobacter hemicellulosilyticus. Lineage (GTDB taxonomy): Bacteria > Bacteroidota > Bacteroidia > Chitinophagales > Chitinophagaceae > Pseudobacter > Pseudobacter hemicellulosilyticus. The sequence goes on from CP119311.1 coordinate 1,345,720, forward strand.
GTTATGGCAATTCCAGTGGTCAACCTGGCCGATTTTACTTCCGGCGATCCGCAGTTGAAACAGGCTTTTGTGAACCAGTTGGGCAAAGCCTATGAAGAGGTGGGATTTGTAGCTGTCAGGAACCATGGCATCCCGGATGCGCTGATAGCAGACCTTTACCAGTACGTGCAGCAGTTCTTCGCGCTGCCGGCCGACAGCAAAAAGCAATATGAGATACCCAATCTCTCCGGTCAGCGGGGCTATACTTCCTTCGGAAAAGAACATGCCAAAGGCAGTGAGGCGCCGGACCTGAAAGAATTCTTCCAGTTTGGGCAGATGGTGGACGATGAGGATCCCATAAAAAAAGAATACCCGGACAATGTCCAGGTGACTGCTGTGCCGGCCTTCAACAATACTTTTGAAAAAGCCTATCGCGCCTTTGAGAAGTCCGGCAAATACCTGTTGCAGGCCATTGCGTTGTACCTGGGCCTGGATGAATATTATTTTGATCAGCATATCCATAATGGCAATTCCATCCTGCGGGCCATTCATTATCCACCCATCCGGCAGGAACCTGCATCCGCTATCCGGGCGGAACAGCATGAGGATATCAACCTGATCACCCTGCTGGTGGGTGCTTCGGCCGACGGCCTACAGATCCTCACCAAACAGGAGGAATGGGTACCGGTGACCTCGCTGCCGGAACAGATAGTTGTGAATGTGGGCGATATGCTGCAGCGCTTAACGAATAATAAGCTGAAGTCCACTACCCACCGGGTTGTCAACCCGCCCAGGGAACTGTGGAATACCTCGCGATATTCCATTCCTTTTTTCCTGCATCCCCAGAGCAATATGAGCCTGGCCTGCCTGGCAAGCTGTGTGGATGAAGCCCACCCCAAGGCCTACCCGGATGCCACGGCGGGCGAGTACCTGGACGAGCGGCTGCGGGAGATCGGGCTAAAAAAATAAAGGGAAGCGCCTTTCAAAATGTAACCAGATTGCTGCTTCAAACGTTCAATCCTACACTACGGCCGGGCCCTATTGACAAATGAAATATTAGTATTATCTTGTTAGTGTATTTGTGAAAGCTAAACCGATGAAAGGCAGACTGTTGAATCTCCTTTCCCGATTTAACGGACGGTTAACGGAACAGCGAGTAATTTTGTATTGTCAGTTCAGTCAAAAATTAACTGATTGAACCAGCATCCGGACAGGCCAACCCTGTTCGATCATTTTAAACCGAAAGGTTATGAAAAAAAATTTACTTCTTTCGCTTGGCGCCCTGCTGGCACTTTTTGTAGCCAGTACAGCCGGCGCCCAGGACCTGGCTCCCAACCAGAACCCGCAATACATGTTCAGCCAGCAGAAATATATCCGGATGATGGATTCCATCAATACCTGGCATGGTACTACCCCGCAGGAAACTTATAAGGCCATCGATTTCCTGGCCGATAAACGCGAAGCCCGCGAACTGCGTAAGGCATCCCGCCGGGAACTGCGCCTGGAAAGGGCCCGTTATGGCGGCTGGAACAATAACGATTATTACAATAACAGCGGTTTCTATGGCTACTATGGCGGTTATCGCCGGCCCTGGAATAACTATGGCTGGAATAACGCCATTCCGTTTGCTGCCGGTATCGGCCTCGGCTCCTGGTGGTGGCGTTAAGCCGGCCTGTCCCCTGGTTCGTCCCCAATTGTATTCATTACTTTAATACGCTTAGTATAAACATCCCAATATGAAAAAATTGCTCCTGATTGTTTCAGCTTTTGTAGCTGTAAGTGTCCTTAGTGTATCCTGTGCTCATAAGGTGACCCGTATTGACCCCAGTGAACAGGTGGATCTCAGTGGCCGCTGGAACAATACCGACTCCCGACTGGTAGCCGAAGAAATGACCCAGGACATCCTGCAAAACAAATGGGTGAATGATCACCAGAGCGCACACAATGGAGAACGGCCAGTAGTTATTGTTGGCTTTGTCACCAACAAAAGCCATGAGCATATTGAAGCCGAAACCTTTGTAAAGGATGTAGAGCAGTCATTCATCAAATCCGGTAAAGTGCGGCTGGTACAGGGCGGCAAGAAAAGAGAAGAGCTGCGTGCCGAAAAAGCAGATCAGCAAACCAATGCCTCCGTTTCCAGCATGAAGAAATTTGGCCTGGAACAGGGCGCTGATTATATCCTGCAAGGCTCCATCAATTCCATTGTTGATTCCCAGAAAAGGCAGAAAGTGGTGTACTACCAGGTAAACCTGGAACTCACCAATATCCAGACCAATGAAGTAGTCTGGATCGGTGACAAGAAGATCGCTAAATACGTGAAGAACTAAGCCTGTACATCGGAGCCTTATTTTGCATGGAGTTATCAACTAACCATATGATAAGAGCATTGGCCTTGGGTTCGCTGATGCTCTTTTTGTTTTCCTGCGCCACCTACAATACGCGCATAGGGCAGTATTATTCCGTGATGCGGGCCAACGAATTCCAGAAGGCGGATGCGGCGCTGGACCAGGCCAGGATCCTGGGTAATAAACGCAATCGCCTGCTCTACCTCCTGGAAAAAGGGAAAATGACCCACCTGCTGCGCCAGTACGACAGCAGTAATACCTATTTCAACGAGGCCGACCTGTTCATGGAAGATGTGCGCACTACCGCCGGCGATGTGGCCGTGGGCATGCTGCTCAATCCTATGATGCAGACCTACAAAGGGGAATCGTTTGAGCGATTCATGGTGCATTATTACAAAGCGCTCAACTATCTCTATCTGGGCAAAACGGATGAGGCCCTGGTGGAAGCCCGCCGCATCTCTTTGCAGAGCTATGCCCTGCAGGACCAGAGCAAACGCGAGAACCGCTATTCCGATGATGCTTTTTCCCTGATGCTACAGGGCATCATCTATGAAAAAGGCGGGGATATCAACAACGCTTTTATTTCCTACCGCAACGCAGTAGATATTTACCTGAAGAATAATAACTCGTATTATGGCGTCCAGCTGCCGCAGCAGCTGAAGCTGGACCTGGTCCGGACCGCTGCACTGAACGGCTTCCGGGACGAGCAGGAGCGGTATGAAAAACTGCTCAACGTACAGTATAAACCTGTACCGCCCGGAGAAGGGGGCGACCTGATCCTTTTCTGGGAGAATGGGCTGGCCCCCGTAAAACAGGAACAGAACTTCTTCTTCTCACTCACAAAGGATGGCGCCGGCAATTTTGCTTTCGTGGATCCCAGTGGTTCGTTCAATATTCCCTTCAACTTTGCCGCCCATAACCTGAAAGATGATGATGTGAAACTGGGCGACCTGCGCTCACTCCGCGTGGCTTTTCCCCGTTACCAGGAACAGCCCGGTGTTTACCGGAAGGCCGTGCTGAACCTGAATAACCATACCTACAATTTTGAAACTGCCGAAGATATCAACGCCCTGGCTTTTGCCACTCTCCGGGAAAGGTTCCTGAAAGAAATGGCCACTACCCTGGCCCGGCTGGCGGTCAAGAAACTGGCCGAAGCGGCCGTTCGCCCCAAGGAAGACGATAAGAACAAAGACACCCGCGAGGCCATCGCCCTGGCCATGCAGGTCTTCAATTTTGTCACGGAAAAGGCCGATACCCGCAACTGGCAGAGCCTGCCCCATACCATCTATTATACCCGGGTTCCCCTGGACAGGGGCACTAATGTGCTGCAGGTCAATATTTCCGGCCAGGGTTCCGAGACGGTGAACCTGGTAGCCGAAGGCAATGGACGGCTCCAGGTCCTGAACCTCTGTACCCTCCGCTGATCCTGCAGGAGCGCTCTTCAAATCCTCCCCCATCTGCTAAAAATTCTTTCGGGGCCTGGGTAACCAGCCCCCGGACACCACCATTCATCCGTTTTTTTTACCATTCATTAAAATCGCCGGTCCTGGCCGGATCACCCTGTATTGCCGGAACTCGCTTCCAGCCTGCATTTCGGGTTAAGCTCATTATTAAGCTATGAAAATTACCTTTAAAAAGATAGTACTATGTGTTGCATAGTACTAAAAAACGACGTATGTTTGTGTTGTGAATGACAATCAAACAAAAAAATTGCTCCATTCATCGCCTATGGCAATCAAAATGGTAATAGTGGTGGTTCTCCTGACCTGGTTCCTGGATAGCAGGCTCCGGGAAGTGGAAGCGGCCGGGTCACTGCTAAAAACGGAAGCAGCCGATGCCGATTCCGCCCAGACAGATCACTTTTTTGATACGGCGATCTTCGCCGATAAAATGCAGTCAACAGTTTTCCAGGTACGTCAGTAAGTATAGCCGCGTTAAGCGGGCGTAAAAAATAAACCGTTATGAACATTGAGAATACACAGAGCCAGATGCGTAAAGGGATCCTGGAGTTCTGCATTCTATCCATCATTCGCCGGGGGGAAGCATACCCGAGTGATATAGTGGATGAGATGCGGGGCGCCAACCTGCAGATCCTGGAAGGAACCCTGTACCCCTTATTGACCCGGCTGAAAAATGCCGACATGCTCACCTACCGCTGGGTAGAAAGCAACTCGGGGCCTCCCCGAAAATATTTCTCCCTCACGCCCAAAGGCGAAGTGTTTTTCAGGGAGCTGGAGACCACCTGGAATGAGCTGGCCAATGCGGTCAACACCCTGGCCAGCAAGAGGGAGTCCCTGGTTTCTTCTGCCAATAACAACAACGCCATTGAACCCGATCCCAACCAATCCAACTAATATCAACCGACAAATTACAGAATCATGAAAAAGGTCATCAATATAAACTTTCAGGGCAGGGTGATCCCGATCGAAGAAACTGCCTTCGAGCTGCTGAAACAATACATTGAGAGTCTTCGGAAATATTTTGCCCGGGAAGAAGGACGTGACGAGATCATTAATGATATCGAAAGTCGTATTGCTGAACTCTTCTCCGAGCAACTTAAAAAAGGCAGCACCTGCATTACTGATGAGGGTGTCAACACCGTGATTGCCAGCATGGGCCGGCCCGAGGATTTTGAGGCGGAAGCCGCAGATGATATGGGCAGCCAGCGCAGCAGCACGGCCGGTGAGCAGCAGCAGACCGGCGGCCAGTCGGGCCCACCCCCGCAATATGCCAGCACCAATACCCGCGGCCGTGGCCGCCTGTACCGCAACGAGGATGACAAGATCCTGGGTGGTGTGGCCAGCGGCCTGGCCAATTACATGGGCATTGATCCCGTGATCATGCGGATCATCTTTGTCCTGCTGGTAGCGCCCCTGTTCTGGGTATATATCCTGCTCTGGATCATTGTGCCTTCCAAATCCATTCAGACCAATATCACCAAAAGACTGTACCGCAGCGCCGATGATAAAGTGATCTCGGGTGTTTGCGGCGGCCTGGCGGCTTATTTCAATATTGACACCTGGATCCCCAGGTTGATCTTTGCCCTGCCCCTGATCCTCGGGCTGATATCAGGACCCTTTAATTTCTGGTGGAACGACTGGGATTTCTGGCATGGTCCCAAGATCATTACCGGCTCACTGGGCACCACCCTGTTCTTCACCTATATCATCCTCTGGATTGCTGTTCCCGTAGCCCTTACCGCCTCCGAAAAACTGGAAATGCGGGGGGAGAAGGTAGACCTGAACTCTATTCGTGACACCGTCAAGGAAGAGATGGAGAGCTTCAGGTCAAAAGCCGAGAAATGGGGCCAGGAAGTAAAACAATCTGCCGCTCAGATGGGTGAACGCGCCAAAGAATTTGGCCAGAGTGCCAGTTCCGGTGCTAAAAGTTTTTCCGCAGAAGCCGGTTCCCTGGGCAGGTCGGGTGGCAGTGGTTTTGGACATGCCATTGGTGTCCTGGTAAAAGCCTTCCTGCTTTTTATAGGCGGCGCCCTGGCCCTGGTCCTCTTTGCCTTACTGGTAGGCCTGCTCTTTGGCGGCTTTGCCTTCTTTCCCCTGAAAGACTTTTTCATCGGCGGTTTCTGGTCCAATATCATGGCCTGGGGTGTACTGCTCCTTTTCCTGGGCATACCCATTGTAGCCCTGCTGACCTGGCTGATCCGCCGTATTGCCGGTGTTCGTTCCAAAAACCGCTTTCTTGGTTTTGCTTTCGGCACCCTCTGGGCAATAGGGCTGATTTGTGTTATCCTGCTGATGGCATCCGTTAGCAAACAGTTCAGGACCCGGTCGGCCATTGAAAATAAGACCGTCCTGGCGATGCCGGCCACCAATAAGCTGCAGGTGGATGTGGTCAACAACCAGAGCGGCTATTACAGCAGCGACTGGTTTGGGAATGATGACAGGGACTGGCCCTTCCATGCGGTGAACCCGGATACCATTACCCTCAATACTGTTCGCCTGGATGTGGTAAAAAGCAACGACAGTGATTTCCACCTGTCTACCGTCCGCTTCAGCCGTGGCAGCACGCCGGAAGAGGCCAGGAGACTGGCAGAAAAGGTCAGCTTTGACCCGGTACAAGAAGACGGCGTACTGAAACTGCCCAGGAATTTTGCAGTGAGCCGGCATGAAAAATTCCGGAACCAGCAGGTGCTGGTGGTGATTGAAGTACCCGTAGGTAAACGCATAGAGATGGACCATTCCGTAAGAGAATACGGCTGGTTTGATCTCCGGGTCAACCGCAGGGGCTTTGAATTTGAAGACAACTGGAACCATACCTACTGGATTGAGACCGGCAAGGAATACATCATGACCGAAAAGGACGGCCCTAAAAAAATAGAAGACCTGGATGCAGACGAACTGAAAGCCGGGAACTATGTGCCTAAAGATCGGGATCGTGATAAGAAAAGGGAAAGCAATAGCCAGTCTGAGAACAAAAAGGAAAACAAAACAGAAAACAAAAGGGACAGCATATCGGCCGACAGCAACGGTAAATACCGTTACAAACCCGGTGCAGACCGCAAAAACCAGCCGGCAGCGTCCAAAGACACCGTACAAAATACACGAAACGAAACAATTTAGGTTACTCAGCATTTTGGTTGAAGTTGGAACAATGGGGTCCCGTCGAGCAATAGCGGGGCCTCTTTTCTTTTTATTGGCTGCCACCCTTGCTTCCTTTATTTTTGCTGCCAAAAATTTCTACATGAAGAACACGCCTTTTACTCAAAAACATATTGCACTGGGGGCCAGGATGGCTGAGTTTGCCGGGTACAATATGCCGATCTCCTATACCGGGATCAATGATGAACATGCAGCCGTACGCAATAATGCAGGTGTTTTTGACGTAAGTCATATGGGCGAATTCATGCTGAAAGGGGACCAGGCCCTGGACCTGATCCAGCGCGTTACCTCTAATGACGCTTCCAAACTGACTGCCGGCAAGGCCCAGTACAGCTGCCTGCCCAATGACAATGGCGGTATTGTTGACGACCTGCTGGTATACTGCATTGAAGAGAACAAAGTATACATGCTGGTAGTGAACGCTTCCAATATTGAAAAGGACTGGAACCGGATCTCAGCGTTTAATACAAAGGGCGTAGAGATGCACAATATTTCTGAAAAGACCTGTCTGCTGGCTATCCAGGGGCCTAACGCCACCAAAATGCTGCAGCCGCTCACAGATATGGATATCCTGAACCTGAAATATTACACTTTTGCCCGCGGTACGTTTGCCGGGGTAGAGAATGTGGTAGTAAGCGCTACCGGCTATACCGGCGCCGGTGGGGTGGAGATCTATTTTGAGGACAAGGATGGCAATGCCGAAAAGATCTGGGATGCTATTTTCGCCATCGGCGGTCCGCAGGGACTTAAACCTATTGGCCTGGGCGCAAGGGATACCCTCCGCCTGGAAATGGGCTTCTGCCTGTATGGAAATGATATTGATGATGCCACTTCTCCACTGGAAGCAGGGCTGGGCTGGATCACCAGGTTCACCAAGGATTTCCCTTCCAAAGCCATTTTTGAAGAACAGAAAGCCAAAGGCGTAAGCCGCAGGCTGGTTGGTTTTGAAATGGTGGATAAAGGCATTCCCCGCCATGATTATGAGATCCTGGACCAGGCTGGGAATGTGATTGGCAAAGTGACTTCCGGGACACAGTCGCCCTCCCTGGGTAAGGCCATCGGCATTGGTTATGTGGCCACCGGATTTGCCCAGCTCGACAGCGCTATCTACATCAAAGTCCGTGATAAACAACTGCAGGCCAAAGTGGTGAAATTCCCTTTTGCCTGAGCTGATTAGCTATATACCTGATTACACCTGTATGCCCTGTATCCACCTGACCACCTTCATTGCGGCTCCCGCCGACCTGGTCTTTGACCTGAGCCGGAGCATTGATCTGCACAAGAGATCGATGACGGACAGCAAAGAAGAAGCAGTGGCGGGAACAACCATGGGCCTCATCGGATTGAACGAGACTGTGACCTGGAAAGCCAGACACCTGCTGAAGACCCGCTTCCTGAAAGTGAAGGTCACAGCTATGGACCGGCCATTCTCGTTCACCGATGAGCAGGAAAAAGGGGATCTGCGGTCCATGAAACATGAGCATTATTGCAAGGCCATTGACAATGGCACAATCCTCATAGACCTTTTTTCCTTTGAAACCCGCTGGGGATGGGTCGGTCGGGCCCTGAATATTTTTTACCTGGAAACCTATTTCCGGCAGTTGCTGGAGCGCAGGAACCAGTTCATCAAGCAATATGCGGAAAGCGAAAAGTGGCGGCTGGTCCTGAATAAATGATTTTTTCACATCAGCGCCAAACCGTAAAATTGCAACGGTAATCACCACCTTTATAAAAACCTGAGTAGTCTGAATGATGTCGTCGTCAAAACCCACACTGTATACCTGTCTGTCCCCTGCCCTGCTGCACCTGTACGATCTGAATAATGCTGTTGTTGTGATCATTGATGTGTTACGCGCCACTTCCACCATTGCCACGGCCCTGAACAATGGCGCCAAATGCGTGATCCCGGTGGACAGTGTGGCCAAATGTATAGCGCTGGGCAAAAAGATAGCGGCCATTACAGCCGGTGAAAGGGATGGAAAGATTGCTGAAGGACTGCAATATGGTAATTCCCCGTTTGAATATCCCGAATCCTTTGTGAAGGGCAAAACCCTGGTGCTGACCACCACCAATGGCACCAAGTTGCTGCATATGGCGCTGGAAAGAGGAGCGGGACAGGTAGTGACCGGTTCTTTCCCCAATCTGTCCGCTGTGTGCGACTTTCTGCTATCCTGCAAACAGAACGTGATCCTGGGCTGCGCCGCCTGGAAAGACAAAGTGAACCTGGAAGATATGCTCTTTGCCGGTGCAGTGGTCAGCAGGGTAAGAGAACATTTCTCCATCAACTGTGATTCTTCCGCCATTGCGGAAACCATGTATGGCAATGCCTCAGAAGACCTGTACAGTTTCATTCAGGCCCAAAATGCCAGCCATTACCAGCGTCTTACCGGCTTTGGACTGGAAAAGGATATCCGTTATTGCCTTACCCCTGATACCGCCAACGTCCTGCCTTTTTATGAAAACGGCAAGCTGAATATCCACGCCTGGTAAACCTTCGTCCGCGCTTAATAGGAATTTAATTTTTTTCGCTGCACCCATCTTCAGGTTTTGGCCTGCATTTGGTAGGATTGCTGGCAGGAAATCCTTATTTACCCCGTACTCCCTGGCCGTTTGCCTGATCAAACGCTAAAACCCATTTGTATGGAACCCTTCTGGGAAAAGGTAGTCTGGGGTAATACCCTCCTGGCTTATATGTATGCAGCCGGCGGCATGTTGCTGGCCTGGCTGGTGATCCGCCTGCTGCGGAAAAAAGTATTAACACAGGTACAGAAATGGATAGCCAGGACAACCAACCGGCTGGACGATCTGGTATTCAGCGTAGGCTCCCGTTTTGTGCTGCCCTGGCTGTATCTGCTTGTCAATTATAATATCCTTTTGCAACTTCGGTTAAGCGTCAGGGTGGATCGTGTACTGGCGGTTGCCATGGCGGCTGTGACCATGTATTATATCGTCCGGATCATTAACCATATCCTGCATGTTTCCATCACCGGTATCATGCGCCGGAAGGGCGAATCCGAGTTCCGGATCCGGCAGCTGAACGGCGCCATGCTGGCGCTGAAAGCCCTGATCTGGCTGATTGGCATCGTATTCCTTATTGACAACCTGGGCTACAATGTAACCACTTTTATTGCTGGCCTGGGAGTAGGTGGTATTGCCATTGCGCTGGCTGCACAAACGGTGCTGGGAGACCTGTTCAGTTACTTCGTGATCTTCTTTGACAAACCCTTTGAGATCGGTGATTATATTGCCATCGGCGATAAGGGCGGAACCATTGAATACATTGGTGTAAAAACCACGCGTATCCGCAGCCTGAGCGGGGAGCAGCTGGTGCTGACCAATTCAGATCTGACCAAACTGACCATCCAGAACTTCAAGACACTGGAGAAACGCAGGGAGGTCCTGTCACTGAACGTTGTATACCAGACAACAGAAGCCCGGCTGGAAGCCATTCCCGGCATGATAAAGCAGATCATTGAAAGCCAGGAATTGACTACCTTTGACAGAGCCCACCTTAACCGCTTCGGAGAATACAGTATCAATTTTGAGATCGTTTACCTTATCCAGACTGCGGACTATAACAAGTATATGGATGTCCGCCAGGCCGTACTGTTAGCCATTTTCCAGCGATTCAGGAAGGAAGGTATCGACTTCGCATATCCCACCCAGACCCTGTATCAGAAGGCCCGGGCGGGAGAAAGCCCTGTTAATGGAATGGTAAAGGAACTTAGGCCGGATGCGGGTGATAGCGAAGGCATAAGAGAAAATATGTAGCCGGAAAAGACCTTTAATTGCTGGATTTTCAGGTGTTCTGCCGATCAGATATGGCAGGTGGATATAATTCATAAAGGCTGGAAAACGAAGCCAGGCCGGGCAAATTTTTTTTAGTTTTTCTAAAATTAGTGTATTATTGTGGCGGAATAAGACTGATAAGTCTTCCCGAACGCTCTCAAAAGCTCATCAGTTTTTCAAGTTCCGTTCACAACATAATCCATTTCAAAAGCTTTTTTTTCAACACACAAAGATTGGTTTGCTGATCAAGTGTTAAACTCTCAAGCATTTTATGTACGACATTCTGCAACTGAACGACATGCTCGTTCCTGAACTGCTGGATATAGCAGAGCAGTTAAAAATCTCCAACGCCAAAAAGCTCGACAAACAAGAACTGATCTACAAGATCCTCGACAAACAGGCCGTCCTGGCCAGCGCCAACAAAGGCACCAGCAACACTGACGAAAAAGGTAAACGCAAAAGGGTTATCAAAGCCACAACCGCCAACACAACTGAGGAAGCAGACATCATGAGTGGAGGCGAAGAAAAACCCAAAAAAGAAACTAAGGAAGCCAAGGATACCAAGAAGGAAGCTCCTATCAAAAAGAAACCCATTGAAAAAGCAGCGGCAGCCGCAGCTGCGCAGGCGCCCGTAGCCAAAAAAGGCCGGAAAAAATCTGAGAGTGATCAGCCTGCAGCAGCACCTGTTAAAGAAAGAGCCGTGGCCCCTGCAGAACCGATACATGAAGACGACGAGGATGAGGTGGACGAACATGAGGAACAGATGCCCGCTGAAATGCACCAGGAGCCTATCCAGCCCCAGCAGGGATTACCCTCAGACAACCAGCAGCGTCCTTATCCCAACCGCCGCGAACCTGTGTTCAACATTGAATTTGACGGTGTGATCCTGGCGGAAGGCGTACTGGAAATGATGCCTGACGGATACGGGTTCCTCCGCTCTTCCGATTACAACTATCTTTCTTCTCCTGACGATATTTATGTATCTCCTTCCCAGATCAAACTCTTTGGTCTGAAGACAGGTGATACCGTAAACGGCGCTGTACGTCCGCCCAAAGAAGGTGAGAAATACTTTGCGCTGCTGAAAGTGGAAACCATCAACGGTAAAGCTCCTGAAGACGTTCGCGATCGCGTTCCCTTCGATTACCTGACTCCGCTGTTCCCTTTCGAAAAACTGAACATCTTTACCGGCCCCTCCGCCTACAGCACCCGTATCATGGACCTCTTTACCCCCATCGGTAAAGGTCAGCGTGGCCTGATTGTAGCGCAACCCAAGACCGGTAAGACCGTACTGCTGAAAGAAGTGGCCAACGCCATTGCCGCTAACCACCCCGAGTGTTATCTGATGGTAGTGCTGGTGGATGAGCGCCCTGAGGAAGTTACCGATATGGAACGCAGCGTACGTGCCGAAGTAATTGCTTCTACCTTCGACGAACCCGCAGAGAAACACGTAAAAGTATCTATCATCGCCCTGCAGAAAGCAAAACGCCTGGTAGAATGCGGACATGATGTAGTGATCCTGCTGGACTCCATCACCCGCCTTGCCCGTGCACACAATACAGTGGCCCCCGCTTCCGGTAAAGTACTGTCCGGTGGTGTGGAAGCCAACGCCATGCAGAAACCCAAACAATTCTTCGGCGCTGCCCGTAAGATCGAGAATGGTGGTTCACTCACCATCCTGGCTACCGCGCTGATTGATACCGGTTCCAAAATGGACGAGGTGATCTTCGAAGAGTTCAAAGGTACCGGCAACATGGAACTGCAACTGGATCGCCGCCTGGCCAACAGGCGTATCTTCCCGGCTATTGACCTGGTAGCTTCTTCTACCCGCCGGGACGACCTGCTGCTGGAACGCGAAGTACTGCAACGCATGAACCTGTTGCGTGTGTACCTTACCGATATGAATACAGAAGAGGCTATGAATGAGCTACTGCGAAGGATGCGTGGCACAAAGGACAACCAGGAGTTCCTTGCCAGTATGAACGGCTGAAGTTCAGGCCCGCAGCCGCGGCACCAACACAGTCACAGTCATCATAAGGACGGTCATCACAAGGATAGTCATCACAGAGACAATCACCACAAGGACAAAAAGTCAAGTCGCTTATAGACAAAGAGCCCCAACAGGGGCTCTTTTTATTTTGATTGCATGTTCTCGGGTATTGCTTCCGGTCAGGCTATCTGATTGCCGGCGTTTCTTATGCTTATTTATTCAGCCCCTTCTTCAGCCTTTCCTTCCGCCACTGGCCGGTCAGCAATTTGGCAGCCGCCGTATCGGGCAGTTCATAAAGCTGGTAAGAATAAGCGGGCAGGTCAATGGTCCAGACTGTCAGCCTGCGGCCGGCGGCCGGTGCGGTTTCCTGTGCGCCCACCACTACTATCCGGTCATTACTCTCCCAGAAAGCATCATCAATACTACCGGCAGGTCCCAGGAACAGGAGCCTTGTCTTTTGGCCGGTTTGCCGGTTGACAAGGCTGACCTCGGTATCAGGGCCGGACTCAGCGATCTCTGTTTGCCCGTCTCCTTTTTTCCGTATATGGACATTGTAGCTATCCAGGTCAATAAAACGGGTACTGTCCGGCGAATACTTCAGGTATGGGCCATATTCCGTATAATAATCCTTTCCGGGGGTAAAGGAACTGCTCAGCGCGGAATCCTCTTCCCAGGTTGTGGTGATGCTGAACTGGTTCCAGTTAAAGGCAGGGACCCTTGACCTGGCAAAATCAGTAAGACCCGCTTTGCCAAAGACCTGAACGATTTCAGGAGACAGGATCGTATTGTCTTCCACTACCACGGAATCTTCTCCGGCTGGAGCTTCGGCGGCTGATTGTTCATTATTGCTGCAGCCTGTCAGCAGGATACTGAAGAGCAGGCCGCCTGTAAGGATGTACTTCATACCATCGGTGTTGTTGTTACATTATAAATGTATCATTATTTATGCCAGGGTATCGATCTTCTCTGCCAGCTGCCGGTCTTTTCCCGTAACAATATCCCCCGCATCATGGGTGGACAGCTTTATCTCCACGGTATTGTAAGTGTTGGTCCAGGTGGGATGGTGATCCATTTTCTCGGCCTCCAGGGCAACCCTGGTCATGAAAGCAAAGGCTTCCGAGAAGTTTTTGAATTTAAATGTCCGGTTCAGTGCATTGTCTTTTTCCTGCCACATAGGTTCAAGTATTTTGGTTAACGGTAAGAAAGACCTAAAAGATCAGGTGTCCTTTGTTCCTGATATTGGTCAGCTCCATCACCAGTTGCACACCGTTGATGGCTTTTACGGTGCCCATCAGGTTACGGAAGCTGTCCTCTGCTACGGTATCGCCTTTCAGCAGCCAGAGAAAATCCAGGTGCTTGTACTCGGGTAAGAGGTATTCGCCGTCAAACTGGTTGTTATAGAGGTAGTGGGTCAGGGAATTAGTGGGTTCGCTGTACTGGAATATAGAGAAATAGTAATAACGCTGTTTTTTATAGAGCTGGATCTCGATCTCGTTGTTGAGGCGGAAATCAAACCGCAGCAGCTGGTTAAGCTGCCAGCAGAACTGGTAATTCTTCACCGGTGCTACAATACCCATCAGGCGGGTATTGTCAAAGAAGTCCTCTGCCAGTTCATCGAGGTCAAGTTTCAGCTTCATAGACTGACTGGTTTGCGGTGCTGGTTAAAAGGTTACCTGTGCCTCAAGGGTATCTGTTCCCCGCTTGTATTTCACGGTAGTGCTGTCGCCTTTTTTGAACCTGGACAATGCCTGCATATAGCGTTCCATATCACTTGTAACATGGCTGCCCAGCTGCATAATGACATCCCCCGCAACAATGCCCGCTTTCTGAGCGGGGCGGTTATCGCTTACGCCGTCTACCCGTACGCCTGTACCGGTAAAGGTATAATCAGGCATAATGCCGAGTGTTACGCTGAAGCGGGTGCTGGTGCCGGTCTGTGCTTCGCGGGTCTTTAAAAAGGCCAGTTTGCCTTTATCATTGGCATTCAGCACCACCTGCTCAATACATTTCAGCACCTGCAGCTCGCCGCTGTAGTTGATCTTCTCTGCATCGTCGGTGGGCTTATGATAATCTGTATGAAGGCCGGTAAAAAAGAACAGTACCGGGATATCCTTACGGTAGAAAGAGCTATGGTCGCTGGGACCTGTGCCGCTGGAATCAAACTTGAACTGAACAGGTTGCTTTTTATCAGAGACGCTGCTGAATACCCCGGACCAGAGCGGCGAAGTACCATAACCGCCAACGGTCAGGGTCTTGCTGCTATCGTTGAGGCGGCCCACCATATCCATATTGATCATGTAATTGACAGTGGACAGTTCAACAGTAGGATGTTCTGTAAAATACTTGGAACCGTTCAGGCCCAGCTCTTCGCCGGAGAAAGCAATGAACAGGTAATTGTTCTTTGGAGCTTTGCTGGTTTTGAGCAGGCGGGCCAGTTCAATGAGGGCAGCGGTGCCGCTGGCATTATCATCTGCACCGTTATGGATCTGCGGTGTGCCGCCGGCCAGCAGGGAATTGCCATCTTCCCCATAACCCAGGTGATCATAATGGGCGCCCAGTATCACCGTATGCCCGGCGCCATTATCAAGGTAGCCGATCACATTGTGGCCGGTACGGGTCTTTTCGCCAATATCTACTTTGATACGCACATCATAGGTGGCGGATTCATCTTTCAGGTAATCCTTCATGCCCTTGGGCATAATATAGAGGATGGGGATGGCGCTGACATCGGCGCGATCCTTCGCCAGGAAGCTCAGGTTATCCTTGCGCGTAGAGCTATTGTACAGCAATAACGCGGTAGCGCCTTTGGCGGCAACCTTTTCAGCTTTCTCCCGGATAGTGGTCAACAGGTCAAAATGCGGGTTGTCCTGCTGGGCTTCCAGCACTTCGTCCAGGTCCAGGAACCAGGGAACATCTTTTTCCGGCAGGGCAATGGACACGGCTGCTTCCAGGGAATGATTGGGGCTGCAGGAAAGGGGGAAATAATCCACGTTTAAACGGAGATCATGGCCATTTACCAGGAACAGCGAGTTCTTGTTGACCTGTTTGCCGTCATTGATGGTGAAAGGCTGTAGCCAGCTGCCGGCTTCGCCTTTGGGGTGCAGTCCCTGTTTCCTGAATTGTTCGCTGATATAAGCGGCGGCCAGTTGTTCCCCGGCAGTGCCGGCGCGGCGGCCTTCCAGCTGGTCGTTGGCCAGGTAACCTACATGCGCCTGCAGGTTGGTCACCGTCAGTTTATCGGCTTTTTTTAATCGTTGGGAAAAAACGGCGGGGCCGGTCAGCAGGAGGCAGAAGCACAGCACTCGGGTTCGCATACAATTCAATTTAAACGGGATAATAAGCAATGCAAAGGTATAGCTGGCAAAGGCTATACCAATAAATGTTCGTCATAATTTGATCAAAAAGCGCAAATGGGTATAATGCAGCAGGAATCAGGGGTAAAACGCTGTTTGTGAAGCGTTAAATCATGAAATTGGGGTTAAGATTCCGTTTTTACTGCCAAAAGCTCGTCTTTTTTCCTTTACTTTTGCAGATTGCCCTTGTTGGAACGGTCGGCAGGCAGTTTTTGGACATAAACTCTAAATCGAAGCATGGCACTACCTCATCTCATTAAGTATGTGTACACCAATGGAACTGATGAAGTGATCCGTCGCGGTAAGAAAATTCATGCCATTGGATACGTGGAGCTGGTGGATTACGATGAACTCCTGGACTCTGTAGTATTTCGCGTAAAAGATGATAGTTACGCAACGTATTACAAGGTCAATATCCAGAAATTCAAAGACCCCCGGACGCTGTCCGTACGTTGTGCATGTCCCTATAACCTGGGCGATATCTGCCGCCATGAGGCGGCAGCGCTGATCCAGCTGCAGGAAATGCTGGACAAGAATATGCTGAAGGCCGAGGAAGTGGAATATGATCAGCGCCACACAGTGGTGAAGATGAAATTCATTGACCTCAAGACCCTTCGGCTGCTTTGTTCTCCCGAATCCTACTCGCAGGCGGAAGTCTTTCTCCGCACCCACCGGGCCGATATAGAATATGCCAAGGATGAGATGGTCAAAGCGGCCATAGCCATTGAAGGCAAGAACTACCAGGTGGTGATCCGCAAGAATGAAGAGCGCAACTTTGATACCAGCTGTGAATACGAGGACCGCCAGCATCCGCTGGGCCTGCCCAAAGTGATCGTTTTCCTCCAGTTGCTCAACGCCTACGGACCACATTATTTTGATTCCATCCGCAACTGGGACAAGGAAAAGAATAAACTGCTGGAAGCCTACGGCTACTCCCTGACCGATAACCTGGAAGGAAAATTTGAATTCACCTATAAGGAAGGCAAGCCTTTCCTGCGTGTACTGGATACTTCCATCAAACGCGTATCACCACAGGAAGCGCGGTCCCGGCCCCGCCCGGAAGTTGTACCGGAAGTGTCGCCTGTAGCGGCCAGCGCCAATGTGGCAGCGCCTGTGGAAGCAGAAGAAAAAATAGATCTCAGCACCCAGCGGGTAGGCGTAGTGTTCAACTTCAATATGGACAGCTATCCCGGGTTTGCTATAGACGCCGTGAGCGGCGAAGCCAATGAAGCGGGCTCCGCCTATGTTGGCAAAGTAGAAAAGCTGGACCTCTCCAAGTTCATCAACCTGGATGTGCTGCATGAAAATGACCGTACACTGATCACGCCGCTGCGTAAAATGCAGGAAGCAGAGATCACCAAATACCTGAACCGGAACTCGCCTTTCAGCGGGATCTGGGAAAATATCATTCACCACGAAAAGGACGGTCTGCCGGAAGAGACAAAGGCGCTGATGGGTGAATACCTGCACCCCAAACTCAAAAAGCTCTTTGTTGAAATTGCACCCAGCCCCTATGTTTTTTACCTGAATGGCAAGAAGACCTTTAAAACCGAGAACCTGCATACCGTAGGTGTGGTGACAGATTTCATCACTCCCTATTTCAGGGTCAGCGCCGGTAAGAACAATTACGAGGTGGAATGCTGGGTAAAGCTCAATGGCCAGCCCGTACCACTGATTGACAATGGAATTGACAGCAATATCCTTTTCTTCTATAATGAGAACCTCTTCCTCTGGGAATCTACTGAGGTAGTGGAACTGATCAGCCGTTTCCAGCAAAAAGGAAAACTGAGCTTCAGTCGTGCCGACTGGCCCGAGCAGCTGCGCACCCTGGTGTTACCGCTCACCCGCGATTACCACGTGGAATTTGATCCCTCCCTGGTCAGTGAAGTAAAAGATGGCGATCCCGAAAAAAGAGTGGTCCTGCAGGAAAAAGGCGATTACCTGGTATTCCAGCCGCTCTTCTCCTACAAAGGCTTTGAGACAAAACCCGGCGGCAAGGATGAGCTGATCATTCCGGATGGCGACCGGGTGCTGATGGTCCACCGCGACCGCGACAAAGAAGGACAGTTTATCCAGAAACTGGAAGCCCTTCATTCCAATTTCATCCGGCCTGAAGGCGGCCAGCAGCTGGCGCTGAAAGGCAGTGATGTACTGAAGAATAACTGGTTCTTCCTCTTCGTGGACGCCATGAAGGATATGAAAGTGCCGGTATTTGGTTTTGACGCTCTCAAGAATTTCCGCTTCAATACCGCCAAGCCGCAGACCAAGATCCATATCAGCAGCAATACTGACTGGTTTGACGCCCGCGTGGACATCTTCTTCGGCGAACAGAAAGTGACCATTGCAGACGTGAAGAAAGCCCTGGCCAACCGCCAGCAGTTTGTGCCGCTGAACGATGGCACCCTGGGTATCCTGCCCGAAGAGTGGATCAAGAAATACTCCCTGCTGTTCCGCGTGGGCGAAGGCAAGCAGAACCAGCTCCGGCTCTCCAAATTCCACATGAGTGTGATTGATGAGCTGTATGAGAACCGCAGCGAAGAAGAGCTGGTGCTGAAACTGGAAGAAAAATACGAGACCTTAAGAAGCTTCAATAAGATCCGGGAGATCCCCGTGCCCGAACACCTGGCGCATATCCTGCGCCCTTACCAGGAGCATGGGTTCCACTGGCTCAATTACCTCAGCGAGATCGGCTGGGGCGGGATCCTGGCAGATGATATGGGTTTGGGTAAAACCGTCCAGGCCCTTTCCTTCCTGCATTATTACCGTAAGCACCATGGAAAGCTGATGGCGCTGGTGGTTTGTCCCACCACCCTGATGTTCAACTGGGAAAATGAGATCAAAAAATTTACGCCCGAGATCAAATACCATATCCACCATGGCGGCGAGCGTTCCCGCAACAAGGAACAGTTTGCTGATGCTGAGGTGATCATCACTACCTATGGCACCCTGCGCAGCGATATCAAGCTGCTGGTGGACATTCCCTTTGATTATGTGGTACTGGATGAATCGCAGGCTATTAAGAACCCGGCCAGTAAAGTGACCAAGGCCGCCTGCCTCATCAATTCCAAAAACAGGCTCTGCCTGAGTGGTACGCCGCTGCAGAATAATACCTTCGATATTTTTGCCCAGATGAACTTCCTCAACCCGGGGATGCTGGGCAGCATTGAATTCTTCCGCCAGGAATTTGCCATTCCCATTGATAAATTCGGAGAGGCCGACCGCAAGGATCACCTGCGGAAATTGTTATACCCTTTCATCCTGCGCCGGACCAAGGAGCAGGTGGCGAAAGACCTGCCGGAAAAAACCGAGACCATCCTCTATTGCGAAATGGAGAATGACCAGCGGAATATCTATGACGCCTACCGCAACGAGTTCCGCGACAAGATCATGGGCACCATTGAACAGCAGGGCATCCAGCGTTCACAGCTCACCATCCTGCAGGGCCTGATGAAACTGCGGCAGATCTGTGATTCACCCGCTATCCTGAACGAGACCGAACGGTTCCCCAACCATTCCATCAAGCTGGATGAGCTGGGCCGGGAGATCACGGAAAATATTGGTAACCACAAGGCCCTGGTATTCTCCCAGTTCCTGGGTATGCTGGCGCTGATCAAGGAAAAACTGAGGGAACTGGAAGTGGACTTTGAATATTTTGATGGCAGCACCTCGGCCATTGACCGGGAAAAGGCCATCCAGCGTTTCCAGAACGACGAGAATTGCCGGGTATTCCTGATCTCGCTCAAAGCCGGTGGTGTGGGTCTTAACCTGACCGCTGCGGACTATGTCTACATTGTGGATCCCTGGTGGAACCCTGCCGTGGAGCAACAGGCCATTGACCGGACGCACCGGATCGGGCAAACGAAAAATATCTTCGCCTACCGCATGATCTGTAAGGATACCATTGAAGACAAGATCCTGCAGCTCCAGGACCGGAAACGGGTACTGGCCAAGGACCTGATCACGGACGACGAGGGATTTGTGAAGAGCCTTACCCGGGAAGATGTGGAATACCTGTTCAGCTAACCCTCATTCACTCATTATCAATGCTTTTCCATTCATCCGGGAAAACAGCCGTTTACCGTTTTCCCGGGAATGCTCAGCCTTTTTGGTGCATTCCAGGCCCCCTGCCCCACAAGTTTCCAGCCGGCCCGGCCGTCTAAGCCAGTATAATTCTTATTTGTTCATCCTTAACAGCCATGAAGAAGACCATCCTGTTTATTGTCCTGCTGACCAGTATCAGTTCCGTATCCTTTGCACAGAAAAAGGTGACGGGCAGCATCAAGGGTAAACTGACCGATACCCTTTACAAAGAACCGCTGGCCGAAGCCACCGTGTCCATCCTGCATGCAGCTGACAGCGCCGTTGTCAGTTTTGTCCTGTCCAACCCCAAGGGCGAATTTGAAATAAAAGACCTGGACACCGGCTCTTACCGGTTATTGATCACCTTCCAGGGTTATGCGCCGTTTTCCCGTAAATTCAGCATCAGCCCGGACTCTTTCAATATCGTGCTGGGAGAAGTGTATATGGATAAGCAAAGCACCCTGCTGGAAGAGGTTATTGTGGAAGCACCACCCATTGTGATCAAGAAGGACACTATTGAGTTCCGGGCCAGCGCCTTCAAAACAAAACCCAATGCCGTAGCTGAAGACCTGCTCAAAAAAGTACCCGGCGTACAGGTGGACAAGGATGGTAACGTGAAGGCCCAGGGTGAAGATGTGCAGAAGATCTACGTAGATGGAAAGGAATTTTTTGGCAATGATCCCAAGCTGGCCACCAAGAATATCACAGCAGACATGATTGAGTCCGTGCAGGTATTTGACGATATGAGTGACCAGGCCAAGTTTTCCCGGATAGATGACGGCAGCCGGTCCAAGACCATTAATATCAAATTGAAGAAGGATCGTCGCAAAGGCGTGTTCGGTCGGATAATGGCCGGGGCCGGTACGGATGAACGTTACGAGGCCAGCGGCAATGTGAACTACTTCAACGGCGATCGCCGCATTTCCATACTGGCTGGTATCAACAACGTCAATAAACAGAATTTCTCCTTTAATGATATTGTTTCCTCCATGGGTGGTTTTGGTTCCCGCGGCAGCGGCGGCGGAGGAGGTGGTGGCTTTGGTGGTGGAGGTTTCGGCGGCGGTGGCGGTGGCATGCGCGGCATGATGGGCGGTTTTGGCGGCGGTAATAATAGCGGCATTTCCAAAAATCTCACTGCCGGCCTCAACTATACCGATAAATGGGGCAGCAAGATTGATGTTACCGGCAGTTATTTCTTCTCCCAGAATGATAACCATACCGAACAGGAACGGGTAAGAAGGACCACTTTCCAGGATTCCCTGGCTACCCAGGAAAATCTTTCCTATTCCGATAGCCGGAACCAGAACCATCGTTTCAACATGCGGTTTGAGTATTATATCGATACCATGAACTCCATCCTGTTCACGCCCAGTGTAACGATACAGCATTCAGAGACCAACAGCATGGACCAGATGCGGTCCCGCGCTACAGTGAAAGGGCAGGACTACCTGGCTATTAACGGGGAGACCAACAACTATAATGAACGGGACGGAGTGAACCTGAACAACAACCTGCTGTACCGGAAAAGATTCCGCAAGCAGTTCCGGACCCTGACCATTGGCTGGCAGAATACCATCAGCAACAGTGATGGCAATGGCGCTACCTTATCGCCCCTGGAATATTATAACCCGGATGGCAGCCTGGATACCGTGAGTACACAGAACTACCGCAGCACCCAGAAAACAAGGACCAACAACAATACGATCAGCGCTTCCTTTACAGAACCTATTGCCAAAAATGCTATCCTGGAAATGAACTATGCCTATACAGATAACAGCAATACTTCGGACAGGAAGGCCTATAATTTCAACGAGACCACCGGCGAGTTTGATACACCGGATAAAAACCTGACCAACTATTTTGAGAATGATTTCACGGCGCACCGTGGCGGCCTGAACTTCCGGATGCAGTTCACCAAAGCCTCCTTCCAGCTGGGCGGCGCCGTTCAGTATTCTGAACTGAACAGTATGAGCGAAAGGAATCTCAATAACAAGGATACCGTATTGTATGTATTCCAGCGCGCCACCAATCTTTTCCCTACAGCTAATTATACGTACCAGTTCTCCCGCAGTAAGAACCTTCGTATATCCTATCGTGGCCGTACCAACCAGCCCAATACCACCCAACTGCAGGATGCACCGGACCTGTCCAACCGCTTACAGATCCGTAACGGTAATCCCGGGCTTCGCCAGGAATTTGCCAATAATTTCAATCTTAACTACAGCACTTTTAATATTAATACCTTCAGCTTTTTTTCGGCTAATGTTACCTATGACAATACTTCCAACCGGATCGTGAATGCTATTTACGATCAGGTGCCGCAGGGGCTGGTGCCGGATTCTTTGTCGAAGGGCGCCCAATATATTGTGCCGGTGAACCTGAATGGTTCTTACAATGCTTCTGCTTTTATCACCCTGGGCTTCCCACTGCGGGGAGCTATGAAGGGCAGCAGCCTGAACTTCAATTCCAACGCCAGCTACAACCGCGCTCCGAGCCTGATCAACGCGCAAAAGAACTTTACCAATACGCTGTCGCTGACCCAGACCGCGGGTATCAGCCTGACCCTGCTCAAGGAATCCCTGTTCCTGGACCTGAAGGGCAGCTTAACGTATAATGACGCCAAGTCCACCAATCCCAACCTGAACCTGGACCAGCGTTACTACTCGCAGAACTATTCTGCTGACATCAGCTATACCTTCCTGAAGAACCTGATCCTGTCTACCGATTTTGATTATTATATCAATACCGGCCGTACAGATGGGTTCAACCAGAGCATTCCCCTGCTGAATGCAGGGCTGGCCTACCAGCTGTTCAAGAAAAAGAATGGCGAGCTGAAACTTTCCGTGAACGACCTGATGAACCAGAACCAGAGCATCAACCGGACCGTGGCCGATAACTATTATGAAGATACCCGTACGGTGGTGCTGAAACGATATTTCCTGCTGACCTTCACCTATAATCTGAACAGGATGGGCGGTCAGCAGCAGGGTCCGCGCATGCCGGGTATGAATAATATGCCGCGTGAAATGCGCCGCGAGATGCGGGGCATGAGTATGTAAGACACAAAGAGATTCCCTATAAAAACGACAAGCAGCTGGGTTCGCCTGGCTGTTTTTTATTTGGGACGAACCAGGGGGATGCCTGTACGGAAAAGCTGATAACGCTGGAAAGGACTGTCTATAGAGGTGACAGGTTGAGTCTTGGGTTGCAATAGAAAGTTTTTGGGACGAACCAAGGGGAGATCCGGGTGCAATGGTCTGCCGCTACTGTTGCCTGGTTGAACCCAGGGAAGATCCGGGTATTGGGCAGCTACAAAAAAATGTCCCGCCGTGAGGCGGGACCAGCACATACAATTGTGGTTTCAGAGGTAAGTGCTAAACTTATCGAACTACTATTTATCGCTATTTAAATTGTGAGCGTTTTTTGTAATAAGTGGAGGCGCTGATGGGTGATTGTCCCATGACGAGAACTGACCAGAGGCTGCGTAAAAAACGGGTAAATCCTGAAGATGGTCTGTAGAAATCCTTACAGATCTGTGTTCTGTGAGTGTTGAAATACATTGAACTGTGTTCCATGGACGTGGGATATTGGTTTATGACAAACAAAGGTTCTTCCCTCCTACAACGGTAAGGGATCGCTTTTATTGTTTCCCGGACAACAGTATTTTTCCTATTTCACAGGCCGCGGCTTTTGATTACTTTTCGGTCAAATCCCTTCTCATGAAAACGATCATCCTCCTTATCCTGCTGACAGCTTCGCTGCCGTCCGCTGCCCAGGGCGTTTTCAGCAACCAGACCACCGCCGCCCTTCAGAAAGTGATCCAGGATTACCCGAATCGGTTCCTTAACATCCGCGGAGACCGGATACAGGAACATGACCATTCCATAGAATATGCTTCCAAGGTCAGGATACCCGGCTCCCTGCATTGCGTGGTGACAGAGGCCAATACCGCTGCCGTAGCTTTCGGCTGGACCTGTAATCTTTTCCAGACCACCGATCCGCAAAAAGCCCGCGACAAATTCCAGGAGTTGTTCAACCAGATCAGGAATACCATCATCAAGATAGAAGGTGCAAAACCTTTTATCCTTAACGGTGATTATGAACAGCCCAGCGCTGATGCACTGCAGGCTGTTATCCAGTTCCGCTTTGTTCCGGCCACCACCCAGGTGCGTAACCTGAAAGTGACGCTGACCCTGCAATACCAGGAAGAGTGGACCATTGTACTGGATGTATTTGAAACGGCGCCCGCAGAAACAGCAGTGGCCGCTCCCTGATATTTATTAACCTTCATTAACATTAAACCAACCCTGGTTAACCTCTTTTAGGCGGTTGCCGGAATACTTTCGTGTTAACTATCAACCCGAAATAATTCCGGCGTGAAAAGACTATTACTCCTTCTTTTTATGGTCAGTCCATTGGTGCTGTTGGCGCAACAGAAAGGACAGATAAAAGGCCAGGCCTATGATACTGCTGCCCGTCAGCCCATTGCTTCTGCCACGGTCACCCTCCTGCTGCAGAAAGATTCTACCCTGGTCAGCTTTACTATGACCGATGAAAAAGGACATTTTGAAATTCCGCGGGTGGCCAATGGCCGCTACCGCCTGTTGCTTTCGCATATCAATTACCATAACATGGTGAAATATGTTACGGTGAGTGATAGTGTAAAGACCATTGACCTGGGTCAGCTGTCCATGTCTGACCTGACCACCATGCTGGAAGAAGTGATTGTAACAGCCGAACCCCCGCCGGTTACCCTGGTGGGCGATACCGTGCTCTATAATGCAGGCTCTTTTAAAGTGCAGCCCAATGCCACAGTGGAAGACCTGCTCAAAAAACTGCCGGGCGTGAAAGTTGGGAAAGATGGTAGTGTCACTGCGCAGGGGCAATCGGTTAAAAAAGTACTGGTGGACGGCAAAGAGTTCTTTGGGAATGATCCAAAAATTGCTACCCGCAACCTGCAGGCCGGTGCAATAGAGAAAGTGCAGGTCTATGACAGATCCAGCGATGCCGCCCAGCTGACAGGATTTGATGATGGCAACAGTGAAAAGACCATCAACCTGCAGTTAAAAAAAGACCGGAAGAAAGGATATTTCGGGAATGCCAAAGCAGGCGCCGGCACCGACCAGCGTTTTGAAGGCAGTCTTAGCCTCAGCTCCTTTAAAGGCAGCCGGCAGTTATCAGTGCTGGGCATGGGCAATAATATCAATGGCGAAGGATTTACCGGTGGTGATATGCTCAATATGAGCAGTATGGGTGGCCGGAGCGGCGGGGGCGGTGTAGTAGTGGTCAGTGTTGCCAGTTCCGGTAACAGTGGGGGAAGCAGCGGCAGCGGTGGCATGGCCACCCGCTGGGCCGGTGGCGTCAATTACAATAACCTGATAGGTACTAATACAGACCTGGCCAGCAATTATTTCTTTAACAGTACGGATACCCGTTCTGCAACGGATACCCGGAGAACCTATCTCAACCAGAATGCCTTACTCTATAACCAGCGTGCAGTAAGCGACCAGCTCAACAATGCGCATAAGCTGAACGGTACAGCTGATATCCGGCTGGACTCTTTTCATTCGCTGAAGATCACTCCTTCCCTGGGCTACCAGGATACCCGGAGCAGCAGCTATAAAGAGTACCAGACGCTTTCCGGCGCTGACAAACTTACCAATGAAGGCTATAGTGATAACGAGGCAGGGAACAAAGGGTATACTTTCAGCAATGACCTTTCTTTCCGGAAAAAATTCAGGCGTAGCGGTCGCACCCTTTACCTGGGCTGGCAATTTAACCGGGCCGAAAGTGATGGGGATGGGCTGCTGCATTCAGTGAACCGCTTTTATGATGCCAATGAACTGCTGCAAAGGACTGACTCCATTCAGCAATACAATACCAGCAACAGTGACCAGAACGGGTATACGCTCAGGGCTGCCTATACCGAGCCCATCTTTAAAAGATCATTGCTGGAACTCAGTGGCAGCAAAAGCAGCAGCAGCAGTAAATCTGAAAAAAATACCTGGGACCTGAACGGTCAGACCGGCAAATACGACCAGGTCAATGAGCAGTTGACCAATGATTATAACAATACCTATGGTACTACCAATGCCGGGCTGAAAATATTGACCAAAGGAAAAAAATACAACTGGTCTGTAGGGGCCAACTGGCAGCGGGCTGATCTGGAAGGACAGATCATCATGGGCGCTAAAGATTCCGTGATCAGCAAGACCTTCTACAATATATTACCGGTAGCGCGCCTGCAATACAACTTCACTTCCTTCAACCGGCTTACCCTTAATTACAATACCAATACCCGGCAGCCTTCGGCCGCACAGCTGCAACCAGTACCGGATATCAGTGATCCGCTCAATATCAGCGAGGGCAATCCGCTGCTGAAACAGGAGTTCAACCACAACCTGAACCTGACGTTCATGAGTGTAAACCCTTACGAGGGCCGGAACCTTTTTGCTTTCCTGACCATGCAGCAGACCAATCACAAAATTGTGAACAGTGACAGCATAGATAATTATGGTGTGAAGTATACCCGCCCGGTGAATGTAAGTGGCGTATATAGTATAAGCGGCGATATAAGGGGCAGCCTGCCGTTGACCATTGTCAAGGGCTCTGTTAATATAGGCACTAATATCTCTTATAATAAAAGCAAGCAGTTCATAGACCAGCAGTCCAATGATATCCGTACGTTGACCATGGGACCGGATATCCGCTTTGAGCTGAACCTGACGGATAAGCTGGATATTTCACTGAATGCAGGATACAATTTCAATAAAACAAAGTACAGCCTGCGTGATTCCATGAACACCTCGTATTTTAACCATGAGTACGGTGCGGATATCAACTGGCAGTTGCCGTGGAATATCTATCTCAATAGTGCATTTACGTATACCATCAATAACCAGCTGGCTGCGGGGTATAATGCAAGGGTGCCTTTATGGAATGCTTCCGTGAGCAAGCAGCTGCTGAAGGGCAATAGAGGTGAACTGAAATTGTCTGCATTTGATCTGCTGAATCAAAACGTTGGGGTTACCCGAAATACAAATCAGAACTATATAGAAGATGTTCGCTCCATCACATTACAGCAATATTTCATGTTGAGTTTTAATTACCGTTTGAATAAAGGAGAAGCCGCGCCGCAGGCAATGCCGGGCGGCCGGCAGCTCCTACGTCGCTGAGTTGTGGCAATAATTCAACATATAAAAAAATTTTCTTTGACCATCAGATACTTAACGGTCCTTCGCGGGCGTTCAATACAATGCTGATCAATTAGGGTCATGATGCACCCCCTCCTTCATGACTTGTGCGATTGAATAATCCGCTAAATCCAAATCGTATGAAGCCGTTAGTGCTCTCTGCGTTATTGTCGGCTATTGCCGGTTCGCATGCATTTAGTCAATCCATCGCGCCCGCGGTGGTGAATACCACAGGAGGAACATTTACCCAGGGCTATTATACATTGGACTGGAGTGTTGGCGAGCAGCCGCTCATCCACAAAATGGAAGCTGCCAATTCAAGCCTTATTGTTACCAATGGATTCCTGCAACCTTATGTGCATGATCTGGATGATCCGCGATGGGAAAATTTGTTTACCTACGATGAAGTGCGCATTCTGCCTAACCCTACCAGGGGCATAGTGGAAGTTAATTTCCTGACCAAGCAGAAAGGAAAAGTGGAGATGCGATTGCATGACCGCATGGGTAAGCTGCGTTATTCAAAAACAGTGCAGGTATATGGATACGGCCTGTTTGAGCGGATCAATATGACGGGTTTTGTGAGCGGCGCTTACCTGTTGAGGGTAGAGCTGATCCCTGATCCCGGTTATGTACGCAAAGTAGGCGCTTATACCATCATCAAAGTAGGTCACTAAACAATACCATTGCCAAAATCCAATATTTATGAAGAAATCTCTACTGTTTTGCTTTAGTGCATTTCTCTCACTATCGCTGCTTGGCCAGGCGCCCGGACTGATCAACTATCAGGGCATGGCACGGAACGTAGTAGGGAGTGCCTTACCCAACCAGAATATTAAACTTCGGCTGTCCGTCCGGACCGGCAGTGCTACGGGCACTGTGGTGTACCAGGAGACCAGGACGGTCAAGACCAATAATTTCGGATTGTTCACTGTATCTATCGGCAGCAGTGGCGCCAGCAACGTGACAGGCGCTGTGGCAACCATCGACTGGGCCAGCGGCGGCGCTAAATTCCTGCAGGTAGAAATGGATCCTTCCAATGGCAACCGCCTCCTGGACATGGGCTCCTCCCAACTGCTGAGTGTGCCTTATGCCCTGTTTGCCGGTTCCGCTCCTCCCGGTGGTACTGCAGGAGGTTCCCTCACGGGCACATTCCCTAACCCTACCCTGGCCAGCAATGCCGTGAAGAACGGTAATATAGAAGACAATGCTGTCACCAGTTCCAAACTGGCTTCGGCTATTGTCACCACTGTTAAGATCAGTGATGGCGCTGTCACCGGCAGTAAAATTGCCGATGGCAGTATTACAGCAGTCAAGATTGCTTCGGGCACCATTACGGCCGACAGGCTGGCGCCTGGTGTGATCCCCAGCAGCCTGCCGGTAAGCGGAACGGCCAGCGGAGACCTGACCGGTTCCTATCCTGCGCCAACTATTGCCGCCAATGCTGTTGGCAGCACAAAGATTGCGGATGCTGCTGTGACCAACGCTAAGCTGGCAGATGCTTCCGTCACTTCTACCAAGCTGACCGATCTCTCCGTTACCTATAATAAGCTGGCGGATGACGCGGTGCATACTGCTAAAGTAACTGACCAGGCCATTACTACGCAAAAAATAGGCAACCTGGCAGTAGTGGAGAGCAAGCTGGCCGCAGATGCTGTTACTACTACTAAAATAAAGGATGCTGCTGTAACTGATACCAAGTTGGCTGCTGATGCAGTGACAACAGCTAAAGTAAAAGATGCTGCAGTTACAGATGCAAAACTGGCTACCGATGCTGTCACTACTACTAAATTGAAGGACGCTGCCGTAACAGATACAAAACTGGCTACCGATGCGGTGACCACGGCGAAGCTGAAAGATGCTTCGGTACAAACAACCAAAATAGCTGATGGAGCCGTAACCACAAACAAACTGTCCAGTGGCGCTGTCACTGCTGATAAGATTGCCACAGGAACTATCACTGCTGATCGCCTGGCTGCGGGAGTGATCCCGACCAGTCTTCCCGTGAGTGGCACTGCCAGCGGCGATCTTACTGGTTCGTACCCCGGTCCTTCTATTGCAGCCAATGCAATCAGCAATGCAAAAATTGCTGATGCTGCTGTAACTGATGTAAAACTTGCAGCAGATGCGGTCACAACTGTTAAAGTAAAAGATGCCGCTGTAACTGATGCAAAACTGGCTACAGATGCGGTAACTACAACAAAACTGAAGGACGCTGCTGTACACACCAACAAACTGGCTGATGGAGCTGTCAATACCAACAAAGTAGCTGATGGCGCTATCACTGCTGATAAAATTGCTACAGGAACCATCACTGCTGATCGCCTGGCTGCCGGAGTGATCCCGACCAGCCTTCCCGTGAGTGGCACTGCCAGCGGCGATCTCACTGGTTCGTACCCCGGTCCTTCTATTGCGGCTAATGCTATCAGCAATGCAAAGATTGCTGATGCCGCTGTAACAGATGCAAAACTTGCATCTGACGCGGTGACAACCGTTAAAGTAAAAGATGGCGCCGTGACCGACACCAAACTTGCCACCGATGCGGTAACTACTACCAAACTGAAAGACGCAGCTGTACACACTAACAAACTGGCTGACGGCGCCGTCAATACCAATAAAGTAGCCGATGGGGCTATCACTGCAGATAAGATTGCCACAGGAACCATTACCGCTGATCGTCTGGCTGCCGGAGTGATCCCGACCAGCCTTCCCGTGAGTGGCAGTGCCAGCGGCGATCTTACTGGTTCGTACCCCGGTCCTTCTATTGCCGCCAATGCTATCAGCAATGCAAAAATTGCTGATGCTGCTGTAACTGATGTCAAACTGGCTACTGATGCTGTAACTACAGCGAAGTTGAAAGATGCCGCAGTGACAGACACCAAGCTGGCGGCTGACGCCGTGACCACTACCAAGGTCAATAACCTCGCTATTACAACTCAAAAAATTGATGACGCTGCTGTAACCGATACCAAGCTGGCCACGGATGCCGTGACTACCGTTAAAGTGAAAGATGGCGCCGTGACTGACACCAAACTTGCCACCGATGCGGTAACTACTACCAAACTGAAAGACGCAGCTGTACACACCAACAAACTGGCTGACGGAGCCGTCAATACCAATAAAGTAGCCGATGGGGCTATCACTGCTGATAAGATTGCCACAGGAACCATTACCGCTGATCGTCTGGCTGCCGGAGTGATCCCCACCAGCCTTCCCGTGAGTGGCAGTGCCAGCGGGGATCTTACTGGTTCGTACCCTGGCCCTTCTATTGCGGCCAATGCTATCAGCAATGCAAAGATTGCTGATGCTGCTGTGACTGATGTAAAACTGGCAACTGATGCGGTAACTACAGCGAAGTTGAAAGATGGGGCTGTGACTGCTGATAAAATTGCTACAGGAACTATCACTGCTGATCGTCTGGCTGCCGGAGTGATCCCGACCAGTCTGCCCGTGAGTGGCAGTGCCAGCGGGGATCTTACTGGTTCGTACCCCGGTCCTTCTATTGCCGCTAATGCTATCAGCAATGCAAAGATTGCTGATGCCGCTGTGACTGATGTCAAACTTGCTACTGATGCGGTGACTACAGCGAAGTTGAAAGATGCCGCAGTGACCGATACCAAACTGGCGGCTGACGCCGTGACCACTACCAAGGTCAACAATCTCGCTATTACAACTCAAAAAATTGATAACGCTGCTGTAACAGATACCAAGCTGGCCACGGATGCCGTCACTACCGGTAAGGTAAAAGATGGCGCTGTGACCGCGGACAAATTAGCCAGCAGCGCAGTTGAAAATGCTAAACTGGCCGCCAACGCAGTGTCTACTGCCAAGCTCGCTGATGCAGCCGTGACGGCTGATAAAATTGCGACCGGTACCATTACGGCAGATAAACTGGCTGCGGGAGTGATCCCCACCAATCTGCCGGCAAGCGGTACTGCAGGAGGCGACCTGAATGGAACCTACCCAGCACCCACCATCGCTGCCAGTGCAGTGACCAGCACTAAGCTGGCCGATGGTGCGGTGTCAACCCTCAAAGTAGCCGACGGCGCTATCAATGACGACAAACTGGCCAGCAACGCTGTGACCAGTGCCAAGCTGGCCACCGACGCCGTGACCACCGCCAAGATTACCAATAGTGCTGTGGATGCTACTAAACTGGCTACCGACGCCGTCACTACTGCCAAGGTAAAAGACGGCGCTGTGACCGATACCAAGCTGGCCACCGATGCCGTGACTACCACAAAAATCGCCAATAGCGCCGTAGACGCCAGCAAACTGGCTGCCGACGCTGTCACTACTGTTAAGATCGCCGACGCTGCTGTGGCAGCCGATAAACTGGCCGACGAAGCCGTTACCGAAACCAAGATCGCAGACGGTGCTATTACTTCTGCAAAGATCGCGGCCGGCACTATTGCCGCTGACCGGCTGGCAACAGGTGTGATCCCCACAGCCCTGCCTCCCAACGGTTCCGCCACCGGCGACCTCGGCGGCACTTACCCGGCGCCGGTAGTGGCTAAACTGAACGGTGTAGCCCTCGACAATACAGCACCTACCATCAACCAGGTGCTAAAATTTGACGGGACTTCCTGGAAGCCCGCCCCCGACGCATTCACCATTCCTTTTATAACCAGCCAGTCTTCCACTGATCATCTCCTGTCTATTACCAATTCGGGCAGTGGCAGTGCAGTACAGGGCGTGAGCGAATCTGATCAACAAAACGCTACCGGTGTTACCGGCAGGATTATTACCGCTTCGGTCGCAGATTCTTCATCCGGTGTTAAAGGCGAGAACTGGAGCCCCTCCTGGGATAGCTACGGTCTCTGGGGTAGCCATAAAGATGTTGGTATCGGCGTATACGGTACTTCAGCGCTTGGCTCGGCCGCCAAATTCAGCAACCTGTCGCCCGCCAATAGCGCTGATGCTGTAATAGTGGAAAGCCTGAGCGGCTCGGTTGGCCTGAGTGCTTTCAGCCTGAATGGTATTGGTATTTCAGGTACTTCCTTCACATTTGAAGCGGCGGGTATACAGGGTCTTAACCATATGGAAGGGGATGGTGTAGTGGGCAGGACCATCAGCGGATCTGATGGTAGTGGCGTCCTGGGTATCAATGAAGGGTCCTCTGCCGCTATAAAAGCAGTGAATACTGCCGACAATGGCGTGGGTCTCCTGGCGCAGGCCAACGTAGACTGGTGGGCAGGCATGATCCCACCGCCTACCGGTGGTATCGCTCTGGTAGCAGAACTGCAGGGCAGCAGCGTGGGTGAACTGGCCGTCTTCAGAACAGAAGGCGTCAATATGGCCCGGATCAGCAGCAATGGTACAGGTTATTTCAACGGCGGCGTGCAATCCAGCGGCGCTGACGTAGCAGAATATTTCCGGGTGGAAGAAAATAAGAGCCAATACGAGCCGGGTGATGTACTGGAGATCTCTGAAACGACCGATCGCACAGTGCGTAAATCCTCCAGACCCTATTCCACACTGGTTTCTGGTGTGTATGCCACCAAACCGGGCCTGTTGCTGACCGAAGAAGATGCCGTGAAGGATGATCTGGCCCACCTGGTGCCAATGGGTGTTATTGGTGTTATTCCTACCAAGGTATCCATAGAAGGCGGCGCTATTAAAAGAGGCGACCTTCTGGTGACTTCTTCCACTGCCGGCGTAGCCATGAAGGCTGACCTGGACAAGGTAAGAGTAGGGCAGGTGCTGGGTAAAGCACTGCAGGATTACAATGGCAGCGGCATTGGCAGGATCAATGTGCTGGTCAGTGTAAAATAAAGGCATCACCTGTAGAAAAAGAAACGCATGAAAAAAGCATTGATCATTACCATCATATTGTTTGCGGCGCTGGGCTACCAGGAGGTACAGGCACAGCAGCAGTCGCGGTACAAAAGGCTCTCCGAAATGCAGGTCCCTGAAGCGGCCCGGCTGAAGATGAGCAGCAGACCGGTAAGGCCTGCCACTAACCGGATGGCGCCTGCCGCCAGCCAGCGAACGGCCGCTGCGGTCCGCTACAAACCCCTGCCCCGCATGGACCAGGTATTGACAGCAAGACAGCAGGCCATGCGGCAGCAGGGCCTGACGCGGAACAGGAAAAAGCAGCAGGGCAGCCATGAGTCCATGAAAGCGGCTTCGGAAGAGGCACGCAGAAGCGTCCGGCAGGGTAAACTGCCGCGTCACTAAAACTTTTATTGCAATTCCGGCAAACAGCGATAATTTTGACGTCATTCATTGCATCGGGGTGCTTCTACAAAGAAGCTGAGATGATACCCGGGAACCTGAACTGGTTAATACCAGCGGAGGAAATGCAAGGCGGCAACTAATTTCCATCAACATGATATTTGTTGGGCCACATTTCTTCCTGCAGGAAATGTGGCCTTTTCTTTTTAAGAAA
This sequence comes from Candidatus Pseudobacter hemicellulosilyticus, assembly GCA_029202545.1. GTDB lineage: Bacteria > Bacteroidota > Bacteroidia > Chitinophagales > Chitinophagaceae > Pseudobacter > Pseudobacter hemicellulosilyticus. The sequence goes on from CP119311.1 coordinate 1,379,450, forward strand.
CTCAAAATGATCAGCTGATGGAATTACAACAGTTAACCAACGGTAGCAGGAACTGGCAGCAGCGGCCGGAATGGTTTTTCAATCGGGACAATACCGACACGTACGAGCAGTGGTACGAAGGCCGCTACAAGCGGGCCGAAGTATGGCAGAAAAAAGTGATCGGCGACCTTGTCAAAAAAGATACCCGCGTTAAAACGCTCCTGGAATTTGGCTGCGGCACCACCCGCTTCACCCGCTGGTGGCACAATATCGGCATAGATGCTACGGGCGGCGATCTCTCGCCCTTTATGCTGGGACAGGGGATCCATCTTTTTTCCGGCGACCTGGTCCTGGCAGATTCTCACCATATGCCTTTCAAAGACCAGACCTTTGACGCGCTGGCCTTTATCACCACCTTTGAATACTATCGTGATCCGGTACAGGTGATCCGCGAAGCCTATCGCGTAGGCCGTCATGGGATAGTATTTGGCATGATGAACCGCAACTCGCCCAAGTTTGTACGCCGGCGGGTGCAGCAGTTCTTTGGTAAGAACCCCTTTTATGTGACCGCTCATTTTTATACCCCCGCCTCGCTGATAGCCGTAATAGGCAAAGCACTGGAAGGGGTGAACTACAGTATTGAATGGACCTGCACGGGCCTGCCCAAATGGTTCCCGATGCAGCAATGGTCTATGCCTTACGGGGATTTCTTTGGTCTTTATGTAAAGTTCAACTAAACATCATGTCAAATTTTTCCGGAGGCGGCAAACTGCAGGAGCCTACTTTCAAGGAGCTGGTATTTCCTTATTGCGGCGCACAGCGACCTGAATTGCTGGCGGGTCCGCAATATGGCGTGGATGTATCCCTGGTCCAGTTGCCTGGAGGAATGGCGATGGCTATGACCAGTGATCCACTATCGCTGATCCCTACCCTGGGCCTGCAGGAATCGGCCTGGCTATCGGTACACCTGATGGCCAATGATATGGCCACCACCAGTGTAGCGCCTATGTATGCGCAGCTGGTGCTCAACCTGCCGCCTGCCCTGCCAGCTGCGGCTTTTAAAACCTATTGGCTATATATCCACCAATTCTGCCAGGAGATCGGTGTGGCCATCACCGGCGGCCATACCGGTCAGGCGCCAGGACAGCAATCCACCATGGCGGGTGGAGGCACTATGGTGGCCATTGGCCAGGAGGAGCAGTTCCTGCTCAGTAGTTTTGCACAGCCCGGTCACCAGATCATTGTCACTAAGGAAGCTGCGTTGATTGCTACGGCTATCCTTGCGCTCAGCTTTCCGGAGACTGTACGGCAGCGCTGTGGCGTGGATATCTACCAGCATGCCTGCAACCTGTTCTATGAGACCAGCTCGCTCCAGGCTGGCTTATTTGCTCCCGGAGTAGAAAGGGCTGTCAGCGCCATGCATGATGTAACAGAAGGAGGTGTGCTGGGCGCTATCTATGAGATGGCCATGGCTTCCGGCTGTGGCGCCAGGATTGACCGGGATCTGCTGGCCGTAGGAGCTGTGCAGGGATCAGTGTGTGCTGCCTTTGCTATTGACCCCTGCTACTGTGTGGGCGCCGGGTCCATGGTCATCACGGCTGCTCCGGAAAATGTACCGGGTGTTTTGCAGCGCCTCCGGGACAAGGGCATAGCTGCCCGGGTAGTGGGAGAAATGACCCCTCCGGGAGAAGGGATACGTGTATGCCGGGCCACGGCAAAAGAAGAACCGGTACAGCCAGGGACAGATCCCTACTGGGCTGCATTTTACAACGCATTTGAAAAAGGATTGAAATAATGAACAGGGAACGAACCATCAGCGGCGGCGTATACCTGGTGCTGGATCCGGCCCGGGAGCAGCGGGCACTGCTGACTATTACCCGGCAGGTACTGGCGGGCGGCATAGCCGTTATCCAGCTCTGGAACCATTGGTTACCGGGGCAGGATAAAAAAGCATTTATCAGCGAAGTCTGCACAATGGCCCATGAACAGGGGGTACCTGTACTGATCAATGAGGAATGGGAGCTGGTGCTGGATACGGACCTGGACGGTGTTCATTTTGATGAGTTCCCGCAAAGCCTGTCCGCCATCCGGCAGCAGGCCGGCAGGACTTTGCAGATGGGCCTTACCTGCGGCAATGACCTTGACCGGATCCGCAGGGGTATAGACGAAGGGTTCGATTATCTTTCTTTTTGTGCGCTATTCCCTTCCCGCTCTGCCAATAGCTGTGAACTGGTTCGGCCGGAAACCATAAAAGCAGCCAGGCAAATGAGCCGGCTACCCATTTTTGTATCCGGTGGGATAACCCCGGAAAACCTGCAAAGTTTGGCGGGCACGGGGCTGGATGGCGTGGCTGTGATCTCCGGCATCCTGGATGCACCGGACCCGGCGGGTATGGTACAGCAATACAAACAATCTATCAGTAACGTCAACAACAAACAAGTATGAAACTTTCATTTCTGAATAAGCTGGCCTGTCCAATGGATAAGCAGGAGCTGGAGTTAAAAGTATTTGTAACCGATACCGAACAGCATATCCTGGAAGGAATGCTGACCTGCAGTCATTGCAAGCGGTATTATCCCATTATCCATGGAGTACCCATTATGTCGCCGGATGAATACCGTGAGTTTGCACTGGAAGCGCCGGTCCTCAAAAAATGGCAGGCCCAGCTCAAAGGCCGGGTGACGGAAAATTTTCAGCTGTTGCCCGATACTGATCCAGCTGCTTTATAACCCGGTAGCCGGTTCGGTTACCAGGAACTGTAGTTTTTGCGGGAGCAGGTCTATCTGGACATTAGCCGCCTTGTCGGGTTTGATCAGTTCATCGTCAATATGGAGATGGATGCCTTTCCATTTCAGGCGGACCTGTGTGGCGGGTATGGTCCGGAAAGGAAAGGGCAGTTCCAGGTCGTTGATCTTATGGAGGACATATTGCGCCAGCTTTTCCCGGTCTGATTCCGGGATCAGGACCACATCAAACTTCCCGTCGCCGGGATCGGCTTTGGGGGCCAGGTTGAGGTTAGGGCCTACGGAGCGGATATTCATGATCTCCATCAGCAGGTAATCGCCGGAATGGTCCACGCCGTCAATTTCCAGCCGGCACTCGGAGGGATCATAGGCCTCCACAATACTGTGAATGGTGGCCAGTGCGATCTTCAATTCCTCTTCCGGGGTTTCAGCGTCGATCTTCATTTTCTTCATGGCCAGCATCAGGTTGGGAAATATGCCCCAGCCAAATCCTTCCAGGAAATGGGTGGCGCCGCTGATGGCCTCTACTTTACCTACATCAAAATATTTGATCCGGGCAGTATGCCAGGACCGGATAATTTCTTCTGTGCTGCCCTGCACATGAAGGGCATTGGCAATATTATTGGCGGTACCCAGCGGCAATACAGCAATGGGTAAGCGCTGGTGAAGTTGTTTTTCGAAGATGGCCTTGGCCACTTTACCGATGGTGCCGTCGCCGCCGGCGGCAACCACAAAGTCAACATCGGGCGCCAGGGCTTCTTCCCAGTCGTCCTTTTTTGTGGAGGAGTATCTACACTCAAACCCCTGCGCTTCCAGCAGCGCTATTAATTGTTTTTTGTCGTACGCTTCTTCCCCGGCTCCGGGATTGTGGATCAACCTGGTCAGTTTCATATACCGGCAAAGGATAATAAAAGTGTACCAGCCCTGAATGCGGCCTGGCATAATCTTGTTCCCTGTACCCGCATGAGAATACTGATAACAAACGACGATGGGATCTACAGTCCCGGAATAGCCGCGCTGGCCCGGGTGGCGCAGCGTTTTGGCGAAGTACAGATTGTGGCGCCGGATGTGGAGCAGTCCTCTATGGGGCATGCCATCACGGCTTCCCGACCTTTATTCTACAAGAAATCGCCTATCACATTTGAAGGCATCAATGCCTACCGGGTGAATGGTACGCCGGCAGACTGTGTAGGCCTGGGCACGCATCTCTGGGCCAATACCGATGTGGTATTGTCGGGCATCAATATGGGCTATAACCTGGGAAATTCCATGTGGCATTCGGGCACCCTGGCAGGCGCCAAGCAGGCGGTATTGCTGGGGATCAAAGGCATTGCGCTCAGTACGGCATCTGGTAAGACCGAACCCGATTTTGAAGCACTGGAGCCTTTTGTAGCGAAAGCCCTGGAACTGCTGCTGGAGTCCACCTCGCTGAGCCTGTTCAATGTCAATTTCCCGCCCAATCCACAGGGCATGAAATGGACGCGGCAGTCAGTCAGGTTGTACGACGGAAAGATTGTTCCCGGTATGGACCCCATGGGCCGCAAGCACTACTGGCATACGGTAGTGCCGCTGGAACCTGCAGATGAAGGCACAGACCGCTGGGCTATAGAGCAGGATTTTGTGTCTATTACTCCATTGCGGCTTGACCTCACCAATGAGGCACAGCTGGTGGAGGCCCTGCAGAAGCAGCCTGTTTCGTAAAAGCTAAAAAAAATCCGGTCGGCTATGCCGACCGGATGCAGATAATGTATAGAATGGCGGCGGTCTGGGTTACAACTCGCTGCCTGTTTTTTCTTTGCGGGAGCGGATCCTGCGTTTGCTTTGCAGGTACTTTTCGTAAACGATCTCGGTCATCGGTTTACCGAGTACTTTGCTTTCCACCCAGGATACTACGTCCAGGTAAGCAAAAGCCCTTGTTTCAAAACGATTCTTTTCCAGGTGTTTGATCTTATCCAGGAACTTCTCAAATTCCGGCTTCAGTTGGCGTGGCGATACATTGAAAGAGTTGCGCAGGAAGCGGAACATCTCTTCTTCCACCACGGTGAGATTCTTCATTTTGGCCATGAACCGGTAGACCGATTTACTGAGGTATTCCATGATTTCAAAATTCCCCAGTTCATAATGCGCCATCAGGTGCAGCAGGCGGGCATAACATTGCAGGTCCACGCGCAGGTCGGGGACGGAGACGTTCATGATCCGCTGTAAATAATCGATGGACTTTGAGAATTCGCCGGCGCCGAAATACAGCGTAGCAAATTTATAGTTGAACACGAGGATGCGGTGTGTATCCACGTAGAGGCTATAGGCCTGGAGTTCTTCTTCCACTTTAGGCACCAGGGCGGAGCCTTCCCGGAAGGTGCCGATCATCAGGTGCTGGTTGATCCGGGCGCTATTGATATAGATGAAGGTATGCGCCCAGAAGTTATCGTGCACTTTGGCCAGGTCAGTCTGGGCGTAGGCTTCGTATTTTTTCAGTGTATTGTTGAATCCTTCAAAATTGCGGAGATCGAAATGGGCGTTCAGCAGGTTATGCATGCCTTTTACATAGTGGCCTGGTTCTACGGCGATCATCTCGGGCTTCTCATCATACAGTTCAATCCATTTCTTGCTGTAGCGGTAATACATGATGAAGTCCTGGCGGATGAAAGCATACCAGCCATAGCTCTGGAAGAGGTAGAGTTTCTCGTAAAAGTCGGTCACTGAATCCGCATGGGGAGGCAGGTTCTCCTTAAAGAAGGCCCGGATATCTTTTTCGTCGGCCTCGTTACGGGCGTGGCCATTACGGATGAACCAGCGGTACAGGAGCAGGGCCAGGTTGGAGAGTTTCACCACGCTGTCAATATGGGTGCTGATCTCCAGGGCTTCTGCGGCCAGCAGGTCGGTCTTTTCCTGGGCGCTGCGGGTTATATGCAGGGTCTCGATCTTTTTTTCAAGGGAGATCACCTGCGCCAGGTAATTGTATTTGTGGTTGGCCTTGGCCATTTCCTTGGCTTTTTCCAGGATCTTGAGGCTTTGGAGCTTAAGACCTTTATTGTAGAGTACCCGGGCATAGTCCAGCTGCTCGCTGAGCTGAAGGTCTATGTTCTCCGAAGTCTTGAGCAGGCGCAATCCTGCTAACAACTGTTTGTATAAATGCGTTTTTAAGTTGGCTAACTGTGGCTTGGTGATGGGCGACAGTTTTTTCATCAAAACTTTCTCATCATATTCCGGCAGTTTGTCCATTGCATCGAATAACTGAATGATCTTCAGGTCTTCTTTTGCAGAACTGCGGGTGATATAAAGCTTAAAATGCCTTTTCTCTGACTTTTCCAGGGATCTTACTAACTGAAATAATGCATCTGTAAATGGGTTGGCCCTCATAATGAAATTCTCCTCAAAGTCAATACCAATAACGGTTTTAATATTTCTTTATCAGTTTTGGCATGATAAAACAGGCAATAAGTTGTTTTGACATCAAATAAAACCCGAGTTATCTTTATGTCGGATTTGAAAGTAATCATACGACAAGCAATCGAAGAGCAAGCAAGTAAGTTAGAGGCAGTAAAAAAGCAGCCCAGGAGCTGCGGAATCAAATCCACATAAAAAGACTTTCGAAGAATTTTCATATGGCAAGCAATCGTTAGAGGTCATCTGTTTCTACAGAAGACCCTTTTTTTTTATAGAAACGGCTGCAATATAGAATTTATTTTTTCGTATTTGCATGACTTTCTATTATTGCAGCGAAAAAAATTGTCAGCCCCGCCCTCCTATATAAATAAATTGCCATAAGTGAGTACCGACCAGCCTAATTCAGCCCTTCTGCGTGAAACTGTCACCATGAAAATGCCCTTTGGCAAATACAAGGACACCCTGCTTTGCGACCTTCCCGTTTCCTACCTGGAATGGTTCCAGCGCAAAGGATTCCCTTCGGGCAAGCTGGGCATGCTGCTGGCTACGGTCTACGAGATCAAGATCAACGGCCTGAGCGAGATCCTGATGAAGCTGAAGCGAATGTAGCAGCCACCAGTCGTCCGCCTCCGGCGGGTGACGGTAATCCATCGCCTCCGGCGATCAACACAACACTGCGGATCCCAGCCTGCCGGTTGCTGCCCTGATGGAACTGCCGGCAAGCAGTCAGCCCCGCGGCCCTTCTTCCCAAAATTCTGTTAAGACCTTTGCCCCGCCAGGGTTTTGCGCCGATAAGGCATTAAATTCCATTCTATATTCCCCCATTTTTCCGGAAAAATTTTATTCGTCCGGCTGTCTCCGTACGCAGCCATTAAAACTACCTGTATGCGCTTTAGGACCATCAACAACCTGGCTGGCTGGATCGTATGCCTGATCGCCTTTGCCGTGTATGCCTGTACGCTGGAACCTACCACCAGCCTCTGGGATTGCGGCGAGTTCATTTCTGCCGCTTACAAACTGCAGATACCCCATCCACCCGGCGCTCCGCTGTTCATCCTGCTGGGCCGGTTCTTTGTGATCCTCTTTGGCGATAACCCGCAAACGGCAGCCATAGCCGTCAATACCCTCAGCGCGGTGGCCAGCGCTTTTACCATTCTGTTCCTTTTCTGGTCCATTACCCATTTTGCCCGTAAGCTGGTATTGCTCCAGGGCGTTGAGCCCCAGGGCAGGCAGGTATTTACTATCATCAGCGCCGGCACTATCGGCGCCCTGGCTTATGCCTTTTCCGATTCTTTCTGGTTCAGCGCCGTGGAAGGTGAGGTCTATGCCCTCTCCTCCTTCTTCACGGCCCTGGTCTTCTGGGCAGCCCTTAAATGGGAGCAGCAGGCTGATCAGCCCGGAGCCGATCGCTGGCTAGTCTTCCTATTCTTCATGATGGGCGTGTCCATCGGGGTACACCTGCTCAACCTGCTGACTATCCCGGCCATCATCATGATCTATTATTTCAAGCGTTTCCGCGTGACCCGAAAGGGTACCCTGCTGGCATTTATAGTGGCCTGCGCAATCACCGGCGTAGTGCAGAAATTCATTATCCAGAGTACCATCCGTGGCGCCGGCTGGTTTGATATCCAGTTTGTCAATGAACTGGGCCTGCCCTTTTTCTCCGGCTTCATCACCTTCTTTATACTGCTGACAGGCGCCCTGCTGCTGGCTGTCCGCTACGCCAGCCGGAAGCAATGGTACCGGTTGAAGCTGGGCCTGGTCTGCTCCCTGTTCATGCTGCTGGGCTATTCCACCTATACCACCACCCTGCTGCGCTCCAATGCCAACCCGGGTGTGGACTTCAACAATGTTGACAATCCGATCACCCTGGCCAGTTACCTGGGCCGGGAACAGTATAACGACTGGCCCATTCTCTATGGTCCCGACTTTACAGAGAAAGCACCCTACGCTGCCAATGGCGATCAATATGTGAAACTGGGCAACCGGTATGCGGTAGCCGGCAAGGATTTCCGGCAGGACTGGGCCGCGGCGCCCGGAGCGCATTTCTTCCCCCGCCTATGGGATCCGGGTAACGACCGGCGTCAGCCCGAATGTTACCAGCGCTTCACCGGGCTGGAAGAAGGCGAAGCACCCACCATGGCCGATAATATCCGCTACTTCAGCAACTACCAGGCCGGCTGGATGTACATGCGTTATTTCCTCTGGAACTTTTCCGGGAAACAAAACGATCTGCAGGGCTTCGGCAATGCGCGCGACAGTAATTTCATCACCGGCTTTTCCTTTGTGGACAATGCCCTCCATGGTGATCAGTCCATGCTGCCCGACAGCATTCACCAGGACAATAAAGGCTATAACCGGCTCTACATGCTGCCCCTGGCCCTGGGCATTATTGGATTGGTATTTCATTTCAGGCGCCAGAAAAAAGATTTCCTGGTCAGCGGCCTGCTCTTCTTTTTCACCGGCCTGGCCGTGGTCGTTTACCTGAACCAGTCCGGGTTCCAGCCGCGGGAGCGGGACTATGCCTATGTGGGTTCTTTCTATGCCTTTGCTATCTGGATCGGGCTGGGTGTGGTAGCCCTCAGCCAGTGGCTGGGTAAATGGGCCAAAGGGTCCCTGCCTGTCTATGCTATCGCCGGCTGCTGCCTGCTGGCCGTACCGGGCCTCATGCTGCAACAGGAATGGGACGATCATGACCGGAGCGATAAAACCCTGGCCCGTGACCTGGCGCGTAACTACCTCGAAAGCTGCCCGCCCAATGCCATCCTGCTCACAGCCGAAGACAATGACACCTATCCGCTCTGGTATCTCCAGGAAGTGGAAGGCGTAAGGCGGGATGTGCGAGTCATGATCAGCGGTATCCTTTCTATGGACTGGTATATTAACCAGCTGCGCTACAAGGTCAATGACAGCGATCCTTTTGCTATGCCGCTGACACCGGAACAGATAGCCGGCAACAGGCTCAACCTGGTATATCCCGCAAAGCTGCCAGGCTTTGACGCCAATAAATATTATGACCTCCGGGAGATGCTGACCAATGTAGCAGCCAGTGATGACCCCCGATATACCCACCTGACGGAAGAAGGCGAACTGATCCACCTGCTGCCCACCCGCAAATTTTCGGTGCCGGTAGATGAACATTTGGTACGAACCAATGGGACGGTGCAGCCCGGAGAAACGATACTGCCGCAGCTGACCATTGACCTGAGCAATAAAGAATACTTTCTCAAAAATGACCTGGCCATTCTGGCGCTGATAGCCGACAACAAATGGAAAAGACCTATCTGCTTCAGCAGCAGCAGCACGGCGGCCGACCTGGGCCTGGAAAAATATGTCCGGCTGGAAGGCCTGACCTGGCGGCTGGCGCCGGTGGAGAATAGCCTGGTCAATACTGCCGTGGCGTCAAAGAATATCCTGGAAAAATTCAGCTATGGCAATGCCGGTCGGCCCGGCGTTTATTTTGATGAGGAAAACCGGCGCCGGCTGAACACTATCCGCATTGCCCATCTGCAGGTAGCGCAGGGCCTGCTGCATACCGGCGATAAGGCCGGAGCAAGGGCCATCCTCCGTCGCTTTGATAGCCAGGTGAGCCCGGCCAATTTCCCCTATGGCTATACTACCAACCTGGGCAACCAGCACAATATTGTTTCGGCCCAGTTCCTGCAGACCTGTTACCTGGCGGACGACCTGGAGCTGGCCCGGAAAGTAACTACTTCCCTGGAAAAAGACCTGCGGCAGCAGCTGCGCTATTATCGCCACCTGGGTGATGCGGAGCAGCCGGAAGAGCAACTGGTCCAGAATGCTTACCAGCTGGTCCAGGGAAAGCCGGGAGAACTGGCCAGTCGGCAGTATGCCTTTGCCAGGGATATCCTCAGCTCCTGGCAGCTGTTGCAGCAGCTGAAAGATTGGGAACTGGAATTTACCGGCAAGAAAAGCAGCTGAGCGGTCAAAGCCGGCGTTCAGGAATACTGTTAAACAGCCTGACTGCTGTGGGAGGTTGTTTCCAGATGCATCAGTATTTGCCTGCGCTGCGGCAGGCATTGTTTACATTTGCGGCCATAATCTGTCATTATGCGCCACCTGATCTGTTTTCTATTGCTGGCGGGCAGCCTGGCTGCCTGCAAGCCCTCTTATAAAGAGCCCCATATTGAGATCCGCACCAAACTGGGTGATATAGAAATAGAACTCTACCCGGACAAAGCCCCTAAAACAGTGGCTGCTTTCCTCGGCTATGTAGAGAAAGGATTATACAAGGATGGTAGTTTTTACCGGGTACTCAATCTGGAGAACCAGCCTTCCAATGCCGGTAAGGCGGAGCTGATCCAGGGCGGCATTTACAAGAAACGCAACCAGCGGGAAACTATTCCCGGCATTCCGCATGAAAGCACTGATAAGACGGGCATCCTGCACAAGGATGGAACTATTTCCCTGGCCAGGCTGGAGCCGGGCACTGCTACTACTGAATTCTTCATCTGCCTCGGTGATCAGCCCGGCTTTGACCATGGCGGGGAGAACAATGCCGATGGCCTGGGGTATGCCGCCTTCGGAAAGGTGGTAAAAGGAATGGATATAGTGCGGCGTATTTACCAGCGCCCGGAATATGAGCAGTCCTTTGATCCCCCTGTGCCTATTTATACTATTGTAAGGTTGTAAGACCGTCTGCCTGAAAAAACAACTTATCTGTACATACGGACAGGGGAAAGATCTGGGGAGAACCTATCCGGGAAAACCCGTGGCCTTTCCTGTTACAGCCCTTATCTTCGCGGCCTCAAATAAAAAGGATAATGACAGGCATAGACAGTGTACAGCTGGAAAAAGTGATCGTCCATAAAGTGGGCAACCCTTCCAGGGGCGAAGAATTGAAATTGTCGGAAAACCCGCTGACCCTGAACGATGAGATCGTAAGGGGGCTGCTGACCAAATATTTTTTGGGTCCCTTCAACGAAAATGAACTCTACCATTTTACGCACCTCTCCGACCTGGACATGAACGAGGTCTACAACTATGTCCGCAAAATATTTGAGGCCAGGGAAAACTTCCTGCCGCAATCCGCCCTGCTGGCGCAGTTCCTGTATACAAAGTCTACCCATGCCAAGGTGAAAGAAGGCGAGTTGTATGTAGCGCTGTTCGACAAAGTACCTTTTGAAGGTGAAGAGATCCAGGCGGTAGGCCTGTTCAAATCGGAGTCCAAAGAAACTTTCCTCAAAGTATTCCCACATGGCCAGAGCTATGAGGTGATCCATGAAGAAGGCATCAATATCAATAAGCTGGACAAAGGCTGCCTGATCTTCCGCAGCAATACTGCCGAAGGCTTCAAGGTAGCTGTAGTAGACAATACCAACAAACAGAATGATGCCGTGTACTGGCTGACCGATTTCCTGCAGGTGACGCCCTACTCCGACAGCTTTCACAACACAGACAAATACCTTAGCCTCTGCAAGCAGTTTATCACCAATGAATACCCGGAAAAATTCGATGTCAGCAAGAGCGACCAGATCGATATGCTGAACCGGTCCATGGATTATTTCAAGAGCAAAGAGCAGTTCAGCTTACAGGAGTTTGCAGAAGAGGTGATCCATCACCCTGATGTGCTGGATACGTTTATGGATTACAAGAAGAACTTTGAAACAGCCCGCAATTTTGAGATCGGGGATGAATTTGATATCCATCTCTCAGCGGTTAAAAAACAGCAGCGCGTGTTCAAAACAGTCCTGAAGCTGGACCGCAATTTCCATATCTATATCCATGGACGAAGGGACCTGATAGAGCGGGGGATAGATGAAACAACGGGAAAAAAATACTATAAGATATTTTATGACGAAGAAACCTAAGCTGGAGCGGCTGTCAGACTAAAATGCCGCCTTCATCGAAAGATGAAGGCGGCATTTGTTTATAAGGAAATGTTTTTAAGAATAGCAGCGAATGCAGCTAAACAGTTGCTTTCTGCCCTGCGGGCACTACCACAGCAGCCTGGCTTTCCGCTACAGCAGCCGGAGCTTTTTCCTTCCGGTACTTAGCCAGGTTGATCAGCAGTACGCTGCCCAGGATGATAGCCAGCCCAACGATCTGCAGGGTGCTCATATGCTCACCGGCAAACAGCACGCCCAGTAATACCGCTACTACCGGATTGACATAGGCGTAGGTGCTGACCTGGGTAGCAGGTCTTACCTGGAGCAACCAGACATAGGCGCTATAGGCTACCAGTGAACCCATGATGATTAGGTATACAATAGAGAACCAGGCATTGGCGCTCACCGCACTCCAGTGAAAGCCTGTCCATTCATTCCTGGCAAAGCTGAGCGGCAGGAATACCAGGCCGGCTATCAGCATCTGCCAGGTGGTATTGACCGTGGCCGAACCGGTAGAACGATATTTTGAGTAGATGGAACCACCAGCCCAGCTCATACAACCGATGATAACAATGATCAGGCCGGTCAGCGTGCCGATAGTATCCGCGGAATCCATGGCTTTGATGGCCTGCTCGCTGAAGAGCAGGATAACCCCAACGAAGCCGATGCCCAGTCCTGTCAGGGTGGAGCGACTGGTAAAATTCTCTTTCCATTTGGGTTTATCCAGCAGGACGAACCAAAGGGGCGCGGAAGAGATCATGACCGCTACCAGGGAGCTGGGAAGAGTCATCTCCGACCAGATCACAGCGCCATTGCCGATGAACAGCAGCAGCAGACCGGTGATGGCGGAGGTTTTGATCTGCGGCCAGTTCCAGAGGTTCTCCCTCCTGATCAGGCACCAGAGCAGCATAACGCCGCCCGATGCCAGGAAGCGGAAGGCGCCCATCAGCATGGGTGGGATCTCCCGGACGGCCTCGCCAATGAAAAAATAGGTGGAACCCCAGACTATGTAGACCGTTGCAAAGGCAAGGATCACCATCAGGGGTGAAGCGGAACTTTTTGCTGCTGTAGACGACATGGCTTTACTGTTTTAGTGGGATGACCAATTGCTGCTGCTCTTTGGCAGTTTCCAGTACAATGGTGGTCTTGGTGGAATGTACGTTGGGGATCTTTTTGAGGGAGTTGCGCATGAGGTTCATAAGGGAAGCAGAATCGGTAGTGCGGACCTTGATCAGGTAGCAGTCTTCACCGGCAATATGGTGAACTTCCTGCACTTCCGGGATGGCAGCAATAGCGCGGGCGGTATCGTTGTTACTGGCAAATCCTTCCGTGGTGCGGATAAAGATAAAAGCCAGCAGCTTCTGCTGCAGGGCAGCAGGATTGATCTGGGCGTTGTACTGGACAATCACCTGTTTCTGTTCCAGCTTCTTGACCCTTTCCAGGACGGCAGATGGCGCCATCTCCAGTTCACGGGCAAGGTCAGCATTGGAAATCCGGGCATTGGACTGCATTTTGTCCAGAATTTTCAGATCAATATCGTCCAGGTTGATTTCCATAACGGTGATTTGTCAGTAAATCTACTGTTTTTCTGAATAATATTCGGTATTTGTAAATTATTCCGACAATAATTTTGTGTTAATGGCTTCTGGTCGAACAGGTAGGTGTTGACAATATTCCTGGGCAGAATTCCCGGAAGGGGCTAATTTTACCAAAATCTCACGCACTTATGGATATCAGTGGAAAAATCCTTCAGTTATTACAAGTTCAGACAGGCCAGGGCAAGAATGGTACCTGGAAAAAACAGGATTTTATTTTAGAAACGGGGGATACCTATCCCAAGAAAGTTTGTATTGCCGTTTGGGGCGATAAGATAGACATGAACAGTTTCAGACCCGGTGATTCCATCACCGTATCCTTCGATGTGGAAAGCCGCGAGTACAATGGCCGCTGGTACACAGACGTGAAGGCCTGGAAAATTGTAAAAGGCAGCGGCGGCAGTGATGCCGATATGCCTCCTCCCCCGGTTAATGCTCCGGCATTCAATGGTGGTGGTGATGATGACCTGCCCTTTTAATAAGGTTATCTGGTTTCCGCAATTGACACCGGTATACTACCATTAATATAATTGTATTTCAAAAAAAGGATCAATTCCATTAGTTTGGAATTGATCTTTTTTTATGAGAAAATCTACACTGTTGGTAACCGTGATTGCCCTGGGCGTTTCCGCTGCTGCCCAGCCCCCGGCAAAGGACAGCATTCCGGAAGACAGCCTCCGGAAAGCACCGGTGCTGCTGAAGACCGTTACCGTGGCCGGCAGGAAATCACTGGTAAAACAGGTAACCGGCAAAACCATCATCAATGTGGAAGCCAGCATTACCAGCGCCGGGGCTACCCTGATGGAAGTCCTGGAAAGATCACCGGGAGTAACCGTTGATAAAAATGGCAGCCTCAGTTTGAAAGGGCGCAGCAATGTACTGGTGATGATAGATGGAAAACCAACCTATGTAGGTGGCGCCGAGCTGGCCGCCCTGCTGAACGGTATGAGCGCAGCCCAGGTGGAACAGATTGAACTGATCAGCAATCCCCCCGCCGGATTTGACGCCGCCGGCAATGCGGGGATCATCAATATCCGCACAAAGAAACCCAAACAGGCCGGCTTTAACGGATCCATCAATGCCAGTTATACCCAGGGCCGCTATGCAAGGACCAATAACAGCCTGTTATTTCAATACAGGAACGGCAGGATCAACAGTTTCCTGAACTATAGTTTTAATGACAGCCGCAATTTTACAGACCTCTATGCCTACCGGCAGTATTTTGCGGCCGATGGCCGCTCGGTGATAGCGCGGCTGGACCAGCCCTCCCGGTTCAATACGGATTTTGGCTACCACAATCTCCGGGCAGGGATGGACTATACCCTCAGTAAAAAGACCAACCTGGGGATCACCCTTGCAGGCAACCAGCAACATTATAATGGGGATGGCTATTCCGCCGCCACCTGGCTGAATGAAAGTGGTATCAAGGACTCCGTGATCTTCAGCACCAGCACCAGTCCGAGCAACCGGCGCAATGGCGCCATCAACCTGAACCTGCGGCAGGTATTCAACAGCCGGGAGGAGCTTACGGCCGACCTGGACTGGCTGGGTTACCGGATCCGGAACGACCAGCAATTCAATAACCAGCGGGAAGGCGCCGGTGGTTACAGTGAAGCTATCCGCGGCGAAGCACCTTCTACCATTACCATTCTCTCCGCCAAAGCGGACTATGCCCGGCAACTGGCCGGCTCCGGAAAATGGGAGGCCGGCTGGAAATCCTCCAGGGTGAACACGGATAATGATGCCGCCTATTTTATCAGGACCACGGGCAACTGGCAGCCAGACCTCGGCAGGACCAACCATTTCCTGTACAAAGAGTATATCCATGCCGTTTACAGCAACCTGTCAAAGCAATGGGAAAAATTCAGCCTGCAGGGGGGACTGCGGTATGAATATACCAACTATGATGCGCGTCAGCTGGGCAATGCCAGTCGCAAAGACTCCTCTTTCTCCCGGCATTACCAGGGCCTGTTCCCCAGTGTAACACTGGAATACAAGGCAGACAGCCTGCACCGCTTTTCGCTGAGCGGCGGCCGCCGGATAGACAGGCCCCCATTCCAGAAGCTCAACCCCTTTGTCTTTGTGATCAACAAATACACCAACCAGGGGGGCAATCCTTATTTTCTTCCGCAGTATACCTGGAACATAGAAACAGGGTACCAGTACAAAGAATGGCTGAGCGCACAGTTGCGTTACAGCAATACCAGCCAGTCTTTTTCCCAGATCTTTCTCACGGACAGCAACGGGATCATCACCTATACGGAAGGCAATGTGGGCCGCCGGCAGAACTATGGGCTGTCGGTCAGTGTCAATGCAGATCCGCTGCCCTGGTGGAATTGCTCTTTGCAGCTGGACCTGCTGCATAAAAAAGTGGCCGGCTATTTATGGAAGGCCTTTGATGCTTCCATTAACCAGGGCACTATGAATATCAATAACCAGTTCCGCTTCAAAAAGGGCTGGGCGGCCGAACTCACCGGTTATTATATTACCCGCAGCCAGGAAGACCTGCAGGAAGTAGTGGAGCCTACCGGCCAGGTGGGACTGGGGATCTCCAAACAGGTACTGAACAATAAAGGCAGCATCCGGCTCAGCGCCCGGGATATTTTTTATACCCAGGCCATGGCGGGCCTCTCGCTTTTCCAGTACTCCGATGAATATTTTAAGATCAAAAGAGATACCCGTAACCTGACAATCTCCTTCAGCTGGCGCTTTGGCAAGGCTGTCAAAAGCGCGGCCCGCAAGACCGGTGGCGCACAACCGGAAATAGAACGGGTTGGTGGCGACCGCTGATTTTTTCCTACTTTCGCTGCAAACAATTACATACTGATGGCTTCTGCAAAGATCACCGTGAACAATAACGGGTCGCTTAAAATTGAGGGAGATTTCGAGATCGTGGACAAAACAGGCGCTGTATACGGGCTGGGCGGAAGACCGGTAGTATCCATCTGCCGTTGCGGCCTCTCGGCCAATAAACCCTTCTGCGATGGCTCCCACAAAGGCCATTTTGAGCATGAAGCGGTGGCTTTTGATCTGCCTCCCAAAACCACATAGCGCTTCCCTTACCGGGATCATCAGTTGCCTGGCAGGTATGGCTTTTGAATAAAGGCGTATATGCAGATCCTTTGGAAATATCTCCGGCCGCAACGATGGCTGATTGTACTGGCATTGCTGCTGGCAGGACTGGCGCAGGTACTGGCATTGATTGACCCGGTGATCTTTGGTAAGATCATTGACGACTATGTTGGACAGGTAAACCTCAAACCCAGGAATGAACTGGTGCGGGGTGTACTCTGGTGGCTTGGCGTGGCTATTGCCGTGGCCACCCTGGCCCGTATTGCCCGCGCCTTCCAGGAATATTTTACCAGGCTGGCCGTCCAGCGCTTCGGCATGCAGATCTTTAATGACGGGCTGCGACAGACACTCCGCCTCACTTTCAGTGAATTTGAAGAGCAGCGCAGCGGCGAGACCATGGCCGTGCTGCAAAAAGTGCGTACCGATACAGAACGCTTCATCAATGCCTTTATCAATATCCTCTTCTCCACGCTGGTAGGTATGGGCTTCCTGATCTGGTACGCCATTACCAGGCACTGGGCGCTGATACCCGTATTCCTGGTGGGGATACTGGTATTGGGCGGCCTGACCGGCCTGCTGAGCCGTAAGATCAAGACCCTGCAACGTTCCATCAACAAAGAGACCAACCGCATGGCCGGTATCATCACCGAATCCCTGCGCAATATAGAACTGGTGCGTAGCCTGGGCCTCACCTTCCCCGAGATCCGGCGCCTCCGGGAATTCACCCTGCGCATCTTCCAGCTGGAAATGCAGAAGACCCGCCAGGTGCGCACACTGAGTTTCCTGCAGGGCACTGCGCTGAATATTCTCCGGCAATCTATCCTGTTCATCCTGCTCTGGCTCATCTTTGGCCATGTGCTCAGTACCGGCGAGCTGATCAGTATGCAGTTCATTTCCACCACCATCTTTGGCCCCTTGCAGGATATCGGCAATATCATCCTCTCCTACCGGGAAGCCGAAGCCTCCCTGCAAAGCTTTGACACGCTGATGAGCAAACCCATTGAGCAGCGGCCACCTGAACCTATTGAGCTCAATGAGCTGAACGAGATCCGTTTCCAGGATGTGGTGTTTCGTCACAAGACCGCCGGGCAGAATGCCATGGATGGAATTTCCTTCCGTGCAAAGACCGGTGATACCATTGCCTTTGTTGGTCCGTCAGGCTCCGGCAAATCCACGCTGGTCAAACTGCTGGTAGGCTTGTACAAGCCCATTGACGGCGAGATCTATTTCAATGATATTGCCGCTTCCCTGATCCGGTACAATGAGCTGCGCCGGCAGATCGGGTTTGTGACGCAGGATACGCAGCTTTTTGCCGGCACCATCCGGGAGAACCTGCTCTTTGTTCAGCCCAACGCCACAGATGCGGATATGGTGGAAGCCATGGAAAAAGCCTCGGCCGGCAACCTGCTCCGGCGCAGTGAAAAAGGACTGAATACCTTACTGGGTGAAGGCGGTCTGAAACTCTCCGGCGGTGAAAAGCAGCGCCTGTCCATTGCCCGCGCCCTGCTGCGGCATCCCCGCCTCCTGATCTTTGATGAAGCCACATCTGCACTGGACTCGCTGACAGAAGAAGCCATCACCGAAACCATTCGCAGCATATCCGCCCAACGGCAACAGATCACCATCCTGATAGCGCATCGCCTCAGCACCATCATGCATGCGGATACCATCTATGTGCTGGAAAAAGGCCGGATCACAGAACTGGGTACCCATGAGGCGCTGCTGGAGCAGAAAGGATTGTATTATGCCATGTGGCGGCAGCAGATCGGGGAAAGAAGGGCCTGGCAGGACCGGGATCAGTCAGCGGAATAAGGCGGTCAGTTTTATTTTTTGGGACGAACCAGGAGGCGGATTGAATAAGCAAGAGATTATTGGTAGATTTAAAGACAGCAAACAGCCAGATATGCAAACGCCTTCCGAAAATTTTGAACAGCTGGGTCTTACATTGCCGCCGGCCCCTAAGCCGTTGGGCGTGTACAAGCCCTGTCTCATAGATGGCAAATACCTCTACCTTTCCGGCCATGGTACCGTCCAGGCCGATGGCTCCCTGATCATTGGCCGCATTGGACAGGACATGGATATGGACGCCGGGAAATTAGCGGCGCGACAGGTAGGACTGGCCATGCTGGCCACCATCCTGGCTAACCTGGGCAGCCTGGATAAAGTGAAGCGGGTCATCAAAGTGCTGGGTATGGTCAACTGTACGCCGGATTTTGAGCGGCATCCTTATGTCATCAATGGCTTCAGTGAACTCTTCGCTGCTGTCTGGGGTGAGGAGAATGGCATCGGGGTGCGTAGCGCCGTAGGCTTTGGTTCGCTCCCGGATAATATTCCCGTTGAAATAGAAGCCCTGTTTGAATTAGTCTGATCATCCTCTACATTATTCCACATGTTCACTATTGATGCCCACCTGGACCTTAGCATGAATGCCATGGAATGGAACCGAGACTTACGGCAACCAGTACCCGCTATCCGTGAAAGAGAACAGGGACTGAGTGATAAACCCGATCGGGCAAAAGGGACGGTGTCTTTCCCTGAATTGCGAAAAGGGAATATCGGACTGGTAGTGGCTACACAGATAGCCCGGTATGTAGCACCGGATAATCCGCTGCCTGGCTGGCATTCGCCGGAACAGGCCTGGGCGCAGACCCAGGCGCAGCTGGCCTGGTACAAGGCCATGGAAGCAGTGGGCGAGTTGGTGATGGTCCATGACCTGTCCACGCTGGAGCAGCAGGTCAACAACTGGAACGATGGACAGCCCAGGCACAACAAGCCTATCGGTTATATCCTCAGCCTGGAAGGGGCAGATTCATTGATCAGCCTTGATCACCTGGAACTGGCCTGGCAATATGGACTGCGGGCAGTAGGTCCTGCGCACTATGGCCCGGGCCGCTATGCCAATGGCACCGATGCCACCGGTGGCCTGCATCTGATGGGAAAGGCATTGCTGAAAGCCATGGAGCAGCGGAATATTATTTTAGATGCCACTCATCTTTGTGATGATGCTTTCCGGGATGCTATGGAACTGTACAATGGTCCGGTATGGGCCAGCCATAATAATTGCCGGGCGCTGGTGGACCATAACCGGCAGTTCAGTGATGACATGATCAGGGTGCTGATCCGGAAGGATGCGGTGATAGGCATGGCGCTGGATGCCTGGATGATGGTGCCGGGATGGGTGCGGCAGCAATCCACTCCTGAAGGCATGGATTGCAACCTGGAAAAAATGGCGGATCATATTGATCATATCTGCCAGCTGGCCGGTAATACAAGGCATGTAGGCATTGGCACCGACCTGGACGGCGCCTTTGGTAAAGAACAATGTCCCTACGACCTGGATACAATAGCTGACCTGCAAAAGATCCCCGCTATCCTGGAAAGGCGCGGATATTCAGCCAACGATATTGAAGGGATCATGCACGGCAACTGGCTGCGCTTTCTGACAAAGGCCTGGGCTGTATCCTGACAACCTGAGGCAATTGCGGTTCAGTCAGCAGGATACCCCATTACAGGGTTATTCTTTCGTGATCTTCTTGATCTTTTTGCGTAGGGCGTCACAGACATAAAAAGTCATTTTACCCTGGGCATCCTGCTGCAAAACCATTCCTTCCGGGCGCTGGAAGAAGATCACCTGGGCATCACCATCTTCCTCTCCGGTACCGAAATTGTTACCGGCAAAATTGGTCTCCACACCCGCGGGCGTATACTTCTTGATCTTTGCCGTTCCGCTGTAAGCCACATAGGTATTTTTGTCCTTGTCTATTACAATATTGGTAGGGGCTGTATTGGCGGATAAATTACCGCCGATAGTAGTGACATCGCCGTTGGGGGTCATTTTTCTTACGTAGCCTGCACCCTTTTCTGCAATATACAGGTTGCCATCACTGTCAAAAGTTATACCGCCCGGCGAAGGAATGCCTGCAGTGAGACCGTTGCCGTCCCGGTGGGCATTCTGTCCATCGCCTGCTACTGTGGTAACCTTGCTGTTGGCCAGTTCTATCCTTCGGATGCGGTGGTTCATGTGATCGCCAACATAGAGATGCGTACCGCCTGCATTCAATGCCAATCCGTAAGGCATGGCGAAGCGCGCATCAGTACCAATGCCATCCACATAACCAAATTCTTCGCTTTTGCCTGCAACAGTGCTGACCACGCCGGTTGCGCTGATCCTGCGGATCACGTGATTCATTTCATCGGCTACGTAAATATTTCTATTTGCATCCATGACCAGGGCATTCAGTGTATTGAAGCGGGCGTTGGCGGCATCGCCATCCCTGAAACCACTGGCATTGCCGCCGGCCACCGTACTCACTACGCCTTGTGGCGTGATCTTCCTGATCTTATGCAGGTCTGTCACAAAGAGGTTGCCGGCATTATCCATGATCAGGCCGGAGGGCCAGCGAAAGCTGGCGGTAGCTGCCGGGCCATCGGTCTGGTCCCATACGCCGGTGCCGGCAAAATTGCTGACCAGCCAGCCGATGCGGTGAAATGCTTTTGTTTTGGTGACGGTCTTGCTATTGGCCCTTATGGTAATATCGTGATCACCCTGGGGCAGGCTGGCAGGCATTGTTATATCCAGTTGAGTGGTTGTGGCGTTCTCTACCACGGTGGTGTGCGGACCGATACTGACCAGGTTCTGGCTGGCAGTGGCGTTAAAGCCTGTTCCTTTAATGACCAGTATGCCTGCTTCTGCGCTTTCCGGGCTCACGGAAGTAATAGTCAGTTCTTTATTGCCATTGTCCGGCCCGGGCCCGGGTCCCGGACCTGGGCCAGGATCCGGATCAGCAGGATCGCCAGGTTTACTACAGGCAAAAAGCAGCAGGCAGCAAACAACGGGAAATAATTTCATGGTAAGATCAGGTATGATTGACAGAATAAGATTTACCCTTAAATCTACCTGTAATCAATAGCCTGCGTAAGGGCTACACCATGAAGCCACTGTTCTGCCTGCTGAACTGACGGAACCGGTAACCGAAAAGCAATGGTTAATTATGCTTCGGCCAGTTCTTTTATTTTTTGAAGGGCGTTGTCCCAGGCTGTATTCATGGTTTCGAAATAATCTTCTCCCATGCCTGTATTGATGTTAAGGGTAGTGCTGTCATTGTTTTTGCTGAGACGATAGGTTTCCCGGTGGCCCTTGATGGCTTTGGCGCCTTCGCTTTCATAATCTTCTTTGCCATGCATGATGAAGCCGGTAAGTTCCACATCCAGTAATTCATTGGGTTTGCTGGCGGCCACTTTACCAATCATGCCGCACTGGGTATCATCCAGGAACTGAACGGGGCTGCCGGTTTGCCAATCAGTGATGGCATGGGAGCCGGGGCTGAAAAAAGCATACCATTCCCGGATCAGCTGGTCGTTGATCAGCACATTCCATACTTTTTCAGGCGATGCCTGGATATCGATGGATTTCACAATAGGTTTGATGTCCATGGTAATTTTTTTTGAATGATAAATAGTGATACTACAAATTTCATGCAGTGGTATCATATTAATAGGGGGTAGTTGAGACAGGCTGCAGGGGTGAATGCGACTACCACAAATGTCCTTCACCGGCATTTTCCTGATTCGTCTACCATTTGCATAGGTTTGTCCGATTTCTACAAGACTATGGCTGCAACTATTCCTACTTTTGAGAAAATTTTCCCGTATGCTTTTCAAACAGGTTCACTTTAATAGCGTGCCATCAGGCGCTGTTACACTGGCATTCCGTAAATGGAAGCAGCCTGCTGTAAACAAAGGAAGCCTGATCAGGACCGATACCGGAGTTATAGAGATCGATAGCATTGAGCCCGTCAGTATTGACCAGATCACTGTGCAGGATGCGCTGGCCGCCGGTTATGCCGAACTGCCTGTGCTGGTACAGCTCCTGGAAAAAATACCGGAAGGGATCATCTACCGGATACAGGGGCATTACCATGCAGCAGCGGAGCAGCCTGCACTTTCTGATGCAGATTTTGAACAGATACGCCAGCAGCTGTTCCAGCTGGAGCTGCACAGCAGGCAGGACAACTGGACCATTGCCACCCTGATGCTGATCCAGGAATACCCGCAGCTCCGGGCTGCTGAACTGGCGGAGTATACGGGCAGGAACCAGGAATGGCTCAAGCTCCAGGTTGGGAAACTGGATAAGCTGGGATTGATCAGCAGCCAGGAGGAGCAGTATTGTTTGTCGCCCCTGGGCCGGTTGGTCCTGGGCCGGATGCTGGAAGAGGCTACCGGTTTCCTGCGTTCTGCCTGATTAACGCCTTTTTCACAACAGGCGGGTTAAACGTTTCCACTGGCGGGCGGTCATACCCTAAACGCTCCCTTTATGAAACCAGTAGTTTACCCCTTTTTAATAGCCGGCATCCTTGCCGTTTCCGGAAACCTGAGTGCCCAAAGTGGCGCCGGTGTGGATTCTACCGGTTTGCCCGGTGATCAGTTCAGCCTGCAGGGCGCCCTGGAACTGTTCCGTAAGGCTGAATCGCCTGAAGCATTCGAAAAGCTGCTCAACTCAAAAGACAATAGTGTCAATAACCTGGACCTCAATGAGGATGGCCAGGTAGATTATATCTCCGTCATTGACCGGGCAGGAACCAATACCCATGCATTTGTATTGCAGGTGGCCGTATCCGCCTCGGAAAAACAGGATATTGCTGTGATTGAGCTGGAAAAGACCGGACCAGAAACAGCCATGGTACAGATAGTGGGGGATGAAGACCTGTATGGTGAGCAGGTGATTGTGGAACCCAGGTCGGAGGAAGCGGATCAGACCTATGCAGACCCGCGCCTGGTAAGGCCCCGAGGCCCGGCCATGGAAGAAGCGGCAGCGCCTGAAGCTATTGTGGTGAATGTCTGGTTCTGGCCTGGAGTGCGCTTTGTATATGCACCGGTATATGCAGCTTGGGTATCGCCTTGGAGATGGCATTACTATCCAACCTGGTACAGGCCCTGGCGTCCGCTGGCCTGGCATGTGGTCCGTCCCCGTGTAATTGTTTACCAAAGACCTTTTGTAGTGGTGCATACGCACCGCGTAATGGCTGCGCATCGTGTATATACACCAGTAAGAGTATATTCCACTTCTGTAAGGACCAGGAATGCAGTGGTAGTAAATAATTACCGGGTAACCCGCACCAAAACCACTGTCACTGGTCCCAGGGGACATGCTGTTACAAAGACCAGCACCACCGTTCGTGGAAAGAACGGACATGTAAAAGCTAAACATACGAGGGTAAGAAGCCGACACTAATTCAAAAATTATATCATTCAAAGCGGTTGTATCAAAAGGGTTGATACAGCCGCTTTGAGTTTTGGTATCTGATAGCGGTAGTTTAGCCATCTGAGCGATGCGCAGCCGCTGTCCTAAGATTTGATACAAATTCTTTGTTGTTCCGACAATGATCGGGGTCAGTCTTTTGGCAACTCCATCCTGGTTATCTTTGGAAGCATGAAAACATTGCTTGTAACCTTTCTTATCCTAATCACCGCTGTAGCATCCGGCCAGGGTGTCCGCGGCATTGTTGTAGCCCGGCAAAATATGCCGCTGGATGGCGCCACCATCTACAATTTATCCAATGGCAGCCATGAGCACAGTAATGAAAACGGGTTCTTTTACCTGAAAGATGCCCGCAAAGGAGACTCGCTGAAGATCACGCATGTTTCCTATCTCCCCATCACTTTAGTAGTTGTACAGGATACGCTCCTGGTACGTATGGAGCCTGCCGCTTTCCAATTGGAGAATATCACTATCCAGGCCTCTCCCAAAACCCTTCATATTATTTCCAATATTGACCTGCAGACCAATCCCGTGAACTCTTCACAGGAACTGCTGCGCAAAGTGCCGGGCCTGTTCATTGGTCAGCATGCCGGTGGCGGCAAGGCCGAGCAGATCTTCCTGCGCGGCTTTGATATAGACCATGGCACTGATATCAATATCACCATTGACGGGATGCCCGTTAATATGGTCAGCCATGCACATGGACAGGGCTATGCCGATCTGCATTTCCTGATCCCCGAGACCATTGAAAAGATCGATTTTGATAAAGGCCCCTATACAGCTGCCAAAGGAAACCTGGCTACAGCGGGCTATGTGGCTTTCCGCACCAAAGAACGACTGGACAATAGCGCCGTTACCCTGGAAGCCGGTAAGTTTGGTACTTTCAGGACCCTGGGCATGTTCAACCTGGTCAACAATGAACGGCAATCAGCCTGGATAGGCACCGAATACCTGAAGACCGATGGTTATTTTGAGGCGCCGCAAAATTTTAACCGCCTCAACCTGATCGGTAAATACACGGCCTGGCTGCCCAACAACGATAAGCTCTCTGTTTCCGCTTCGCATTTTACCAGTAAATGGGATGCCAGCGGGCAGATCCCCCAGCGGGCAATAGATGCAGGGCTGATCGGCCGCTTTGGCGCTATCGACGCCACGGAAGGTGGTAATACCAGTCGCTCCAATATCAACCTGCAATTTTTTAAACAGGTGGATGCCACCAGCTTTGTAAAAAATACCGCCTTCTTCAGCCACTATGATTTTGAACTCTATTCCAACTTCACTTTCTTCCTGAATGATCCGGATAATGGCGACCAGATAAAGCAAAAAGAAAAACGAAACATATTCGGCTTTGAATCCGAATACAATAAGACCTATTACCTGAAGAACAACTCAGCCATCGACCTCCAGGTGGGCGCTGGCCTGCGCAATGATGATGTTAATGATATTGAGCTGTCGCACACTGTCAACAGGAAAACAACGCTGGAGGCTATTCAACTGGGGGATGTAGACGAGACCAATGCCTACGGCTACGCCAATGCAGAATGGAAGCTGGGCAAATGGGTCATCAATCCCGCGCTCCGGTTCGACTATCTGCGTTTTCAATACCAGGATAAGCTTTCACCCGTATACAGTAACCTGGCGCAAAGCAGTTCCATCCTTAGTCCCAAACTCAATATTATTTTCAACCAGAACCATCACCTGCAGTATTTCCTGAAACTGGGCAAAGGTTTCCATAGCAATGATACCCGGGTAGTGATAGCGCAGGAAGGCCATGAGATCCTGCCCGCAGCCTATGGCGCCGACCTGGGCCTGATCTGGAAACCCTTACCGCGACTGGTATTCAACACCGCTTTCTGGTATCTCTACCTGCAACAGGAATTTGTATATGTGGGCGATGAAGGCGTAGTAGAACCCAGCGGTAAGACCCGCCGCCAGGGCCTGGACCTGGGCCTCCGCTACCAGCTGGGCAAATACCTGTTCCTGAATGGCGATTTCACCTATACCCATTCCCGCGCTGCAGAAGAAGCCAAGGGCGAAGACTATATTCCGCTGGCGCCCCGTATCACCCTGGCGGGTGGCCTGAGCATGAAACTGCCTTCGGGCCTGAACGGCAGCGTCAAAACGCGCTGGCTGGGACATCGCCCGGCCAATGAGGACAACAGCATTGAAGCCAAAGGCTATTGTATCACTGACCTCAACCTGAACTACCAATGGAAGCAGTTCGGTTTCGGCATCATCACCGAAAATATTTTCAATGCCGCCTGGAATGAAACGCAGTTTGCCACAGAAAGCCGCCTGAAAAATGAACCTGCTTCTGTCACCGAAATTCATTTTACGCCGGGAACGCCGTTTAATATCCGGGGGATGATCACGTATCGGTTTTGATCAACAGCTCATGATCAGCGTCAAGAAAATAATTATAACTATTTGACTGCCAATTAATTTAAATTATCTGGCTCTCCGCCGGGCAAATAAACCAACTATAAAGCAGGCGAAACGGATATTCTAAATTAAGTTGCACTTAACTTTAAAGTTAAGTTTTGGTTGTTGCCTTTGAAAATATTCCGGAACTTTGTTCGGGTAATGTGCTATTCCAGTCTGTAAGATTTGGGAATGAACCGTTGTCTGAATTTGAAAAGTTTGATCAACAGGAATTTACGAGAGATGTGCATATTGAAGAGCTGCACTACTTATATGCCATAATAGAAGAAATCCGGAAAAGAGGGGCTAAAGAGTATTACTTCAAACCTGAAGGACCGGCCAAAGCTCTTCCCAGGGTCACAGAACTGGTAAAGAATAGAAACAAAATTGATTTTGGGATCAGGTTGTATTGCATACTCGTCAGTGAAAGCCTGGTTATTCTATTGAACGGCGGCATTAAAACAAAACGGAACCCAAGAGATTGTCCAAATCTGTGTACTCACTTTGATAGAGCAATTAAAATAGCTGAAAGATTACAAAAAGGATTAAAAGAGGGGTTGATCTATATTTCAGAACAAGGCATTCAATTGGAAGAACATGTTGAATTCACCATTTAATATTTAGGCTATGCCACTTCATAAATACAAAGAGGTAATCAATAATACTCCTGATGAAATCAAATATTTCGTTGAGGATTCCATGCATATCCTTGACAGGATACATGAGCTGCTGGATGATAAATTTGAAGGGAAGCAAAAACTGCTGGCAGAAAAGCTGGGTAAATCAGAAGCAGAGGTCAGTAAGATGTTGAGCGGGGTGCAAAACTTTACACTCAAAACGTTATCGAAGTTACGTGCAGCGTTTGGCGAACCGATCATAGCTGTTTGCACAAATAATCACGAACAGGCTGTTTTCACTCCTGTTAAAAATGCTGCATGGTCTGGCAGAAAGATCTTATCGATCAAACCAAATGGTAGATTGGCAGAAGAAAACAATACTGTTTCGACGTACATCCCCATTGAAACAAAGCCTGTCAAAGGAGAAAACAAATTAGCATGAAGAAAAGCGCTGGCCAATTCGATGTTGAACAAATTTCGATTGAACAAATAACAATCACCAAAGCGTATATCGATAATGAAGCAGAAGGCTTAATATTTCCAAAAGACGCTTTTTTTGATTTCAGTTATGATATCAACACATCGGCAAATCTCGAAGAGCAAAAAATGCGTGCATCATTCGTGTGTAAAATAGCTGTATATGAAGATGCAGCCATGCAAAACAAAATGGAAATTGGCGGACATTTTGAAATTGCCTATATCTTTTTAATTCAAAACCTGGAGGAGATAAGTATCGAATATGAAAATGATCTGGTCACTGTTCCTGAAGATCTGATTGAATCCATTTACAGTATTATCTATTCTACGTCCAGGGGGATCCTCTATTCAAAATGTCTTGGAACGGTACTTGACAACGTTGTGCTGCCGGTTATTTCAACACCTAAGCTGATTGCAAAGCCTTTTTAAGCATGCACCCAGTTAATAAATGGTAAATGTTGTATCCGAATATTGGATAGATTTGTTTTCCCTGCCTGCTAGGGAGCGAGCCATTTATGAAACAACTGCTGTACAGCCTTTTACTGTTGACCTTGTCTGCCCCGGGCGCTTTTGCCCGTAACGATAGTTTATTAACGGAACTGAGCTCCGTGATCCGGCAGGCGCCGGCCTATGATGCCGCCCGCATCAAGGAGATAGATCAGCTGAAACGCGGGCTTCAGTCGCCCGGCCTGAATGGCGCCGCCATTTTCATCCGCACTGAAAATATCTACCAGGACTATAAAGTATTCAACTATGATTCCGCTTACAGCTACGCCCTGAAGCTGACCTGGATAGCCCGCGATCTCAGCAACCCGCATTATGTAGCCGCCGCCAATATGAAGCTCTGCTTTATCCTGCTCTCCGCCGGGCTCTACAAAGAAACCTATGATTCCCTCTACAGCCTCAGCACCCGCCTTATCCCGGACTCCCTGAAAGGCGAGTACTACAGTTTATGGGGAAGATATTATTACGACCTGGCCGGTTATGCCAGCGACCATTTTCATTCCGTAGACTATGACCTGAAAGGAAACCGCTACCTGGATTCCGCCCTGCATTACTTTCCGCCCAGCTCTTTCGATTACCGCTATTTCATGGGCCTGCTCCGCTTCAAGCAGGACAGCCTGACTGAAGCCGCCAGTTATTTTGAAGGATTGCTGGCCGACCAGGAACTGAGCTATCACCAACTGGCGCTGACCAGTTCCACTCTCAGCGCCATTGCACTGCGCAGGGGTAATATGGATAAGGCCATTGACCTGCTGGTCCGCGCCACCATGGCTGATATCCGCTCCTCCACCAAGGAAACTGTGGCCATTTTTCACCTGGCCGACCTGCTCTATAAAACCGGCGACCTCAAACATGCCGCCCTCTGCATTGAAAGCGCTATCTCCAATGCCGAGTTCTATGGCGCCCGCCAGCGCAAGCTGCAGGCCAGCTCCATCCTTCCCCTCATTGAAGGGGAACGGATCAACGGCATCGAAGCACAGAAGACCATCCTCATCAAATATGCCGTGATCCTCACCCTGCTGGTATTTGCACTGGCAGCCCTTACCTGGGTGGTGCTGCGGCAGGTCAAAAAACTGAAGCTGACCCAGCAGGCGCTCACGGAAGCCAATGACGCCCAGCAGGCCATCAACAAACAGCTGGAAGAATCTAACCGGCGACTGGAAGAGCTGAACGAAAAACTCGGCGAGGCCAATAAGATCAAAGAAGAGTATATCGGGTATTTCTTTAATATGGACTCCGCTTTTTACGGCAAGCTGGACAAGCTCAAAGCCACCATCGAGCAGAAACTCCAGGACCGCCGCTATGAGGATATCCGGTTTTTCCTGAATAAAATAGACGCCCGGAAGGAAAAGGAAGAGCTGCTGCTGAGCTTTGATAAGATCTTCGTGAAGCTGTTCCCGCATTTTGTGGAAGAAGTCAATGCGCTTTTAAAGCCCGATGAACGGATTGCGCTCAAAGAAGGCGAGTTGCTGACCACGGACCTGCGGATCTTTGCCCTGATGCGGATGGGGGTCACCGATCCGGAGAAGATTGCCATGATCCTGGAATATTCTGTCAAGACCATATATAGTTATAAGTCGCGGATCAAGAACAAGGCCCGGATCCCAGGCGAAGCGTTTGAAGAGCGCATCATGCAGATCAAATCAGTGTAGCGGGCGGCACGGCTTGCCGTCAGGACCAATGATCACCCATCGCCAGCCCGCAAACCAACCTGCTTGCTGGTCAACGGGCACCGATCTCCGGCATTTTTGGGTTCGTCCCCATATTTTTCAATCTTAAGTTTTGACCTCTGCGGGGCTGTTCCTATAACCCGGCGTTTTTCCCTGGCGGCTGTTCTATCGCCCGCAGCCCGCCTGCGGGTCAACGGCATCTGACCCCGGCGGTCCTTGGTTCGTCCCCAAAAGTTTTCCTCTCTGACTTTCCGGCCCGTTAGCCAGCGACAAAGTATGGAGACTGCCGCACCTGCTGGCGCTTGAATCCAGTTCTGGAAGACAAAAAGAATTTGGGACGAACCAAATGGGTCCCCGGAAAATAGACACCCGATGCTGGCCTTTTCCACCCGCTGACACCCTTCCAAAACTACTCCACGCACTTCCCAATCCATTCTATAAAAAATATTTATAATATATTTTAACCAATTAAATTCCAATCATTTAATTTTCCAAAATCCGCCATTTTGGACTCTTTTCTTTCCATAGTCTTTATAAAACTTGGCATTGGCTTTCTGTCGCTGTTCCTTTACCTTATCAAATTTCATTTTTTCATTTCATAACAGATTGCAGGGCCATGATGAAGAAAGTCATTACTCCCCTTATTGCCATGATGTGGGTACTTACTGTGTCTGCCCAGGACCAGGTACTTCCCGTGGGCGAGGTAAAAAAGATCAGCGTTTCCGGAAACCAGCTCAACCTGATCACCACCCATGCACACGTAAAAGTGCAGGTCTATAGTCCCAATATTATCCGGGTCAGGATGTCCACCCAACCCCTGGCAGACGATTTTTCCTATGCCGTTGTGGCCAGCCCGCAAGCTGCAACCATCAAACCGGTACAGACCAACCAGGAGATCCGTTTTACCACCGATTCCCTGCAGGTGGTTATCCGCAAAAATCCGTTCCATATCAGTTTCTATACCCCGGACAACCGTCTTATCAATGAAGATGAGCCTGGCCTGGGGACATCCTGGATCGGCACGGAAGTCACTACCTATAAGCATATGCAGCCCGGGGAACGATTCATTGGCCTGGGCGAAAAGACTGGCAACCTGGATCGTAAAGGCAGCGCCTATACCAACTGGAATACGGATGTTTTCGGCTATAGCGCTTCACAGGACCCCCTCTATTCCACCATCCCATTTTATATAGGCATCCATCAAGGCCTGAACTATGGGATCTTCTTCGATAACAGTTATCAGTCGGACTTTAATTTCGGCGCCAGCAATAACCGCTTCTCCTCTTTCAGCGCCCGCGGCGGTGAAATGAACTATTACTTCCTTTACCATACCCATGTAGCCGGGCTGCTCAGCAGTTACACCCAGCTCACGGGCAGGATGAACATGCCGCCGCTCTGGAGCCTGGGCTACCAGCAGAACCGCTACTCCTACTATCCCGATACAGAAGTGTACCGCATAGCCCAGACCCTCCGGGAAAAAAAGATCCCGGCAGACGGTATCACCCTGGACATCCACTACATGGATAATTACAAGCTGTTCACCTGGAACAAGGAACGTTTCCCTGATCCGCAGCAGCTGGTGGACAGTCTGAATAAAATGGGCTTCAAAGTGACGCTCATAGTAGACCCCGGGATCAAAGTGGAAAAAGATTACCCGGCCTATGAAAGCGGACTGGCCAATGATATTTTTCTGAAATACGCCGATGGCCAGCCCTATACCGGCGAGGTATGGCCGGGCTGGTGCCATTTCCCGGATTTTACCAGTGTAAAGGGCCGCAACTGGTGGAAGGGCCAGGTCACCAACTATACCAATATCGGGGTGGAAGGCATCTGGAATGATATGAACGAGATTGCTACCTGGGGACAGAAAATGCCGTCCAATGTACTCTTTGATTATGATGGCCATCCCACTACCCATCTGAAAGGACATAATGTATTTGGCTTGCAGATGGCCCGGTCGAGCTATGAAGCCAGCAGGCTGGCCCTGAAAAAACGACCTTTTATCCTGACCCGTGCCGGTTATGCAGGACTGCAACGGTATACCGCTCTCTGGACCGGCGATAACCGGGCCGAGGACGATCATATGCTGGCCGGCGTACGGCTCCTGTCCAGCCTGGGCCTGAGCGGTGTGGCTTTCAGCGCTATGGATATTGGCGGCTTTACAGGCAATCCCTCCACAGCCCTGTACAACCGCTGGATGCAGCTGGGCACATTCACGCCTTACTTCAGGAACCATACCCAGCTCAATACCAAATCGGCCGAACCCTGGACCTTTGGGGAAGAAGCGCTGGAGCAGGCCCGCAACAGTATCAATCTCCGGTACCGGCTGCTGCCCTATATCTATTCCACCTTCCATGAAGCTACCGTCAGCGGACTGCCGGTAGTGCGGTCCCTGGCCATCGACTATACCCATGACGCCCATATTTACGAGCCCGCTTTCCAGAACCAGTTCTTCTTTGGCCCGGCTATCCTGGTAATGCCCATGGAGACCACACAACAATATGCAAAGGTCTACCTGCCGGCCGGTGACTGGTACCAGTTCTATACAGGACAGCAGGAGCAGGGCGGTTCCGACAAACTGATCCCGCTATCGCCTGTACTGCTGCCGGTCTATGTAAAAGGCGGCAGCATCATTCCCATGCAGCAGGTAATCCAGCATACCCGTCAGCAACCTGCCGATACATTGCTGGTGCATATATACAAAGGATCCACTCCCAACAGCTTTGACTATTACGAGGATGATGGGGAGACCTACCGCTACGAGCAGGGCGATTTTTACAAAAGGACCATTGCCTTTGATCCTGCCGGGCGCAGCATCCGGTTTCAGCCACCCACCGGCAGCCACCCTTCAAAATTCCGTCACCTGAAACTGATCCTGCATGGATTTGAGAAAAGCGGCTGGCAACTGAATGGTCAGTTGGTCCAGCCACAGCAGGAACTTAGCTCTTTTACAGAAGAAAAAATTACAACCAGCACTGCTGTCAGCGAAGAAGTGCTGACAATAGTACTGGAAAACAAGGCCCAGGCCATCCGGGTCAGCTATTAAGGATATCGTCACCATCCTGTTCAACCATAACTTGTCATATATGAAATCACTCAGCGCCCACCGGCTACTGCTTTTACTGGCCTTTACCCTCCTGGCCACGGCTGCTATTGCCCAGCAGCCGGACATCACGGTCACCGGTACCGTGAAAGACGAAAAAGGGGATCCTGTTCAACTGGCTTCCATTAATATAGTAGGAAGCACCAGGGGTACGGTCTCCGATGAAAAAGGACAATTTCAATTGATGGCTCCTGCGGATGCCCTGCTTCGCATCTCCCATATCAGCTTTGATACCCTGCTGGTGAAGGCGCAGCCTGTACTGGTCATTACGCTCAGGTCACTGTCGGGTTCACTCAATGAAGTGATCGTGATCGGTTATGGTACTGCGCGGCGTAAAGAAGTAACGGGTTCTATAGCTACCGTAACAGCCAAAGATTTCCAGCAGGGCGCCATCACTACGCCCGAGCAATTGATTGCCGGTAAAGTGGCGGGGGTAAGCATTACTTCCAATGGTGGCGCTCCCGGGGCTGGCAGTGTGATCCGCATCCGTGGCGGCGCCTCGCTCAATGCCAGCAATGATCCGCTGATAGTAGTGGATGGCGTGCCCCTCAGCGGTAATAATATTTATGGCGCATCCAATCCGCTGAGCCTGATCAATCCCAATGATATTGCCAGCTTCAATGTGCTGAAAGATGCGGCTGCTACAGCTATCTATGGCTCCCGCGCCAGTAACGGCGTGATCCTGATCACCACCAAAAAAGGATCGGGTGGGGCGGCACAGTTCAACTTCAGTACCCAGGTGAGCCTGTCTACCCTGGTCAAAAAAGTAGATGTGCTGTCTGCCGATCAGTTCCGCAAGTACGTGGACTCCGTTGGTGGCAACCAGTTCAGACCTATGCTGGGCAATGCCAGCACCGACTGGCAGGAGGAGATCTATCAATCGGCCGTCAGCACCGACAATAACCTCAGTGTGGCCGGTACTTTTAAGAATATCCCTTACCGCGTGTCTGCCGGATATATGA
The DNA here is from genome assembly GCA_029202545.1 of Candidatus Pseudobacter hemicellulosilyticus. Taxonomy (GTDB): domain Bacteria; phylum Bacteroidota; class Bacteroidia; order Chitinophagales; family Chitinophagaceae; genus Pseudobacter; species Pseudobacter hemicellulosilyticus. The sequence goes on from CP119311.1 coordinate 1,413,088, forward strand.
ACCAGGACGGTATCCTGAGGACCGATAACCTGCAACGCTTCAGTGGTGGCATAGCCCTCAGCCCGCGCTTATTGAAGGACCACCTGAAGATAGACATCAACCTCAAAGGCGCTTACAGCAAGGCCCGGTTTGCCAACAATGCAGCGATCAGCTCGGCCGTGTACTTTGATCCTACACAGCCTGTCCACGCCAGCTCTCCTTTTGGCAATTATTATGAATGGGTCACCTCTGATCCGGGATCAACGGAAGTCACACTCAACAAACTGGCGCCCCGAAATCCCGTGGCCCTGCTGGAACTGTACAGGAACAGCAGCACCGTACAGCGCAGCTTCGGGAATATCCAGTTCGATTATAAATTTCCTTTCCTGCCGGACCTGCACGCCAACCTGAACCTGGGTTATGATATTGCCCGCGGCGAAGGCAATACCAAAGTGCCGGCCTATGCGGCGCAGAATTTCCTGGAACAGGGGCAGAACAATCCTTACTCTAACGAGATCCGGAATAAGGTGGGCGAATTTTATTTCAACTATGTGAAGGACCTGAAGCAGCTGAAGAGCAATATCAACCTGGTAGCAGGGTATGGTTATTACAATAATCTTTCTATCAATGATCTCTATCCGTTTATCCGGGCCAATGGCGATACCGCTGAAGGCAGCAAGCCACTGTTCCCCAACGATAAACCGGAGAATACACTGATCTCTTATTATGGCCGCCTGATCTATACCTTCGATAACCGGTTCACCCTGGCGGCCTCGCTGCGTACAGATGGCAGTTCTAAATTCTCAAAAGATACGCGCTGGGGCACCTTCCCTTCAGTAGCCCTGACCTGGCAGCTCCAGCGCGAGCAGTTCCTGCAACCGGTGAAAGCCTTATCGGATCTGAAGCTCCGCCTCAGCTATGGCATAACCGGCAACCAGGATGGGATCTATAATTATCCTTACCAGTCTGTTTACTCGCTCAGTGGTGAAGGTTCCGGGGTACAGTTCGGTAATACCTGGTACAGCATGGGAACGCCGGCCGCCTATGATGCCGGTATCCGCTGGGAGCAGACAGCTACCACCAATATCGGGATCGATTACGGCTTCCTCGACAACCGCATCACCGGTAGCCTGGATTATTATTTCAAGAAAACAAAGGACCTGCTGAATGTGATCCCCATCCCTGCCGGCTCCAATTTCAGCAGTACCATCCTTACCAATGTGGGCAATGTAGAGAACAAAGGCTTTGAGTTCAATATCGGCGCAGAGCTGGTAAAGGGCAGCAACTATAGCTGGGAGCTGGGTTTCAACGTAGCCTGGAACGAGGCCGAGATCACTAACCTCACGGCTACCAAAGACTCTACCTATGCCGGTACCCTGGTGGCCAGCGGCCGGCAGATCCATAGTGTAGGCTATCAGCCCTATTCCTTCTATGTATACCACCAGCAATACCTGGATGGCAAACCTGTGGAAGGCGTATATGCCGATGCCAATAAAGATGGGATCATCAATACACAGGACCTGTACCGGTATAGATCACCCATGCCCCGCTGGATCATGGGATTGACAACCCGCTTCAACTACGGAAAATGGACGCTGAGTACCGTACTGCGCGCCAATGTTGGTAACTATATGTTCAATTCAGTAGCCACCAATGCCGTGCAGGCAAACATGCTGAACCCGCTGGGTTACCTGGCCAATACCCTGACAGATATCCTGCATACCGGTTTCATCAACGGTCAGGTACAGTCTGATTATTACGTGGAGAATGCTTCCTTCCTGCGGATGGATAACCTGGGTCTCTCGTACAACCTGGGCAGGATACTGCGTGATAAAGTAGGCGTCCGCCTCCAGGCCAATTGCCAGAACGTATTCACGGTGACCAAATATTCGGGACTGGATCCGGAGATCTTTGGCGGGATGGATAATGCCCTCTATCCCCGTCCGCGCATTTTTGTACTGGGCGCCAGCCTGCAATTCTAAGCCATAAAAAAAATTAGCATGAAAAAGATCTTGCTTCATAAAACTGCGCTCTGGTTACCGGTATTGCTCCTGCTGGCTTCCTGCCACAAAGACCTGGACCTGCAGCCGGCCAATGATAATACCGCCGATAAACAATACAGCACCCTGACCGGCTACAAGCAGGTGCTGGCAAAAGTATATGGCGCCTATTCCCTGGTGAGCAGCCGTGGCGTAGGTGTTTCTGATGTGAACATTGCAGGCATTGATGATGCCGGCACTACTGATTTTGTCCGCTCCTGGTGGAACCTGCAGGAGCTGAGTACTGACGAGGCCATCTGTGCCTGGAATGATGCTAACCTGCTGGCTTACCATAACCTCAACTGGACCTCGGCCAACCTGTTTGTGAATGCAGCGTATACAAGGAGCCTGTTCCAGATCACCGTGTCCAATGAGTTCATCCGTGAATCCACCGACGAAAAGATCAGTGCCCGGGGCTTCAAGGAAAATGAGGCGGCGCAGATCCGCCAGTTCCGGGCTGAAGCCCGCTTCCTGCGCGCCTTTCAGTACTGGGTGCTGATGGACCTGTTCGGTAATCCGCCTTTTGTGACAGAGAATGATCCTATTGGCAAATTCATTCCCAAACAGACCAGCCGGGCCGAACTGTTCAGCTATGTGGAGGGAGAACTGAAAGCGATAGAAAATGAGCTGGCGTCACCGAGGGAAAATGAGTATGCCCGCGTGGATCGCGGCGCTGCCTGGGCGCTGTTGGCCAGGTTGTATCTCAATGCAAAAGTGTATACCGGTACTGACAGGTATACGGATGCCATTACCTATTCCGGTAAAGTGATTGAAGCAGGCTACAGCCTGAAAGAAAGCTATGGGACCCTGTTCATGAGTGATAACCACCTGAACAACCCCGAGATCATCCTGCCCATTCCTTATGATGCCATCAATGCGCAGAATTATGGTGGCACCACTTTCCTGATCTGTGCAGCCCATAGCAATAACCCCACTGATAACCAGAAATACGGTATCCCCAATGGTGGGTGGCTGGGTAATCGCAGTACGAAGAATTTGCCGCAGGCATTTGGTGATTACAGTGGCCAGGCCGACAAGCGCGCCCTGTTTGGATCAGGCAACCTGGAAATAAATGATGTGCTGGTGTTCAATGATGGTGTTGGCGTGTATAAGTTCAATAACCTCACCTCTGATAGCACTACGCCGGCCTCGCCCAACGGAGTGCTTTGCAGCGTGGACTTCCCCTTGTTCCGGCTGGCAGAACAATACCTGATCTATGCGGAATCAGTCCTGCGCGGCGGCAGTGGTGGCAATACTGCTACAGCATTGGACTATGTGAACCGCCTGCGCGACAGGGCCTATGAAAATACTACAGGCCGCCTCACTGCGCTCAGCATTGACGGGCTATTGGAAGAACGCATGTGCGAGCTGTACTGGGAAGGGTTTCGGCGGACAGACCTGATCCGCTATGACCGCTTCACCGGCAGCAGCTACCTGTGGCCCTGGAAAGGCGGTGTAAAAGCCGGTACCGGCGTGGCCAGTCATTTTGCGCTGTTCCCAATCCCGGCCACCGAGATCATTGCCAATCCTAATCTCACCCAGAACACGGGCTATTGATTGATCATCCAGTTAAACTTATGTATATGAGAACGATTGTCCATTTGCTTTGCGGGCTGCTGCTGCTCATTAGTGGCGGCTGTAAAAAGACCGGCGATGAATTTACCCTGCAGCCGGACAGCTTTCAGGCTGCCAGTCTCACCAGCTCTGTCAGCACCCTGGTGCTGCAGCCTGCTACAGAAAACGATACTGTGATCCGCTTCCAGTGGTCTCCGGCCGAAATGGGAAACCAGACGGTGATCACGTATACCCTGCAGCTGGATGTGCCGGCAGATACTTCGGGCGCCAATGCCTGGGGCAATGCCAGCAACTTTCCTGTTGCCGCCAATACTTACCAGCATGCATTCATAGGCAAGGACCTGAACAACCTGCTGAACGGTCGCGGGTTGACGGCTGATGTGGCCAATACCATTGTGGTGCGTATCCGGGCCGAAGTGAAAAAAATGGATGGCGCCGCATCCATGCTGGCGCCTGTTTATTCCAATACTACCAAACAGACCATCACTTCCTATAGCCTGAGCCTGTATGTGCCGGGCGAGTACCAGGGCTGGTCGCCGGGAACGGCTCCCCAGCTGGCGCCGGTAGTGGGCAGGGCTGGTTTATATGAAGGGTATGTCAATATAACGGGTACGGGCAAACAGTATTTCAAATATACCAATGCACCGGACTGGGGCCATACCAACTATGGTGATGGTGGGGATGGTACGTTCAGTACGGACGGGAATGCTGCCGGCTTATCGGTTCCCGAGGGCGGCTATTATTACCTGACGGCCAACCTCAACAGCAATACCTGGACCTACCGGAAGATCAGCTGGGGCATACTGGGTGGCGCTACGCCTGGCGGCTGGGACACAGATACGCCGCTGAGCTATGATGCGGAGCAGGAGGTCTGGACCGTTACCTGCCAGATGAAGGCCAATGGTTCTTTTAAATTCAGGACCAATAATGAGTGGGTGCTGGATTTCGGAAAGGATAACAACGGCAAACTGCATTATGCCAATAACCCTTTCCTTGGTTATACAGAAGGCATCCAGGACCTGAGCGTGCCGGAAGATGGCCAGTATACCATTACACTGGACCTGCATGTGGCCGGTCAGTATACCTATAGCTTACAAAAACATTGATCATCCGGGAAACCCCCTTTATGCGCACTATCATGTGGACGATATTATTGAGCTGGCTGCTGCTGGGATGCAGCAAGGACAGTCCGGCGCCCTTTGAGCCGCCGGTGGACAACGGCCCTGAGCAATACGGAACCCCATTTGCCCGGGTGCCGGACCCGGAGGACGCCAGTATTTACCAGGTAAACCTGCGGGCTTTCAGTAAGGAGGCCAATTTCAAGGGTGTACAGGACAGGCTGGATGCTATCCGGGCGCTGGGCGTGAATGTACTGTACCTGATGCCGGTGTTCCCGGTGGGTACCGTCAATTCAGTCAACTCACCTTATTGTGTGAAGGACTACAGGTCAGTGAACCCCGAGTTCGGGAACCTGGATGGGTTGCGGTCCCTGGTGGCAGCAGCGCATGATCGGGGTATGTCCGTGATCATGGACTGGGTAGCCAATCATACAGCCTGGGATCATCCCTGGACCAGCAACAAAAGCTGGTACCAGCAGGATGCCGGCGGGAAAATTATATCCCCGCCCGGTACTGGCTGGAATGATGTGGCGCAGCTCAACTTCAACAATGCGGATATGCGACTGGCCATGATCTCGGCCATGAAATACTGGGTCTATACCGCCAATATTGACGGCTACCGTTGTGATGCCGCTGATTTTGTGCCGGCCGGTTTCTGGAAGCAGGCTATTGATTCGCTGCGTGCCATTCGAACCCATAAATTATTATTGTTTGCCGAAGGCTCCCGCAAGGACCATTTCAGCAGCGGCTTCCAGCTGATGTATGGAATGGGTTTCTACTATAACCTGGTGAACAATGTGTATGGTAAGGATGGCCCCGTCTCCACTATTGATTCCGTGAACCGGGTGGAATACAGCAATGCCACTGCATCCAGCCGGATAGTGCGCTATATCAGCAACCATGATGTCAACAACAGTGACGGCACGCCGCTGGAATTGCTGGGCGGACAGGAAGGATCGGTAGCTGCTTTTGTGGTGTCCGCCTATCTCAACAGTGTGCCCATGATCTATAACGGACAGGAAGTTGGCTGCCCGGTAAGGCTGAATTATTTCAACAGCAGCACACAGGTGGATTGGGACCTGCACCCGGAGCTGAAAGCGGAGTATAAAAAGATAATGGACTTACGGAATAACAGCCTGGCATTGCGCCGGGGAACATTGACCATTTACCCGCAGCCTGATGTGGCGGTATTCCTGCGGAAGCAGGAAGCAGAGCAGGTGCTGGTAATGGTGAACCTGCGCCGGCATGCGGCTACAGCGGAGATACCGGCGGCGCTGGCGGGCAGCCAGTGGCGACTGGCTTTTGGCGGAGCAGCAGCGATGCTGCCACAGCAGGTCAGCCTGCCTGCGTATGGTTATCAGGTCTGGAAAAAAGAATGATCATTTCTGACGGCTCACACCGTTCAGCAGGATATCAATGAGGAAAGGAATATGGTCCAGGAAGGTGAAATTACCATCCAGGAAAACCTTGCTGCCTATAGAGCGGAAGGTGAGGTTGGTGGTCTTGGCCCAGATATCCATTTCTGCATTGCTCATCACCCTCATCTCGCCGCGGCTGATGCCGAGGATCAGGATATCTTTAAAGAGGTCTTCCAGGTAACTATCCCGCTGCCGGACGATATTCTCCAGCAGGAATGGGTTTTCGTAAATATCAGAGCGGAAGATGGAGAACTTATCTGTTTTCTCCCGCAGTGAACCCAGTATGGTGCTGATGAGCGCTGCAAATTTATCCGTGGCGGATTCAACGTTGCTCATGGCGGCAGTGGCTTCTACCCGGCTCTTGTCTATATCTTCCAGGACAACCGCTTCAAATATCTCTTCCTTGGTTTTATAGTAATAGTACAGGGCGCTTTTTGACTTACCCACCTGGCGGGCAATATCCTCCATGGTGGTCTTTTTAAATCCAAACCGCTCAAACAGGGTCCGTGCGCCGGTTAAAATATCGTCCTTAATGGGGTCCTTTGATAATTGACTATTCGACATCTTTGGTCAAATTTGAATACTTTATACAAAGTTAGGCAATTGTCCGCTGGCTGGAAGGGCAGGACAGGGAAACGGTAAAGATATTGACGGTTTCGATCGTTTTCCATGTGTATTTTGATGAAAGACAATTATTTGAGACGAACCAAGGGAAGGCCCTCCAAAAATTTCCGTTAAACCACCCATTTTCTTTACCATTTCTTTAACAAAATATTTCGACCATTTGTGTCGATTAGTCAAATAGTCGCCCTACTTTTGACCAATAAACTAAAATAGTCGAAAGTTCATGGAGCAGAAAATACTTGACATCGCCTACCAGCTGTTCACCACCCAGGGCATCCATCAGTTCACGATGGACGACCTTGCCGCCCGGCTGGGTATTTCCAAAAAGACATTGTATCGCTATTTCGTTTCCCGCCAGGAACTGGTAGAACAGGTCTGCGGCCGGATGACGGATGAGTACGAAGCCAGCATGGAAGTGGTGGACCAGGAAGAGCTGGACAGCCTTCAGCGGTTGCTGGGTTATATTCACCCGGTAATGGGTTTCTGCAAAAAAGTAACCCCCGTATTCTTCAATGACCTGCGCCGTCATTTTCCCCTGCAATGGACCGAACTGCAGCTCAAGCTGGAGAACACAGTGAAATCCCGCCTGGTCAAAGTGCTGGAGAACGGTATCCAGGAAGGATACTTCCGGGGTAATCTCCATCCTACGCTGGTGATGGCCATCTGGCAACAGCACCTGCAGCGCGATTTTGAATTTGCCGCCATGCTGGTGAATGACTATTCCAAAGAAGAAGTTTTCCGTCAGGCCATCTACCTGTTCCTCTATGGCGTGGTTGCACCCGGCGCCATTTCCAAACTGGAAGAGGAGCTGTCGGCCTACAAATCTCATATGCCCGCCATCGCCGCCAAATAACCCAACCCACACGATTGCGTCTGCCCTTTCCACCGTAGCCGGTGGCTGACATTCTATTTTACTAAACAAACCATCAAATGAAACGCTCAACAACGCTTCATGCAATGAGGAAACACCTGTTATTATTCATAGCGGGTATGGGGCTGCTTCAGCTGACCCAGGCACAGCTTCCCTCTCCCTTCAAACTGAAAGATGCATTGGAATTTGCGCTGCAGCATAAAGCCGATGTGAAAAAAGCGCAGCTGGACGAAGAGAACAGCCTGCACCAGATTGCCGAGGTAAGGTCGCGCGCACTGCCGCAGATAACCGGCACCGGCAATCTCACCTATAATCCCATCCTGCAGCTGAGCGCTGTTCCCGGCGACCTGGCCGGACAGCCCGGCACCACCCTGCTGATCCCCTTTGGACAAAAATGGAACAGCAGCGCCGTAGTAGCCCTTTCCCAGACACTGTTTGACCAGTCCGTTTTCACCGGCCTCAAAGCCGCCCGGACCACACAGCAATATTATGAGATCATGGCCCGCCTCACCGATGAGCAGATCATTGAACAGGTAGCCAGCAACTATTACCAGGTGCTGGTACAAAGGCAGAAACTGGTTGTGATAGACAGTAATATTGCCACCACCACCCGCGTGAAAGAGATCATTGAAGGACAATACAACAATGGCCTGGCCAAAAAAATAGACCTGGACCGCACCCGCGTTAATATCTCCAACCTGCAGGCCCAGCGCCAGCAGCTGCTCAACGGGGTTCAGATCCAGGAGAACACCCTGAAATTCTACATGGGCATGGCTATTACCACCCCCATTGATATTCCCGCCGCCAGTTTTGAGGATATCCGTCCTGAGCTGACACTGGCTGAGACCAGACCCGATGTACAGCAGCTCACCAATTTCCAGCTGCTGAAAAAACAGGAAGAGCTGCTGCATTTCCAGAAAGAAGCCTATAAAGCAGAATACTATCCCACCCTTTCCCTGAGCGGCAGCTATGGCTACCAGGGGCTGGGCAATAAATTCCCGATCGGCAAGGGCGCCAGCCAGAATGTGAACTGGTTTGACTATTCCTCCATCGGGCTCAACCTGAAGATCCCCATCTTCAATGGCTTTGCCACCCGCTCTCGTGTAAGGCAGGCGGATGTGGAACTGCGGAAAGTACAGGAGGACATGAAGGACACCGAGCTTTCGCTGAGCCTCGCGTACGAGAATGCCAGAACACAGCTGACCAACAGCGTCATCACCCTGAAGAACCAGGAGGAAAATGTGGAGCTGGCCAAAGAGGTGTACGACAATACGCGTAATAATTACAACCAGGGCCTGGCCCCGCTGACAGACCTGCTGGATGCAGAGACCTCGATGACCACCGCCCAGAACAATTATTCATCCGCCCTGCTGGACTATCGCCTTGCCGAGATACAGCTGATCAAAGCCCAGGGAAATTTAAAATCACTCTTAAACTAATCAACCATGAATAAGGTATTGAGAATTGTCATAGCAGTAGTACTGATCGCCGGTTCCTTTGGGCTGATCGCGTATGTACTCTCTAACAACAAGAAAAAATCGCAAGAAAAGACCCAGGTGGTTTCACAGACCAATGCCACCGTATCCGTAAGGGTGGACACGGTTTCCAAAGCCGCCCCCAATACAGATGTGCTGGCCAACGGCATTTTTGCGCCCTCGCAGGAACTGAGCTTTTCTGCTGAGAAAGCCGGCAGGGTGGTGAATGTGCTGGTGAAAGAAGGCAATGCTGTACGCAAAGGCCAGGTGCTGGCCACTATCCGGGTAGACCAGCTCTCCGTGGATATGCAGAGTGCTGAAGCGGCTTACCAGACAGCCCTGGCAGATAAGGAAAGATATGAGAATGCTTTCCGCACCGGCGGCGTCACCCAGCAGCAGCTGGACCAGGCAAAGCTCAACCTCTCCAATGCCAAGGCCAAGCTGGACCAGTCCCGCATCAACCTGGGCGATGCCAGTATCCGCGCCACTATTGATGGTATCGTGAATGAACGCTATATAGAACCCGGCTCCGTTGTGGCTGCCGGCACCAAACTCTTCGATATTGTGAACGTATCCACCCTCAAGCTGAATGTTACAGTGAATGAAGGACAGGTGGCCGGACTGAGCGTAGGAAAAGGGGTGAAGGTGGCTGCCTCTGTATTTCCCGGTAAATCCTTTGCCGGTAAAGTGACCTTTATTGCACCCAAGGCCGATGCTTCCCTTAATTTCCCTGTAGAGATAGAGATCAGCAACAATGCCGCCAACCAACTGAAAGCAGGTATGTACGGAACGGCCTTTTTCGATTTCCCCAACCAGGCGCCGGTGACCATTATACCGCGTACTGCCTTTGTGGGCAGCGTGAGCAGCAACCAGGTATTTGTGGTGGAGAACGGTATTGCCAGACTCAAGCAGGTAACTCCCGGTCGTTTGTTTGGCGACCGCGTGGAAGTGCTGGAAGGCCTGCAGGATGGAAACCTGGTGATCACCAGTGGTCAGATCAACCTCACAGATGGAACTGCGGTCAGCATTATCAAATAAGTCCCGGACATTCCTTCAAACCATCCCTCATGAGCCGGAAACTACCACATGCAAGCAGTTTACACGGTGCTTCCGGCTTTAAGGACATAAATAAATAACAGATGAAACTGGCAGAAATATCAATAAAACGGCCCTCCATAGTGATCGTGTTGTTCACGATCCTTACGCTGGGTGGTTTGTTCGGCTACTCCTTACTGGGGTATGAGCTGATCCCTAAGTTTGATGTGAACGTGATCACCATTGTCACTACCTATCCCGGGGCTTCGCCCAGTGAGGTGGAGAATACGGTGACCAAGAAAGTGGAAGACGCCGTAGCCTCTCTTGAAAATATCAAGAAGCTGGAGTCCAAATCTTACGAGAGCCTGTCGATGGTGATGATCAACCTTAACAGCAGCGCAGATGCGGACTATGCCCTGAATGACGCGCAGCGGAAGATCAACCAGATCCTCAAAGACCTTCCTGATGATATTGATCCACCCTCATTGAATAAGTTCTCCCTGGACGACCTGCCCATCCTGACCCTGTCAGCCTCAGGCAAGATGGATGAAACGGCTTTCTTTGACCTGGTGGATAAAAGGATCTCACCGGTGCTTTCCCGGATTGCGGGCGTAGCCCAGGTAAACCTGGTAGGTGGTGAAGAGCGCGAGATCCAGGTAGATATGGATGCCGATAAGCTGAAAGGCTATGGGCTTTCTGTACCCCAGGTACAGCAGATGATCCTGGGTTCCAACCTGGACTTTCCCACCGGTAGCGTACAGACAAGGGAGCAGAGCATCCTGGTGCGCCTGGCCGGTAAATACAAGGATGTGGAGGAGATGCGTAACCTGGTGCTTACCTCAAAGAATGGCATCCAGGTACGGCTGAGAGATGTTGCCGATGTACAGGACTCCAAAAAAGAAGTGGAAAAGATCTCCCGGGTAAACCAGCAAAGTTCTATTGCCGTTCAGATACAAAAACAATCTGACGCCAATGCCGTAGCGGTGGCCGAAGATGTGTACAAGCAGATTGCACAGCTGGAAAAAGATTATGGATCGGTAGAGCTGAAACTGGCCATCGCCAATGACAGCACCATCTTTACCCGCGAAGCGGCTGACTCTGTGGTGCATGACCTGCTGATCGCCATCCTGCTGGTAGCCTTCGTGATGCTGTTCTTCCTGCACAGCTTACGGAACGCCATTATTGTAATGGTCTCTATCCCGGCCTCACTGATCGCTACCTTCATTGGTATGGCCATGTTCGGCTACACGTTGAACCTGATGAGCTTGCTGGGGCTGTCGCTGGTAGTAGGTATCCTGGTGGATGACGCCATTGTGGTACTGGAAAATATCTATCGCCACATGGAGATGGGTAAGAACAAGGTGCGTGCCGCCTATGATGGCACCAAGGAGATCGGCTTCACCGTAACGGCCATCACCCTGGTGATTGTAGTGGTGTTCCTGCCCATTGCTGTCAGTACGGGCCTGGTGTCCAATATCATTAAGCAGTTCTGCGTGGTGGTGATCCTCTCTACCCTGTTGTCCCTGCTTTCGTCCTTTACTATTGTGCCCCTGCTCTCTTCCAGGTTTGGTAAGGTGGAGCATTTTACCGGTAAGACCTTCTTTGGAAGGATCGTTGTGGGATTTGAAAAAGGGCTCACCTCCTTCACACACTGGATCACCAATATCCTTACCTGGTCATTGCGCCATAAAAGGATCACCCTGGGCCTGGTGTCTGCTTTGTTTGTCGCCTCCCTGTACATGGTAGGCGGTGGCTTTGTAGGGTCCGAGTTCTTTGCCAAGAGTGACCGGGGCGAGTTCCTGGTGACCATTGAAATGCCCAAGGATGCCGCCATTGAGCAAACCAACCAGATGACACAGCGGGCAGAAGATTTCCTGCGGAAGAAAGTGGAAGTGGTTGACCTGATCACCACAGTGGGTCAAACCAGCGAGGGCCTGGGCGCCAGCCAGTCTACCGCTTACAAATCGGAGATCACGGTAAAGCTGGTCAATAAAAAATTAAGACAGGATGATTCCTATGTATATGCGGCCAAGACCAAACGGGAATTGCAGCAGGTGCTGGTAGGCGCCAAGATCAAGACCACGCCTATTGGTATGCTGGGTTCACCCGACCAGGCGCCGCTGGCCCTGGTGGTGACCGCCTCTGACCTGGACAGTGCCATGAAGTTTGCCAATATGGCGCTGGATTCTCTGCGCAAGATCCCCGGCGCTACGGAGACCAAGCTGACCGTGGAAGCAGGCAACCCTGAGATCAGTGTACAGGTGGACAGGGATAAGATGTCTTCCCTGGGCCTGACCCTGCAGACAGTAGGTTCTACCATGCAGACGGCTTTCAACGGAAATACCGATGGTAAGTTCCGTGCGGGCGAATACGAATACGATATCAATATCCGCTATAGCGAGTTCAACAGGAAAAGCATTGATGACGTGCGTAACCTGGAGTTTGTGAACGACCAGGGACAGACCATCAAGCTCTCACAGTTTGCCAATGTAGTGGAATCTTCCGGTCCCAGCCAGCTGGAGCGCAGGGACAAGAGTCCTTCCGTAACGGTGCAGGGCCAGACTGTGGGCCGTCCTACCGGTACCATTGCCGCCGAATGGGAAAAGAGTTTTGAAAAGATCTCCCGGCCTACCGGTGTGAACTATGTCTGGGGCGGTGATATGGAAAACCAGAGCGAAGGTTTTGGTACCCTGGGTGTGGCGCTGCTGGCGGCTATCCTGCTGGTATACCTGGTGATGGTGACCCTGTATGATAGCTTTGTCACGCCTTTCGTGGTATTGTTCTCCGTGCCGCTCTCCTTTATCGGTGCGCTGCTGGCGCTGGGGCTTACCAACAACTCGCTCAACATCTTCACTATCCTGGGTATCATCATGCTGATTGGGTTGGTGTGTAAGAACGCCATCATGATCGTGGACTTTGCCAATCACCGGAAGCAGGCAGGTGAAAATACCTTCAATGCCCTGGTGCAGGCCAACCATGCGCGTCTGCGTCCTATCCTGATGACCACCATCGCCATGGTGTTCGGTATGCTGCCGATTGCCCTTGCCTCCGGTCCCGGTGCGGAATGGAAGAATGGTCTGGCCTGGGTTATCATTGGTGGTCTGATCAGCTCCCTGTTCCTGACCCTGATCATTGTGCCCGTGATCTACGCCATTTTTGATCATTGGGGCGAAAAGAGAAGAAATAAGAAAAATGAAAAATCTATAGAAGAACAGCTGACAGAAGACTTCGTCCCGGCTGAGACAGAGGATGGTTTTACGCCGGTGCACGCAGTATAGATCAGACAGGCAGTACGATAAAAGAAAGGATCTGTCCCCACAGCACGGATTTCATGTTTTACGGTTATTGGTTTTGAAGGGTGCCCACCTCTGTTTCAGGGGTGGGCTTTTTGCTTAAAAATGGCCTGTTTCCCCCCAACATTCCCTTTCCTGACCACAATTAATGTTGTAAAAAGAGGTAAGTTCGGAAATTGATACCCGATGAAGCCTGTCAATAAGTATATCGTATTGTTGCATGTAACCGGCAGCCTGCTTTTCCTGAGCCAGCCGATCTGGTTGTCTGCGGGGCCGCCGCCGGGCCGGCATTTTTTATTTTCGCCGCCCATGCTGCGGGACCTGACGGCCAATGCCCTTATGCTGGCCTTCTTTTACCTGCACTATTTTGTGATCATCCCGCGCCTGTTCTTCCGGGAGAAATACCTGGTGTATGCGTCCACCATCCTGGCAGGCCTGCTGGTAGTTTGCCTGTTCCCCTCCCTGCTCACCGGCCGCAGTCCTTTTGCCGTGGGCAGCCCCTCCCTGTCCATGCCCCCGCCATTCCAGCGACCGGGCGGCGGACCGCCACCCAGGATGCGGATGGATTCAGCCGGCTCTTTTTATGAAGGCATCAAACACCATGTATTCCCTTTTATTGCCGTTGTGTCTTTTTCCCTGCTGCTGCAAATGTGGCGGCGCTGGTACCAGGCGGAAGCCGCCCGCCACCAGGCACAGCTGGCCAGTCTCAAAGCACAGATAAACCCTCATTTCCTCTTCAATACCCTGAACAGTATTTATTCCCTGGCGGTGCGCAAAGATGACCGTACGGCGGATGCTATTGTCAATCTCTCGGAGCTGATGCGGTATGTACTAACGGATGTAAAAGACAACAGGATCCTGCTGCGTAAAGAACTGGACTATATCCGCAACTATATAGACCTGCAGCGATCCAGGCTGGGAGATACCGTACGCATACAGTACAGCACAGAAGAGGAGTTCCCGCCAGAGACCCTGATAGCGCCGCTTATCCTGATCAGTTTTATTGAGAATGCGTTTAAATATGGCGTTAATCCCGATCTGCCTTCTGTGATCAGTATCCAGATACGGGTAAAGGAAGAAGTGTTATTGCTGCAGGTACAGAACAACAAAGTGGCGGCCGCCAATGAGCTAAGCTCCAGCGGTATTGGTGTTGAAAATACCAGGGACCGCCTGCTGCTGCTGTATCCCGGCAAACACCAGCTCAGCCTGTTTGAGACAGACAAAAATTACCAGGTAAATCTTTCAATACAGCTCACATGATAACAGCCATTGCTTTGGACGACGAGCCGCCGGCACTGGAGATCATCAGAGCCTTCTGTGGCCGTATGGAAGATGTGCAGCTGCTGCAGGCATTTACCAGCAGCACGGAAGCTGCCCGCTACCTGGAGCAGCAGCCGGTAGAGTTGTTATTCCTGGATATCAATATGCCTTCTATCAGTGGCATCGGCTTTTTGAAACAGCTGGATCCCCGGCCCATGGTCATTTTCACCACTTCCTACAGTGAATATGCCGTGGAGAGCTATGAACTGAACGCCCTTGATTACCTGGTGAAGCCCTTTACTTTTCTCCGCTTTCAGCAGGCTGTGCAAAAAGCGGTTGACGCCAGGCGCCTGCGGGAGCAGGCCCTGCCTGCCGGGCAGGAACAGCTGGTGCTGCGGGTGGATTATGGCCTGGTCAAACTGCCAATAAGCAGCATCCGGTTCATTGAAGGGCTGGACAATTACCTGAAGATCCATGTAAAGGAAGGCAAGCCTGTGGTGGTGCGGATGACGCTGAAAGCCCTCCTGGAAAAACTGCCTGCCAATGCTTTCCTGCGTGTACACCGTTCCTTTATAGTACCGCTGGCCGGCGTCAGCGCCGTGCGCAACAAACTGATCAGCCTGCAATGTGGCGAGGAGATCCCATTGGGCAGCAGCTATGAAGAAGCCTTCATGCAGCTGTTTGGACAGTGATCAGTGTTTCACCACAGGATTGGCTGCATTGGCCCCTATTATTTATTTCTCCCGGGCTGATAGCTGATATTTACTTTATCATTTTTACCCAACATTTTTTACTGTAACAAAAGTTCCGTCAGGAAAACCCGGACTGTGGCAGTTAATAGCTGCCGCAGTCATAAGGGTTGTTCTTGCTGCGCCTTATCCTTCCGGAGCGCTGTCCAATCATTGTCAAACAATAAAACATCGGCTATGGAACGTAAAAATTTTTTAAGGAATGGCCTCCTGCTGTTGGGTGGAGGCGGATTGATCCTGGAAGCCTGTAAAAAATCAGGGGATGCTGCTGCCAGCACAACAGGCACGGGTGGAACGGGTAGTACAGACGGTGGATCCTGCGTAGTGATGCCTACAGAAACGGAAGGCCCCTATCCATATCCCGGTGGTGAGATCAACAACCCGCTGAACAGATCGGATGTAACAGGTGGACAAACAGGCCTGCCCCTGGTCCTTACGTTCGGGGTGGTGAATGTGAACAATAATTGTGCGTATGTCAGCAATGCACGTGTAGATATCTGGGCCTGTAACAAAGATGGTTATTACAGCGGCTATAGCCAGCAGGGATACCTGGGAACAAAAAATTATGCAGGTGAAACCTGGTTGCGTGGCTACCAGGAAACGGATGCCAACGGGCAGGCCAGATTCACTACTATTTACCCGGGCTGGTATTCGGGTCGGGCCACGCATATTCACCTGGAAGTATTTGTGAACAATGTGCTGAAGAAAACCGGGCAGATCACTTTTGATGAAACCATCAGTGACGCTGTACATGCCAGCTCATTGTATGCAGCCCATGGCATCAATACCACCAGGAATGCCAGGGACGGGGTCTTTGGTGATTCTGCCGCGGATCTGGCCAGGGAGACTGTTGCATTGACAGGCAGTCTTAGCGCGGGCTATACCGGCACTTACAATATAGGCATCGCCCTTTAAAAAGGAGGTATTATGAACAGACCAACTATCGTCATTGCGTTCCGGCAGCTGATCAATGCGCAGCGTACTGCTGCCTTTGAGCAAACTATGCTGCGCCTGTCCTACCAGGAATTCCTGTTGAAATCACAGGCCTACAATCCTGAAGGAAGATATGATCGTTTTACGGCGCTGGTCAAAGCGGACGGAAGGGCCAATTCACTGCATTACAAAACAAGCTTTGCGGTGATTCCATTGATTGAACAATTGAATGGCCGTATTCCTTTGCTGAAAGATACTTTTGAAAAACCGCTGCCTTTTGAAAGAACGGCATTTGAGCTGGTGGAAAGTAGTATAAGTGATTTTTCATTGCATGCTGTAGCCCTTACCTATTATACGCCACCGCTGTTATTGCTGGAGAGTTTTGGCGGCTTCCTGTTGCTGAGTGCTGATGTAGAGCAGGGCTCGGAACCTTTCATGCTCCAGGTAAATCCGAATTTGTCCATCACCAGCTACCAATTGCCGGTAATGGCTGAAGTGTAACGCATTAGTGGAAACCAATGGATGGAGAAGAACCCGGTGGCGGACAGCTGCCGGGTTTTTGCGTTGTAAAGGGTGGTCTCAAATGGCCCGCAGTGCCGCAATTTTGTCTGTAGTATAATACCTTCCACTTAGAAGATCGGCTGATGAAAGTCAGGGGAAAGCCGCTTCCCGCCTGTGCGTTGTCATATTTTACCGGAACGCCATAAGTTACCTTTAGGTCAAATTGAGAATGTAATGAAAGGGGTGATCATCTACAACAGCAAATATGGCGCTACCGAGCAGTATGCCAAATGGCTGTCGGAGTCGTTGGAGTGGCCCGTCTATACGCCGGAAACGCTGACCTATGAAGCGTTGGAGCAGGCGGAGACAGTAGTGGTAGGCAGTTCAGTGTATGTTGGTCACCTGCGTATCAAGAGCTGGCTGGAGAATAACATGGGCCGGCTGGAACGCAAGAAACTTTTCTTCTTTGTAGTGATGGCGACACCTCATTCTGAAAGGCCGGCGCAGCTGCGTTGTGCAGCAAGGAATATCCCTGCCAATTTACTGCGCAATAACAATGCGTTCTTCCTCGGCGGCCGGCTGATCAAAAAGCGCCTCTCCTGGGTAGACCGCTTACTGGTAAAAATGGGCGCCCGCGCAGAGAAGGACCCCGTGAAGAGAGCTAATATGGAACTGGACTTTGACCGTGTTCAGCGGACTGATCTCAACGGACTGCTGCAGGCCGTGGTCCCGAAAGTGGTGGCAGAAGTGTATTAATAAGAAAACACACAGGCTCAGATACTTTGCATCCGTACCCTTGTTCCTGGATCCCAGGCACGAAAAATACCCTCTGGTAATGTTCGTGCCTTTTTTTATGCCCCCAACGCATCTTGTTACATTATATATAGGCAGGATAGGAAAAAAAGCAGGCATTATTGTCAAAAAGAACAATATCTGCGGCGGGGAATGCGGTCCCGCGGACGTTTTCAATACTGTTTTTTGTTAAATTGCAGTGAACCCTACCAGAACTGCTTAGTCCATGCAAAACGAAACTGAACTGCTGTACCGCATAGCCCGCGGCGACGAAGCCGCTTTTAACGAGCTCTATGAGTTGTATTGGCCTAAGGTCTATGCTTATCTGGAGAGCATCGTTAAATCGCCCGAAGCGTCAGAGGAAATGGTGGTTGACATCTTTGTCAAACTCTGGGCAGGCAGGGAATGGCTGGAACAGGTTCAGAATATTGGTGGTTTTCTCCGCACTTCAGCCCGCAATAAAGCACTCGACTTTCTCAAAACAACAGCCCGCCGCAAAAAAATGATGGAAGCCTATTACACAGATATGCTGTTACTGTCGGCACGTACCGTACCTGATCAGCACCTGTTGAACGGCGAGTCCAGCAGGATCTGGCAGGAAGCTGTGTCCAGCCTGAGTCCCAACCGCCAGAAAGTTTTCCTGATGCACCGGGAAGAAGGGCTTTCCTACAATGAAATAGCTGAACGTATGAATATCAGCCCCGGCACGGTTAAAAAGACCATGTCCATCGCCCTGGATTCTATCCGCGATTTCCTGCGTACCCATTATAAGGACAGCCTCGCAGGGTTCCTCCTGTTTATCCAGTTGTAAAAAAAATCCGGACAGGCAATACCACCTGGTCTTCCCGTTGTCGTCAATACTATAAATGCAGCTGCATGTCCGAATCCCGGCAAAACATCCAGGCGTTATTTCATAAGCTTGTTTCCAACCAGTGTACGGAACAGGAGATGGCGGCCTTTTTCCAGCTTGTCCGGGAATTGCCGGAGGATGATCCGTTGCTGGCCGAACTGGACAACTGGTGGCAAACACAGGCAGTCACAGGCCCGGCGGATATGATCAGGGGCCGCAGGATGCAGCAACAGATCCGGGAGCTGACGGCTGCCGCCGGTACAAAGCCGGCCAGGATTATTGGCATACCCGCCCGGCAGGTATGGTGGGCTGCCGCCGCCCTGGTATTATTTGCGGGCGCGGGCGCCTATACCTGGTTTCAGTCCAGGCCTGCTCCTGCCATGATAGCGCATACCAGGGCTGATACGGAGATTGCGCCGGGAAAGGATGGGGCTATCCTCACCCTGGAAGATGGTTCGCAGATGATCCTGGACAGCCTCAGCGATGGCCTCATAGCTACCCAGAGCGGCGCACAGGTGATGCTGCGGAACGGACAGGTATCCTATGACGCTACAGACCAGCGTCACCGCAAGCCTACCTGGAATACCATTTCCACTCCCAGGGGCCGGCAGTTCAAGGTGGAGCTGCCTGACGGCACTATGGTATGGATGAATTCCGGCAGTTCCATTACTTACCCCACTTTTTTTGTGGGAAAGGAAAGAAGGATAGAGACCAGCGGGGAGCTGTACATGGAAGTTGCCAAAGATCCGGCCATGACCTTTAAAGTAAAGGTGAACAGGCAGGCGGTTATAGAAGTCACTGGCACCCGCTTCAATGTAAAAGCCTATGCTGATGAAGAGCTGATGGCCACCACCCTGCTCAGCGGCTGGCTGCAGATCTATACTACTACCGATACCAGCTGCTGGCATTGCCCGGAAACACATGGTCAGCCAATGGGCGCCCAGGCCGTAACGCTGAAGCCCGGACAGCAGGCTGTATTCATGAATGCGGCACTTAACAAAACAAAGCAATCCCCTTCCGTACGGGTATTGAACAATATTGATACCGATAAAGTAATGGCCTGGAAAAACGGGTTCTTCAATTTTGAAGGCGCCAGTTTAAAAGAAGCCATGAACCAGCTGGTGCGCTGGTATAATATTGAAGTGGTGTATGAAGGCCCCGAGCCTGCCATTGAGTTCTTCGGGGAAGTGAGCCGGAATATCAGTCTGACCGACCTGCTGAAAGCATTGGAAGATGTGGGCGTGCATTTCCGCCTGGAAAGCGGACGGAAGCTGGTGGTATTATCGCAGTAACCTTGTCTCATCTCTATTACCTATCCTTTCTCATTTCACTGACCAAAAAATACCGGAAAGTATTTTAACGGATTGCTGTTGCCTGCTAATTTTTTTCAATAGTGGATTTCCCGGAAAATGAAAAACCGGAAGCGCTCTGACCTGCTTCCGGTATATCGTCGGGCTAATTCAAATTCAGTTGAGGAGAATTTTTTTATTAACCAAACTAATGCAAAAGTATGCAAAAAACTGCATCGGCCTGCCCGAGCTTCAGCGAAGGCATGCCATCTGCCTGCCTGAGCCCTGGCGCTGGCGGGACTATTTGTAACCGGGATGTCCTGACCGCTTCTTTCCCGGCTGCTTCATTGCAAAGACGACTGCTGAAAAGTCTTTGGAATGGTTTGAGATCACCCGGGTTACTGCAACGGGTGTTTCCGGGAGTGAACGGACAGAGACATCGCTTCGTTCAGAAAAAAATACTGACGGCGATGAAACTAACTGCGTATCTACTGTTGATCTGTAGCATGCATGTATGTGCTACAACGTCTTCGCAAACCATCACCTGGTCGGGAAGGGACGTGTCCCTGAACAAGCTGTTCAACGTGATCAAACAGCAGACCGGGTATGGTGTTTTTGGCAATGCCAGCCTGCTGAAGCAATCCAGGAAAGTGAGTATTTCCGCTGTGGAAATGCCACTGGCAGATTTCCTCAACCTTGCGCTGAAAGAGCAACCCCTCACCTATCGCATTCTCGACAAGACCATCGTTCTGTACAGGAAATACGATGATCCTGACGATGTTTCGGCTACCAGCGCATCCAGGGATTCCAGCCTTCATTTTCTCACCCTCCAGGCTATGTTTGATCCTATAAAGGGAAAGGTCACTACTGAAGCGGGCCTGCCCCTGGCTGGTGTAAGCATCAGTATCAAAGGAGAAAAAGGCGGTGTATCAACCGATGAAGCCGGTAACTTCAGCATCAATGCCCAGGCCAGACAGGTACTGGTCTTCACCTATATTGGAATGGAATCACAGCAGCTCAGGATCAGCGATCCTTCCAAAACGCTCAGCATTGTGCTGAAACCTGCGGAAGCTGCCATGAAAGATGTGGTGGTAACAGGGTACAGCAACCTGCGGAAAGAATCCTTTACCGGCAACTCCATCAAAGTGGAAAGGGAGCAGATCCTGAAAGTAGCGCAGCGTAACGTCATTGACGTACTGCAGGTCTTTGATCCCTCTTTTCGCATTGAAATGAATAATATCATGGGCTCCGATCCCAATACCATGCCGCAGTTCTATATCCGCGGCCGCTCAGGCATCGGTGTCAAAGAGCTGGACCAGCAGGATATTTCCCAGGCCGCTCTGCAGAACAATCCCAACCTGCCCATCTTCATCATGGACGGTTATGAAGTACCGTCTTCCCGGGTGTATGACTATGATCCTATGCGCATCAAGTCTATCACTATCCTGAAAGATGCGGCGGCTACCGCCATCTATGGTTCCCGTGCAGCCAACGGCGTGGTGGTGATAGAGACCATCGCACCCATTCCCGGCAAGCTTCGCGTTAACTATAACCTGGTATCCTCCCTCACCGCTCCGGATCTCTCCGAATACAACCTGATGAATGCCGAGGAAAAGCTGGAAGCAGAAAGGCTGGCCGGCTTTTATGTATCTACTGTTCCTGCCACCCAGAACCAGCTGGAGAATGAATATATCCGCAAGCGGAACCAGCTCATGCGGGGCGTTAATACGGATTGGATCTCCCAACCGGTTACCAACGAGTTAAACCAGAAACATACCCTGGCGCTGGACGGCGGCTCCAATGATCTCCGCTTCAATATCCTGCTCAAGTACGACCGGCAGAATGGCGTTATGAAAGAATCCAAGCGGGAGCGCATGGGCGCCGGCCTGATCCTGGAATACCGCTTTAATAATTTCCAGCTGCGCAATGACCTTTCTTACGATGCCGTAAAAGCTACCAACTCGCCCTATGGCAGCTTCAGCGATTATACCTGGAAAGCCCCTTATGATGAAATCGTTGACCGGACCGGTAAATACCTAAAGAACACCACTACCTGGCATGGCGGGGGCACCAACCAGCTGAACCTGGTGAATCCCCTGTATGAAGTATACAATACCCAGAACTTCAGCAGGAACGGGTACAACGCACTCATCAATAACACGTCACTTGTATGGCGCGTGCTGCCGCAGCTGCAGATCAAGGGCCAGTTATCTGTGAACAAGACCGATAATGAAGCCAAAGAATTTTATGATCCCGCATCCGGCAGGTTTGTTGTCAATGCCAATACAGACCTGGCTACGGTTGGCTCGCTGAGTATGAATAATTCCAGCAGGCTGTCCGTCAATACCAACCTGTTTGCCAACTATGTCAACAATATCAACGGGCATAACATGAACTTCTCGGCCGGTATCAATACGGTAGAGAACAAAAGCAATGGCGAGTCCCTGTACTTCACAGGCTTCCCCACAGGCAGCCAGAGCTCACCCAATTTTGCCGCAAGGATCGTTAACCTGCCATCGTATTCCGACAACCACACCCGGATGTTCGGTTCTTTCCTGGCCCTGAACTATTCCTTTAACGATATCTACCTGCTGGACGTATCGTCCCGCCTGGATGGTTCTTCTGAGTTTGGTTCCAAAAAGCGGTATGCACCATTTTATTCACTGGGCGCCGGTATCAACCTGCACCGGTATGCCTTTATGGCCAACAACAAATGGATCAGCCGGGCACGCATTACAGGCTCTTTTGGTCAGCTGGGTAAAACCAATTTCCAGCCCTATGCCGCCAAGGATAACTATGTTATCTCCGAAGGCTGGTACAGGACCGGTGTAGGCGCCTCGCTGATGTATATGGGCAATCCCAATCTTACCTGGGAAAAGACCAATACCTACGACCTGGTGATGGATCTCGGCTTACTGCAGGATCTGATCAACGTAAACGTGAACTGGTACAATAAGCTGACCAAGGATCTTGTCAATGATGTGGACCTGCCGCTTTCTGCCGGTTTCAGCGCCTACAAGGACAATATCGGGGAAGTAAGGAACCGGGGTATAGAGATCAATGTCCGTGCCAATGTGTACCGCAGCAAGGATGTGCTGATTGCCGTGTATGGCAACTTTGCCAGCAACAAGAATACGCTGGTGGATATTTCCCGCTCACTGCAGAACTATAACCAGCGCGTGGATAATCAATACAAAACCTATAACCAGTATACCGCTACCAATATTGACTCTGCTAAAAAGTACAGCACCCCGCATACCAAATATGTAGTGGGCGGTTCACTGACCTCTATCTTCGGCATGCAGTCGCTGGGCATCAATCCTATGGACGGGAAAGAGATCTTCCTGAAAAGGGATGGCACCATCACGTACGACTGGAATGCCGCCGAC
Organism: Candidatus Pseudobacter hemicellulosilyticus; assembly: GCA_029202545.1. Lineage (GTDB taxonomy): Bacteria > Bacteroidota > Bacteroidia > Chitinophagales > Chitinophagaceae > Pseudobacter > Pseudobacter hemicellulosilyticus. The sequence continues at coordinate 1,436,278 of CP119311.1, forward strand.
CAGGTGATCATTGGCGATGCTGCTCCCAAGGGGCAGGGCGCTTTTGGTATCAACTTCAGCTACAAAGGATTTACGCTGTTCACCTCCTGCCTGTACCAGTACGGCTCCCAGGAGTACAACTATACCCTGCTGAACAAGGTGGAAAATGTTGATCTCTACAACAGGAATACAGACAGGCGGGTGCTCACGGATCGCTGGCGGAAGCCTGGTGATGTGACCAATCTGAAGGATATCAAAGAAAGCCTTTACACCACAAGGCCCACTTCCCGCTTTATCCAGGATTACAATGCCATCACCATCAACTCCATCAGCCTGGGTTACAATTTCACCCAGGAGCAGCTCAAGCACATGGGGCTTTCCATGTGCAGGATACAGGTGAGCACTAACAATGTAGCTACTATTTCCTCCGTAAGGCAGGAAAGAGGGTTGAGCTACCCGTTTGCCAGAACTTTTGATCTATCCTTAAACGTAGGACTCTAAAATCAATCAGATGCGTACAATACCAATTCTTTTATATGTAGCGATAGTGTCCCTGCTGGGCACGGGTTGCAATAAATGGCTCGATACACAACCGTCTGACCAGATCAGCGATGAAAAACTGTATCAGAATGCCGATGGTTTCCGGACAGCGCTGAACGGTGTTTACCAGCAGGTGTCGGTGCGGGAACTTTATGGTCATCATCTAACCTGGGGACTGGCCAGCGTCATGTCGCAGGACTATGACCGCAACAACCTGGATTATGTCAACTATTACCTGGCCGATTACAATTACACGCAGGCTACCTATACGGTGCCGGTGATCAATGGTATCTGGTCCAAGTCGTACAACGCTATTGCTAACTGCAACAAGATCATCTCGGCCATCGAACCGCTGGATTCCACTTTCTTTCCCCTGCTTTCCGCAGAAAGGAACCTGATCCTGGGAGAGGCCATGGCCATGCGGGGACTGCTGCATTTTGAGCTGCTGCGTTTATATGCACCGGCGCCGGCTGCCCAGCCCCAGGGATATTTCATTCCCTATGTTTCCGAATATCCTGCCCGCTATACAGCGCCTTCTACTACCATTGGCGTCATGGACAGTATTATCCGCGACCTGGAAACAGCGCAGGTGCTGGTAGCCCGTAATGATACCATTACCAACAGGACCATGATGATGTACAAGCTGCAGTCGCTGATGGCAGGGGGCAATACGCCCAATGGTGGTCTCTTCTTCAATTATCGGATGCACCGGTTGAACTATGTAGCTATCCAGGGCCTGCTGGCCAGGGCTTACCTCTATAAAGGGGATTATGTCAAAGCACTGGAAAAAGCAGACTATCTCTACAAGCAGTTCAGTCCTGCTCCCAGCAGTCGCCTCAAATGGTGGGCCTGGACAGCTTCCTACAGTATGACCGGCGCCGACAAGTATATCAAGCTGGTGGATGATGTGATCATGGCCTTTTATAACCCGGAAGAAGTGAATATGATCAAAGCGATCAAGGATCAGTATTCACCCTTCAACCTGGCGGACGAGTTCATGACCACCTGGCTGCCGGGCAATGTGCGGGATTACCGGATGGATTTCCTGGGCCTCTCCGCTGAAAATAAAAAATCGCCCAAATGGAATGAGACTACTTCACAGTCCCAGTGGAGGAAGGAACAGAACTTCCTGATGCCGGTATTGCGTTTCAGTGAGATCTACCTGATCTATGCGGAAACCCTTTTCCATGCAGGCCGTACCACCGAGGCGCTGGCCGTTTTCAATGAGTTCCGCTATGCCCGCGGCCGTACCACTGCTTTCAACAGCACTGATCCGGAAGCCTTCTACGAAGAGCTTTTACTGGAATACCGCAGGGAATTCTTTGAAGAAGGACAGACCGTCTTCGCCCACAAAAGGCTTAACAGGCCCATCATGGTAGGTACACGGAGGATCGATATTGATCAGCGGCTTGTACTGCCTATACCAGAAGGCGAAACCATTTTTTAACGCTCAAGCGCCACTCATGAAGCAATCATCTTTTCTGATCATAGCCATCCTGTCCCTGTTGCTGACGAATTGCAAAAAACAGGAAATGGAATTTTATGAATCCGGACGGTATGTTCAGTTCACTGCCGCCGTCACGGATACGCTGACACTTTCCTTTTTCTTTTATGCCGGCAAGCCTTCGGTTGACATGTCCCTGCCTGTGCGTATGGTAGGACAAATGCCTTCAGGCAACCTGAGCTACCAGCTGAAAGTTGACCCGCAGGTCACTACGGCCCAGGCAAAGCACTATACCATTCCCGGCAGCTTTACTTTCCGGCAGGGGCTGGCCACTGACTCTGCTGTTATTACCATCAACAATTCAGCAGAGCTTGCCCAGCAGCAGGTATTGCTGGCCCTGGAGATCACCGCCACTGATGATTTAATACCCGGGCAGACCAACTATATCCGGAAGATCATCAAGATCAACGATATGGTGAGCAAACCCGCCTGGTGGGCCGGCACTATTGAAACCGGTTATCTCGGGGTCTATACGGAGAAAAAGTACCGGACCTTCATGGCCGCCACTGGTGTTGGCGCCCTGAACGAGTATTCACCCGCCCTGCAACGGGAACTGATCCTTCAATTCAAGTATTACCTGATAGAAATGAGGGATGCCGGTACCCCGGTACTGGAGTCCGATGGAACGGATATGCTGTCTACCGTTCCCATCATTGGGTAGGTGCTGCTATCAGTGTTGATCTATTAAAACAAAACAGATGAAACGCAAATTCATACAACTGCTTATTGCCGGACTGGCCTTTGGTTCCCTGCAGTCCTGCATAAAAGACAAAGGAGACTACGAATACAACTATGGCAATGAGGTGACCATCCGGTATGCCACCTATAGTTATACGGTATTCCTGGCAGATACGCTGACGGTGACGCCGTTGCGGACATTTGCCAATCCACAGGGAGATACCACGGACTATGATCATGCCTGGTATATCAACGGGGAGCAATATTCGGATGCACCGGTGCTGAAATATGCGGGTAAAGCCATTGGCTCCACCAGCGTGTATTATTACATGATCGACAGAAAGAGCGGTATCTGGTTCCCGGCGGCCAGTTCCTTCACCATCAATACCAGCTCTCCCTTTGCTGCCGGCTGGGGTATCCTGTATGAGAAGGATAACGAATCAGAGCTGGCGCATGTGCGGATCAATGGTACCAGCTTTGTTGATTACAAGGATCTCTACAAGACCTATAACAATGGGGAGTCCATGGGCTCGGCCCCTGTTAAGATCAGGGACTATGCGGTGAGTAGCGGCCGGGGTATGTATGTGCTGCAGCGGGGTGGTCCCGGACCACTGGAGCTGGATGCCAATGGCTTTAGTAAAAAGCTGGTGGCAAAGGATGCCTTCACGGCCGGTGCGCCGGCCGGTTTTGAGCCGGTGGATATGGCTTTCTTCGGAACGGCTGATCTGCTGGTGAACAAGGACGGCACGCTCTACTCCAGGACCTTTCCCAGTGGCGCGTTGCCCTTTGCTACGCCCTGGTTCAGTACGCCGGTACAGTACACCCGTGGCCTTAAAATTTCCGATATCTGGGATTCCTGGTCGCGCAACGCCACATTCTCCATCATGCATGATGAGCTTAACAACCGGCTGCTGACCATGTCCTTCAATATCGGCACCAATCCCAGCGGTGGTATTCCCATCAGGGATATCCCTGCACCCGTAACACCCTATCCGGAAGAGTATTCGCCCCTGAATAACCTCGGTAACTGGGATTATGTGTGGGGTGGCACTTTCAATGATGCCTCCGGTCTGATGGATGGCGCCATGCTGTTGCGCAGCCCTGCTGACTCAAAGCTGTACTGGCAAACTTTCCAGATCCAGGTAACGGGTAATAATGATGCGCGGGTAACGCCCAAAACGCGGGTACTTTTTCAGGGTAATAACCTGGTGACGGACAAAAGTATTCTCAAAACGGTCAAGACAAGAGGGTACCTGTTCTTTACTGCCGGTGCGGATAATAAGCAGCTGTACTATTATGATAATATCTCTGGCCAGCCGGTAGTGAAGTACACGGAGTTCAGCAGTCCTATAACAGCTATAGAACCTGCAGAAGATGGTATGACCATGGCTATTGGACTTGAAGATGGCACTTTCCTTATTTACGATATTTCCAATGAAGTGATCATCAGCGGCGTGCCGAAAGAATTGCATCGGTATGGCGGGCTGGGAAAAGTAGTGGACATCATCGTAAAAGGTGGTAAAACTTCTTAGTAACCGGAACCTTAAGGGGCGCGGAGAGAAGTATACCGCGCCCTTCCTTTTTTCATACTACTATAATTCAACCAGACAATGAGTGAATCCATCGTAAAAGTGGAGAACCTGTCGCACCGGTACAGCGTGCAATGGGCTGTCAGGGATATTAATTTCGAACTGACGAAAAATGGCATTTACGGCCTGCTGGGCGCCAATGGCGCCGGTAAATCCACTATCATGAACATCATGTGCGGCGTGCTCAAGCAAACGCAGGGAACGGTCTATATCCGTGGCGTGAACCTGCGCAAGGAGCCGGTAAAGGCAAAAAAACATATCGGCTTCCTGCCCCAGCAACCACCGCTGCAAACAGACCTTACCGTTGAGGAATTCCTGACGCACTGCGCCCGCATCCGCCTGATGCAGCCTGCAGCCATCAAACCTGCTATGGAAGAAGTGATGAGCAAGGTAGGCATCAGCCATTTCAGCAAGCGGCTGATCCGGAACCTCTCCGGCGGCTACCAGCAGCGCGTAGGTATTGCACAGGCCATCATCCACAGACCTGATTTTGTAGTACTGGACGAACCAACCAATGGCCTTGATCCCAACCAGATCCTGGAAGTGCGTAACCTCATCCGCGAGATAGCAGAAGAAAGGACGGTGATCCTTTCTACCCATATCCTTCAGGAGGTGCAGGCCTTGTGTGATAATATCTGGATGATCAATGAAGGGCAGGTAGTGTTCTCCGGGGCGCTTGATGAGTTTGATAATTACATCAAACCCAATACCCTGATAGTAGCGCTTATGACGCCGCCCATTATAGAGGAACTGCAGGCCATACGGGGCGTGGTGAACGTGGAGGACCTTGGCGGTAACCGGTACAGGATCCAGTTCAGCGACCTGCAGGAGGTGACGGAAAGGATTGTAGCGGCCTCAGTGGCTAACAACTGGCGGCTTATGGAGATCACGCCGGAGAAAAACTCCCTCGATACCATTTTCGCGGAGCTGTCGAAGAAAAAGAAACAGTAAACCCTAACGAGCGCTGCTAAAAATATTCAGGCATGAAGACAATTATCAATATAGCCAAAACCGAATTACAGAAATTATTCTATTCGCCGGTGGCCTGGCTGATCCTGGTGATCTTTGCATTCCAGGTAGCTTTGGGATTTACCGGCATCTATGAAGGAATGGTACGCCGTCAGTCCCTGGGCTGGCCGCTGTATAGTGTTACCCTCTCCACCTTTTCCGGGATGATGGGTATGTTCACCAATGTGCAAACCTACCTGTACCTGTATATACCCCTGCTGACCATGGGCGTTATGAGCCGTGAGTACGGCAGTGGTTCTATCAAATTATTGTATTCTTCTCCCCTCACCAGCACCCAGATCATTCTCGGGAAATACCTTTCCCTGATGGTCTTTGGCCTGGCGCTCATCTTTATCCTCGGGGTATTCAGCGGCTATGCTGCGTTTACCATTGATCGGGTAGACTGGCCCGTGATCCTCACCGGCCTGCTGGGCCTGTACCTGCTGATCTGCTCCTATGCAGCCGTGGGATTATTCATGTCTTCCCTCACTTCCTATACAGTGGTGGCGGCCATGGGCACCCTGGTGACCCTGGCCATGTTGAATTATGTACGAACCATAGGGCAGGAGATTGAGTTTGTAAGGGACATCACCTTCTGGCTGGCCATGGGCGGCCGGGCCGATAACTTCATCGGCGGCCTGATCACCAGTGAGGACCTGCTCTATTTTGTGATCGTGATCGGCATGTTCCTGGGCTTTACTATCCTGAAGCTGCATATAGGCCGGCAGAAAAGCAGCTGGATAGCCAATTTTGGCCGCTATGCCGGGGTATTCCTGCTGGCCATCCTGCTGGGCTATTTCAGTGCCAAACCCAAGCTGATGGCCTACCTGGATGTTACCCGCAACAAGACCAATACGCTGACCAAAAGCAGCCAGGAGGTTCTGGGCCAGCTGAAAGACGGGCTGACCATTACCACCTATACCAATATGCTGGAGCAGAACTACTACCTGGCCCTGCCCCAGAACTACAAATCGGATGAATATGTTTTCAAACGCTATATCCGTTTCAAACCAGAGATAAAAAGAGTATATAAATATTATTACCACAAAGCAGAGAATGAGCACCTGGACAAGCAGTATCCCAACCTGAGCGACCAGCAGCGGATGGATACCCTGAAAAAGATCAATAACTGGACATTTGATATCCTGCCCTACAGTGAGATTGCTAAAGAGGCAGACCTGGATCCTGAGAAGTATCGCTTTGTCCGTGTCCTGGAAAGAGAGAACGGGGCAAAGACCTTCCTGCGTGTATTTGATGATATGCAGCGCATGCCCTCCGAAGCGGAGATCAGCGCAGCCTTTAAGCGACTGACCAGGCAGCTGCCGGTAGTTGGTTTCCTGGGCGGGCATGGAGAACGGGAAAGCACCAATGGATTCGACAGGGGTTATAAAATGTTTGCGCAGGAAAAAACTTTCCGTTATGCGCTCATTAACCAGGGCTTTGATTTTGCCAATGTGACGCTGGATAAGCCCATCCCGGATGATATCAAGATCCTGGTGATCGCTGAACCGAAGAAGCTGCTTGCCCCGGAAGAGTGGGTCAATCTGCAGCAATACATTGATCGTGGCGGCAATATGCTGATCTGCGGCGAGCCTGGCCGGCAGGAGTTCCTGAACCCCATTACCCAGCCATTGGGTGTCAGCTTTATGAACGGGGTGCTGGTGAAGCCTTCCGAGAAATTCCAGTCGAACCTGCTGGTACAGAACCCAACCAAGGCAGCGGAGGATTTCTCCCATTATTTTGCCGCCATGCGGCGCCGGGAATTGAGCCTGATCATGCCGATGGCCGGTGGCCTGGAACTGGACAGCAGCAAGGGTTTCAAGGTGACCACCCTGTTCACTTCCGATTCTTCCGGCAGCTGGAATGAGATAGAGACCAGCAATTTTGTAGATGATTCGGCTGTTTTCAACCCGTCCAAAGAAGTGATGAAGCCTGTGCCTACAGTGGCGGCGTTGTCGCGGACGGTGAATGGAAAAGAGCAGAAGATAGTAGTGGCAGGTGATGCCGACTGGCTGAGCAATGGTGAGTTGGGCATGACGCGGAAGGATCTGCAGCCTGGTAATTTCACCCTGATCACTGGTGCTTTTTACTGGATGTCGGACGGTGAAGTGCCTATTGATATGCGTCGTGATCCGGCTGAGGACAAATCCATCAGTGTGGGAGAAAAAGGCTGGGCTGTTTCCAATATATTCCTCAAATGGGTATTTACGGGATTGCTGATTGCGGCTGGCCTGGTGATCTGGCTGAAGCGGAGAGGAAGATAAATTGTATTGTTTGTTGATAGTTAGAAATACAGAGCCGGGCAAACTGCCTGGCTCTTTTTATTTGAGCTAAAGAGCCAGGAAATTTCTCAGGGTAGTAAGCAGTTGCTCAAAAGAAATATTCCTGTCCTCTCTGACTACCTGTAAATTGTCTGGCTCCTCCTGGCTCAAAATTTCCAGGTCTATATCATATCTGGCCGGATGTACATGCCGGTAGTTAAAAGTGGCCACATATATCATCCGGTCTTCTCTTTTAAAGCCGATAGCGAATAAGTCTGCTTCCCAGTAGTCAATGATTTCAGGGAAGCTGCTACCTAACTCTTTCCTGAGCCGGCAGACAAGGTCTGTGATAGATTCGTCTTTTGTATTCACGCTGAGGTGTGATAAGTCAATTATCTTATTTGAGCCTTTCCAGTTTGCCTTTTCTTTTGACCAGGTTCTTATAGTCCCACTGGATAGCTTCGGCTTTTTGCAGCCAGCGTTCCAGGTCTTCTGCTGCTATTTCTTTTCGGTTGGTATAGCGCACTTCAGCAGCTTTGAAGGTCCCTTCCGGTTGCAGACCGGTTTCCTCAAAGCTTTGGCCGCTCCAGAACAGCAGGCGCATACAATCTTTCAGTTTGCTGTAACCGGCAATGGGATTGCCATCCAGGAACCAGACAGGATGCCGGTGCCAGATCTTGTTCTCCGCTTCCGGAAGCGCTTTGCTGATGGCTTTTGCCAGGGCATTGGCAATGGCTTTGTCTCCTGCGACCAGCACGTTGTTGTAAGCTTTGGTGTCTGCGTGGATCATTATTAAATATAATATTATTCGCTGATCCCTGATAGCGTCAGTGCGCGGGATCAGCCTGCTGCAATACTGACCAGCACCCAGATCACCAGGGCGGCCGCCAACGTATTGAACAGGTTGACAACATCGTTATTCAATAATTTCTTTCGTTGCAGGGAGGCGCCCAGCAAGGAATCTATATAGTTGCCGATGTTACCGGCCAGGATGATCCAGAGCAGGGGAAGCCCCGGACCTTCAAAAACTGCGTATACAGCAGCTATCAGCAGGGTGCCGAAGAAGCCGGCAAGGCTGCCTTCCAGGCTGATAGCGCCATCCAGCCCATTGGGTTCTTTGCGGAAATTGAGAACATTGTAAAACTTGCGTCCAAACAGCATACCCAGTTCGGAGGAGAGCGTGTCGGCAGTAGCGGAAGCCAGGCTGCCTGCCAGGATCAGCTGGTAGAGACCTGCCCGCTCATAATCTGCCAGGCTGGCAAAAGCGGCCAGTCCGGCCACACCTCCATTGGCCAGCACCTGTTTGAGATTTCTGGTCTCCGTATATGCCTGTCCCTGGATAGCGGCTTTTTCTTTTTTGCGGTAAGCTGTGGCCAGCGTGCCCAGCAGGAAAAAGGTTCCCAGCAAGGCCAGTCCGGTAAGGTTGGCGCCCATGGCTACAACAATGCCCAGGAGCCAGGCGCCACAGGCTGCGGATACCGTGAGTTTTTTGAGCAGCACAGTAACCAGGGCCAGCAGCGCCAGGATACCGGCCACCAGCAGGAAAATAGGTTCAACAGATAATTTTGTGAGGTCCATGAGGAACAACGATTTTTTAGTGCCGCAAAGGTGCGCTTTTTTGATGGGGTATGTTTGCTTATTGTTCAAACTGCCCCCGGCAGGCTTTCCAGAAGCCAGGAGTGAATGTCAGGTAACTACCAGGATCAGCTGTAGGGTTGATCCAGCAATCCTTTATAAATAAGATAATTCTCATCGTCAAAGCAGATAAACAATAATCGTTGTACCGGGTGTGCTGCCGGCAGGCTGCGAATAGCGCTGATAGCAATGGCTGCTGCTTTTTCTTTAGGGAAATGATAGATGCCGGTGCTGATATTGGGGAACGCAATACTGCTGATGGCGTGCTGACGGGCCAGCTCCATACTGTTGAGGTAACAGTTTTTGAGCAGCTCTTCTTCCCTGCTCCGGCCTCCATTCCATACAGGCCCTACTGTATGGATAACATACCTGGCCGGCAGATTACCTGCTGTAGTGATCACCGCTTCACCGGTGGGGCAGCTTCCCTGCTTTGCACGGATAGCCATACAATCTTCCAGGATAGCTTTGCCTCCCTTACGGTGAATGGCGCCGTCTACGCCACCGCCGCCCAATAAAGAGCTGTTGGCGGCATTGACAATGGCGTCTACCTGCTGTGTGGTAATATCTCCTTTGATCAGTTCAATGGTCATGGGGGAGGAATTTGATACAATATTAAGGGAAAGGTCAGGTGAGTTGTCCACCTGACCTCTGTTAGGGTCTTGTTGCGAAAAGCTGTTTCAGCTGCAGCAGCAGGGAATCATTTCCGTTCAGGCTGATATGGCTGATCTTTTCAGCAATCTTTTCCACGTATTCCATTTCCTTCAGCTTCCAGAGCATGCTGTTTTCCTCCATCAGTCTGGCTGTGTTCAGCAGGCTGCGGGTGCTGGCTGTCTCTTCCCGGCGCATGATGCTGTTGGCCTGGGCTTTTTTCTCGGCTACCAGCACCTGGTTCATGATCTCCTTCATATCTCCGGGCAGGATGATATCACGGATACCAAATGCCAGGACGGCTGTCCCAAGGCCGGCAGCAACGCGCTTGACCTGCTCCACGATGAAGGCGCCGATGGCGTCCTTTTTTTCCAGCAGCTCATCCAGCGAAAGGCCAGCCACATATTCCCGCAGGGCCAGTTGCAGGCTGACGTACAGCTGGCGTTCATATTCCTTGTTGTGCAGCAACGCCTTCTCCACATCAGTAACGCGGAACTGTGCCCAGGCGTTGATACGAAGGGAGGCTTTGTCCCTGGTCAGGATCTCCTGGCCATTGATCTCCAGCTGTTGCTGGCGCAGGTCCGCGCTGATAATACTTACGGCGATCCCGTTCTTCCAGAAATGATATACGCCGGGATCCAGGACCTTTTCCGGTTTTCCATCCACGTACAGCATGGCTTGCTGACCTGCTTCAACAGTTACGGAGCGTACAAAGCTGGCCAGCAGTTTATGGTGCAGCATGGCTTTGTCCAGCGGCTCTGTGATATTGATCTTGCTGGTATCCGCTTTAATAAAACGGTATTGAACAGGCCCTACCCAGAAGGCGTAGCGACCGGGTGTCAGCACGCCCTTCAGGATGTCCTCCTGGAATTGCAGGGCGATCTCGTTGTCCCTGACCTCAACAACATGCAGCAGCGAGGCCAGTTCAGGATCCTGCAGCAGGATATTGAGTTCAACGGGCGGACGAAAAGGTTGGGTGAGTTCATGGATACCCACAGCTTCCCCATGCCAGAACCAGTAGGTTCCCTGACGCAGGAGCTTTTGATAAGTACCATCTTTGAATACCAGGCCTGCCTGGTAGGCGTTGATCTTAACTCTTTTCATAATGATTGTTTTGAGGTTTGATGATTTGTCGAATTAAAAATCAATAAAGGAGGGTTGCCGCTGTCCATCCTTCCGGCGCGGGGCAGGTGGGTCTCTGCCTGCTAAACAGGATAGTGTATGGGCATTTGCCAGCATAGTGGCAATCCCTACAATAAGCTGTCTGCAAACAGTTCTTCACCAGCCGCTGGCGCAGGTTGGATTGCCGTTCCCTGCTGCTGTCTGCGGGCAGACTGCAAACAGGATGCGGCCGGCCTGCGGCAGCTCCTTCATTGTTGCTTGCCCATTGACCCGGGCCAGGTTTACTACCTGTTGAGGGCAGATGTTCTACCATTGAACTATTCCATACGAGATGGAAGCGGGATTCGAACCTGCAGCTGTTATTGTTCTACCGTTGAACTATCCCTTTTACGGGAGGAGGAGTCGAACTCTCCACTCATAACGATTGGTGGACATCGGCCTTTTGACCGCAACAGCATGCAGCTGGTTACTACCGCTGCACTACCGTGTCTGTAAAGCACTGGTCTGGTTTGCGGCGAAAAGACAAATGCCTGGTCTTGCCTTCCGGGCAAGAAGTTTAGCTGATGATCAGCAATATCTTGATCAATGAACGATCTTATTGGCGCAGCTGGTGCTGGCAAACGCATGAGGCTTGGCCCTGAAAGCGAAACCCATGCCCAGGATATACCCCATGGCCTCCTTCAATGCATCATTGCTTTTAAAACCCGGATTGGTGTTGATATCCGCGTGTACTTCCAGGTCAACATTATACCTGGTGAACAGCTGGCTCAGCGCATAGGCTGTTTCAATGCTCTTGTTTACTTCGCACAACATCCTTTGTTTGATACTCATCTTCAGGCGGGAACTGTCTTCAAGAATATACATGAAGCCGCCTTTACCTTTCCGGATGAAGACAATTACCGTGGCAAAAGCGGTAATAGCGCCTTTGACCTGGCTGTCGGTGCCAATGCAGACCTTCAGTTGATGACCTGCATTTTTTTCGCGTACAATAGCGCTCCTGATCTCATCGGCAATGGGCCGGTGGATCTTTTGACCGTTTCCTTTCTTCCATGTCGGTTCCATTGTTGTTGGTTTTATCGCGGATGAAGCGGGATTTGAACCTGCAACCACGGCTTTTCAGGCCGCTGCTCTACCATTGGAGCTATTCATCCGGTTTTTGTTTTTAGTTGGTTCCGGGCAATACAGGTCCGTTACCGGAATACTTCGGTTTTGCCAGTAATAAAACCGGCCTGCAGACCCCTATGATCTTGTTATAAAAAAAGCCCGGTCGTCTGATCGACCGGGCTCGTTTATTCTCTTTTCAGGAAGGCGTTAACTGCCTGTGAATAAATTGATCGGTCGTAGATAGCTGTTAGTTGGCTGCATACCCTCCGTTAAATTGATAGTACGGGTCAACACACTAAAATTCCCCTGCCGCAGGGAGCTTCCCCAGGGACATATACCATTTATCGGGCGAACCAGGTGTTGCATAATTTTTGTTTACAGTTATAAATAAAAAGCCCCGCATCTCAGGCGGGGCTTATATTGTAGCGATTAGATCTCTTTTTTATAATGCTGCAAAACGCCCCGCAATTGTACACCAGCCTATCAGGCCTGGCTGCACTATGTTGATATGTTGCTCTAAACTGCGGAACATTGTTTGTTGTTTTTGTTTGCAGTGCAAAGGTGTGAATATTCTTTCGATAATACCAATTTTTAAGAATATTTTTTTACAAAATGATTTCAATCGCTAACCATCTATTTTGCTGATGCGGTTGGAAGATAGTTAGGATTGAGCTGCCATAGTGGTGATCAGGTATTGTTTGCAGCAGTGACTCTAATACCCAATGTATTTAATTGTCAGATTTACATGATGTCAACTTTTTTGCGGAAATTGAAGTTCAATCACAACTCCTATGTTGCCCGTTCTATCCTACCACCGTGCCATCACCAGTTATTTTCAGCAGCAACCTGGCGTATGGGATTTTTTCGCCAGTCGCCAGCATAAGGAGGAACAGCTGCAGTCCTTCCGGACTGACCTGCTAAAGAATACTTACCAATTTGATCCCGCTGTTGAAACAGCTTTGTACCAAAAGGTATCGCTGGCCAAAGAAAAGCTGGGGCTTACCCTGCCGGTAACCATCTACCAGGACCAATACAATTCCGAGGTGAACGCAGCTATTGTTTATGTGGGCGGAGAAGCACATATTGTATTCAGTGGAAAACTGATAGCCGTGCTGACAGAAGATGAGCTGCTGGCCATCATTGGTCATGAGCTATCACATGTTTTGTTATACACACAACTGAACGGTGAAGTGGAAGTGGCTGATCGTATTGTGACGGCCATGGCCAATCATCCCGGCAGTGGCGCTGCTCAGTATGAAACAGCGCGACTGTTCAAACTCTATACGGAACTCTATTGTGACCGGGGCGCGTACCTGGTAACCGGGCACTACGCTCCTGTCATTACTGCCCTGGTAAAACTGGCCACCGGGCTGGACTCGGTACAGGCAGACAGTTATATCAAACAGGCGGAAGAGATCTTTGCGGCTGATCAGCATACCCGCAGCAGTGGTTTTACCCATCCGGAAAATTTTATCCGTGCCCGGGCTACCTGGGCCTGGCATACCAGTGGCAATGGTGCAGACCGGTTGATCACGGAAATGATTGAAGGCATAACGGGGCTGGATCAGCTGGATCTGTTTGGCCAGGAGAGAATTCAACAGATTACCTGGCTACTGGTCAATAGCTGGCTCAGCGTACCCTGGATGAAGACGGTGCTGGTAGAAGCCCATACCAGGCAGTTCCTGGGAAATCAGGCGCCGGAGCTTGCTGTTGACCTGCCCGCACTGGCCAGAAGGATCCAATCGCTGCATCCCAGCCTGCAACATTACCTGGCCTATGTGCTCTATGATTTTACTGTCGCCGACAAACAGCTGGAAGACCTGCCCATGGGCCTGGCTTTTTTCCTGGCCGCAAATCTGCACCTGGAGCAGGCTTTCCAGGCCGCTGTTAAAAAAGAAAGAAAGCTGACCGATAAAAAATTGGCGCAACTGAAGACCAGTTCAATGAATGCCCTGGAACAACGGGGCAATCCCCTTCAGTTTACCCATCACTGATTGAAATAAGATACGCAATATGCCTGTACAGCACTCGTTCCGGGAATATATGGACCTGGCTTTTGGATCCGGACCCTGGTCTACCGATGAGGTCATTGAATTTGTGATGCCCCTCTTTGAAGAGGTGCTGGGTTATCATCAGGACAGCCAGGTGGCGCCTTTTGAACAGCCGGAAGCATTGTTCATCAGCAATGGAAAAGCGGATGTGGAAGAAGCCCTTGCCCACCGCCCGCTGATCAATGCGGCGGCTGTACAGAAAGTCCTGTCGCAACTGGAGGTAAAAGGATTTGATATCACGGAAAGGCTGGTATTGGACCTGGACCTGAGCCAGCATACCGAAGAAGTGCTGAACAGGCAGGTGCAGCTCAACGCCAATGACGCCATCACCTATCCTGTTTACCTGCCAGGCTACCAATGTTATGAAATAAAGCTGGGGCATCACGATGCGCTGTCGGATATTTTTGTGCTGGGACTGGTGCTGGGCAGCATGGCCATGGGACTGGATCTGCATGAACCGGATGCGCTCAACCTTTTTGCTGTTTACCGGAACCAGCCTGCCGGTCTTAATCCGCGGATCCATCCTACGGTATGTGCGCTGGTCACTGAGATGACCGAGCTGGACCGGAGAAAAAGAAATCCCGATCTGCAGGAGATCATCCAGCGGTTGAAATTTTACCGCGACTATGATCCGCAGCGGCAGGCCGATCTTTCCCTGCTGGCGGCCTTCCAGGTCAGGAAACCGGCAGACAGGCGGGATTTTATTCTTTCCAGACTCCGGAATCGTTTATTTGATACCAGCCGGCGCAACCGGCTATTATACTATAAACCCAATAACCGGTTTGTAAACCTGACAGTGAGCAGTGTTCCCATGGTGCTGCATTACCAGAGCATCAATCCCCTGTTGCTGTTTTCCTGGAATAAAGAGGTGGCCTCCCTGATCATTGGGATGAAGGATATTTCTCTCAACAAATACCTTCGGTTTGAAGATCATCCCTATCTCAATGCCCAGCTCAATGGGATCCGGCAGCTGGCCGATAACGATAAAAAAGAATACGGCTTCAGCCAGCTCAGGCTGGTAGTGGCTTTCCTGCACTGGCATAACCTGAAGGAAGAAGTGGAAGAAAGGATCCAGAGCCCCCTGCTTTTATTGCCGGTGGAATTACAAAGGAAGAAATCACTCAGGGATGAGCAGTTCACTGTTAAGGCAACAGACAATACAGCGCTGGTGAATCCTATCCTGGCCAATCACCTGAAAGACCTGTATGGCATCAGCCTTCCGGAGAGCATTGATTTTGACGAGGTCAGCATGGAGCAGTTCTTCGAAATGCTGCAGCAAAAGATTGAGTCGGCTAAACAGGGCGTGAAACTGGCCTATGTTGACAAGCCAAAGATCAGGATCATCCATACCATTGCCAGGCAGACCATCAATAATTACCGGAAGCGCTTGAAGCCGCCATCCGGCCTGGCTTTTCATCAGGTGGAATATAGCTATGCAACGGAAGACTACCGGCCATTAGGCCTTGAACTTTACCGGCAGAAGATAGCCCGGCAGAAGAGTTCTCTGGAATACCTGCTGGACAGGGAGCGGCCTCCGGCTTCTCCCGCTGCACTGATGGATACAGGGATGCCTGCCGGACCGGTGGCGGCTGACGCCCCACAGGGTACCAGGGTAAAGGACAATTTTGAACTGACGGAGGGACAGAACAATCCTTATTACTGGGAGTTTGACGTTTGTAATATTGTCCTGGGCAATTTCAATTACAAGAAGATGAGCCTGGTGAGTGATTATAGCAGGATCACGGAAACGGGGTTGCAGCATGCGGTATTTGATGAATTGTTCCGCAATGCGCCCCGTGATCACCGGGAAGAGGAATTGATCAATGATCCTGCGCAATGGTATCATGTGGTCACGGCCGATCCTACCCAGGCCCGTTCTATCCTGGGCAGCCGTACCGGGCGCAGTTATATTATCCAGGGACCACCGGGCACAGGCAAGAGCCAGACCATCACCAACCTGATAGCTGATTTCCTGGCCAGGAAAAAAACAGTATTGTTTGTGTGCGAGAAACGGGCCGCCCTGGATGTAGTATACCACCGGCTACAGCAGAATAAATTATCGGAGCTCTGTTGTTATATCCACGATAGCCAGGCGGATAAGAAAGAATTTATCCGCGACCTGCGTACCAATTACGAGGATTTTCTCAGGAACAAAATGGACCTGAAAAAGATCCGTGCGGAAAGGGAACAGGTGCTGGAGCGCTTGCTGGAAAAGATCGGGGAGCTGCGTTCCTATCATGAACGGCAGCAGGCCACGGAGCCCGAGGTGGGCGCCAGCACGCGGCAGCTGATTGAAGCAGTGATCAGTGGCCGGGAACAGCTGGCTGGCGCAAAGGCTGCTGCACGGGGGAATAAAAAAGAGATCCCGCATTACCAGTACTGGGTACAATATGGAGAAGTGATCCGGGAGTTGAGCCAGGCCATTGAAGAAACCGGTATTGATCCGGCATTTGCCCATCACCCCTTTGCCAACCTGGCCCGGGGTGTGCTGCAGTCGGAGGATCCCCACAAGCTGATGGATAGCCTGGTGAAAAACCTGTACCAGACCCTTGAGCATATTTCAGCCATGATGGCGCAGAACAATATACCTGCACAACATGCCGGCAGCCTGGAAAAGATCAGGAACCTGATACAGGATTCGGTAGTGCTGGAATCGCTGGCAAGGACAAAAAATCTGCCGCTGGTAGATAGCCATACACCCGAGGCAAGGGCTTTTGAAAAAGCGTACAAACAATATCAGCAGTTAAAGCAATCCTACCAGCAGCAACTGGAGAACAACAGGCGCTGGCGAAATAAATTTGATCAGCAGGAGCTGGTGCAGGCCCTTGCGCTGGCCCGCAAACAGGAGCAATCATTTTTCAGCTTTTTAAATGGTAACTGGCGCAGGCTGAAACAAACGCTGAAACAGTCCTATGATTTTGCAGCGCACCAAATTAAGCCAACTTTTACCCGGGTGCTGGAACAGCTCCAGGAAGAATACCAGTTACTGGACCAGGAACAGCAGTACCGGGAGCAAATTCAGGACCAGTATGGATTAGACAATATAGATACTATACATGTAGGGATCGAGGTCCTGCGTCGCCGGCAGGATGATGCGGAGCTGAACTTCCTGTTGCAGCATCCCCGCGCCAATGAACTGGTGATCCAGCTGAGCAGGCTCAACAACAGTTTGCACCAGTTGGAGTTGTCGCTGAAGCAGTGTTTGCACAGTTATGAGGGGCGGACTGTCAGTCAGCTCAGGGACGAAATAGCTACCATTGAGGGCAATGCGGAAGCATTGAAATACCTGTTGCCCGGCCTCCGGAAATTTGTGGACCTGCCGGTAGCCTTACAGGACCTGCTCCGCAAAGTGCCGCTCACGCCGGTACAGGCGGCGGCGCTGATGGCTGGCAGAACTCTTGAATGGGTCTATGAGCGGCATCCCCGTTTTTCCACCGCCAGCTACAAAATGCTGGAAGAAGCCGTAAAGGAAATAGCGCAGCGATACGACCGGTTGCTGAAGCTCAACAGTGAGCTGATCCGTGCGGAACAGCGGGCCGTTTTCCTGGAACACTACCAGCTGAGTACCCAACCGGAAATAAAAGGGGATCCCGAAAAGCAGCAACAGCAGGAAATATATAAGGAGGGCTGCCGTATCCTGGAGCATGAAATGGGAAAGACCATGCGCTACAAGAGTATCCGTGAACTGGCTTCCAGAGAAAGCGGCAGTGTGTTAAAAGATATCAAGCCGGTATGGCTGATGAGCCCCCTCAGTGTGAGCGATAGCCTGCCCATGGACCCGGGGTATTTTGATGTGGTGATCTTTGATGAGGCCAGCCAGATTGCCCTGGAAGAAGGCATACCTGCTTTATTCCGTGCGCCTCAGGCCATTATTGTAGGCGATGACAAACAGATGCCGCCCAGTAATTTCTTCAATGCCCGGGCTGCCGATGCGGAGGACCTGGAACAGGTAGACGGAGAAAATGCGGAGGATATCCTGAGCGCTGAGTCCGACAGCCTGCTGATACAGGGCGCCCGCAAACTTCCCGGCACCATGCTGAGCTGGCACTACCGGAGCCGTTACGAAACCCTGATCAGCTATTCCAACCATGCATTTTATGAAGCAGGTCTGCTGACCATACCGGACAGGACTATTCACCATATCGACAAGCCCCTGTTGCAGGTGCAGCAGGTGGAGGAAAGCAGCCGGTATGCCGGGTTGCTGCTGCAGGATAGTATCAGCTTTCATTACCTGCCCAATGCCATCTATGCATCCAGGGGAAATATACAGGAAGCAAAATACATAGCCGGTATGCTGCGGGAACTGCTGTTGAAAGGTGTGGAAGAAAGCATCGGTATTGTAGCCTTCAGCCTGGAACAGCAGGGGATCATTGAGGCCGCCATCAATGAACTGGCCGAAAAGGACAGGAATCTGGAAGCCTTGCTGGAACAGGCTTATAACCGGAAAGAAGATGGTCAGTTCACAGGGTTGTTCATCAAGAACCTGGAAAATGTGCAGGGCGATGAACGGGATATCATTATCATCAGTGTATGTTATGGCTATGACAGCAAAGGAAAGATGCTGATGAATTTTGGACCCATCAATAAGAAAGGCGGCGGTAACCGGCTGAATGTGATCTTCAGCAGGGCCCGAAAACATATGGCTATTGTAAGCAGTATCCGGCACGAGGCCATTACCAACGACTATAACCCGGGCGCCAGCTATTTTAAACGTTTCCTGCACTATGCTGAAATGGTGAGTGTAGGCAATATGTCCATGGCGCGGGTGATCCTGGACAGCCTGGTGCAGACCGGGCAGGAGGCTTCCCCGGACAAAGCAGGGTTAACGGCCGTGGCGGCACAGATCAGTGCGGCGCTGACGGCGAGGGGCTACCTGGTTGAGCAGCAGATTGGCCAGAGCCGTTTCAAATGCTCATTAGGTGTAAAACGACAGGCCACAGATAAGGAATATGCGCTGGGTATCCTGGTAGATGATGAACAGCATTACCAGAACCAGGACCTGGTAGAGCAGTATTACCAGCGACCGGCTATCTTATCCGCATTTGGCTGGAAGCTGGTGAATGTATTTGCCAAGGACTGGCTGGAAGATGCAGCAGGCATTATTGCGCTGTTGCTACGCAACCTGGAGATAAAAGAGCCGGCAGTTGAGGTCACTGCGGGTGCTACCATTACCGGAGAGCGGCTGCCGGAGCCCGTGAAAGCGCCACCGGTCCGGGACCTGACCCTGCTGGTAAATACAGATGGGACCAGGTTCTGGGAAATAGAAAGGGAGGGGTTGCAATTGCGGATCAGGTATGGAAAGGTTGGGACGAAGGGACTCTGGCAGATAAAAAGCTATACTGCAGAAATGGCGGCAGTTCAGGCAAAACAGACCTTGATAGCTGAGCAATTACAGGCAGGATATGCGTTGACGCAGCGTTGAGTTATTGGCTACAGCAGCTTTTTAATGACCGCGATCTGTCCCAGGTGATAGTGGATATGTTCAATGATGCCGTGGATATTCCGGTAGTAATCGCCGTATTGGGGAGCGATGAATGGTTCAGCAAATTTACTGTCCGGCAGCTGGCCAATCAGTTCTGAGAATCGTTGGCCATCCTGCCACAGTTGCCCCAGTAATTGTTGCCAGTCGTCCTCATTATTGATAGCCGGGGGCTCCCAGCTGAATTTGTCCTTGGCAGTAAGGGGTTCGCCCTGCAGCACTTTGGCTACTTCATGCACGTAATAATTCAGGTGAAAGGCCAGTTTGGCAATTGTGTTGAGCTGACCCACCTGGGTAGTAGCCTGTTGCCAGTTTACCGTACTCAGCTGTTCTTTAAGATTGGAAACGGTCCAGTTGCCCCCGAAATAAACATCGTGCAGTTGTTTGGCAGCTTGGGCGGCGAGTGACATGGCGGTTGTTTTTGATAAAGGTTAATGGTTGTAATGGAGGATGAAGGTAAGGGAAATAGGAGACCTTTTATTTTTTTGTATTTTAATATTGATTTTCAAATAGTTAAATGTTTTTTGGCTATTAAAACCCATATTTGGCCTTAAGAGTTTTTAAAAGTCCTACATAAAAATGCGACAAATCACATAAAGTCGTACGTAAAAATGTAAATTCACGCATAAAGTCGTACGTAAAAATGTAAATCAAAGCATGAAACGCCATCAGTTAAGCTATTTACAGTCCTGGAAAAACAGTCAATCAAGAAAACCACTGATCATTCGTGGGGCGAGGCAGGTAGGGAAAACCTGGCTGATGAAAGAATTCGGCAGCAAGGAATACGAAAATACTGCCTATGTCAATCTGGAAAGCAATGCAACCCTTCGTGCGGTATTTACTGGCGATTTTGATATCAACCGGATTCTTACAGCCATTAGAATTGAAACAGGCGAAACAGTTGCACCAGGCAAAACATTGCTTATTCTGGATGAGATCCAGGAAGCTCCCGCTGCGCTTACGTCATTAAAATATTTTTATGAGAACGCGCCTGAATATCATGTTATAGCAGCAGGTTCTCTTTTGGGGGTTGCATTGAATGCCAATACTTCTTTCCCTGTTGGTAAAGTTGACTTCATAGATCTATATCCCTTTTCTTTTATTGAATTTCTCGAAGCAGTCAATGAAAAGGCGTTGGCAGATTTACTGAAGAGCCATGACTGGACACTCATCAATAGTTTTGCAGACAGGTATATTGATTGGTTGAAGCAATACTATTATGTAGGGGGAATGCCTGAAGTTGTAGGTACATTTGCCAGCAGAAAGGATTTTGACGAAATACGTGCTATACAAAAGCGAATACTGACAGCATATGAGCAGGACTTTTCCAAACATGCACCGAATGAAATTGTGCCTCGCATCCGAATGTTGTGGAACAGTATTCCTGCACAGTTAGCAAAAGAAAACCGGAAGTTTATTTATGGCTTGCTTAGGCAAGGGGCAAGGGCTAAAGATTATGAACTGGCAATGTCCTGGTTGATTGATTGCGGCCTCATTCATAAAGTAAATAATGTCAGTAAGCCAGCCATTCCACTAAAAGCATATGAAGATTTCCAGGTATTCAAGCTCTTTCTTGTAGATATCGGCTTACTGGCAGCTATGACCGATCTCGATGTAAAAACATTGCTGGAGGGGAATGATATTTTTGAAGAATTCAAAGGGGCATTGACTGAGCAATATGTATTACAGCAACTCATAACGGGCCTGGATGCGGGTGTGTATTACTGGTCTCCCAATAATGTCCGCTCAGAAATAGATTTTCTGATCCAGGTGGCTGGCCAGGTAATACCAATTGAAGTAAAGGCGGCAGAAAATCTCCAGGCTAAAAGCCTGAAAGTATACACTGATAAATTCAGTCCTTCTACAGCACTAAGGGCATCTATGTCTACCTATCGGAAAAAAACATGGTTAACCAACCTGCCATTGTATGCAATAAGTGAATTGGCGGCAGTACTTAACTGATTGCAGCGCTCCGCCACCACCATGGCCCTGCCAAAGGCGGCGCCTGGAAATTAGTTCAGCCTTCCCCAAATTGTTCACCTCGATAATTTGACATAGCTTACAACCCCATTCACCAAAACAGGGTTGCCGCAGGAGAAGTTACATATCGACACGCTGACAATTGAACGGATTGCCGAAGGTGATCAGCAGGCATTTGCCACATTTTATCACTGTTATTATCCGCAGCTCCGTCCTTTCCTGCAAAAATATACACCCTCCGCCGCCGAGGCCGACGAAGTGATCCAGCAGACCTTTCTCCGGGTATGGATCCACCGCGACAAACTGCCCGAAATAGAGAATATCCCCGGCTGGCTCTACAGGATCACCGCACGTGAATACCTCCGGCAGGTACGCAGCAAACTGCGGCTCCGGGAAAAGATCCTGCTGCCCGGTGAGATCAGCCACCCTGATACAACCGGCAAACCCACAAGTGATGACCCCTTATCCGTCCGAGAACTTCACCTCCTTATCCAACAGGCCGTTCAAACCTTGTCTCCCCAGCGCAGGGAAGTATTCCAGTTAAGCAGAGGTCAGCAGCTCGGTATCCAGGAGATAGCTGATCAGCTGGAACTGGCGCCCAAAACGGTCAAAAACACGCTGACGGCGGCTTTGACGCAGATCAGGGCTTACCTGCGGCAGCATGGTTATAGCCTTGGTATCCTGGCCTTGCTGAAACTGTTGTACTGATCCCGGAATTTTTTTTTATAACCCGTTGGGACTGTACTGTCCTATCAGGGTTCTTATACATTAATTAATAACCATGGAGTCATCCCGTATCGTTATTCTCCTGCAACAATATGCCAACGGCCAGCTGGATGCTGCCGGGCAGCAGGAATTGTCTGCCCTGCTGGCAGGAGATACGGAGCTGCTGGAAGCACAGCTGGCTGAACTGGTAGCACAAACCGCTACGGAAGGCCTGAGCCCTCTGCCGGATAACTGGCAGGAATCGGTACAGGCGATCCTGGCGGCGGATGCCCTGCCCGGCATGACATCGCTTCCCATGGCAAGGAGCCATGACAGGGAAGAAAGACTTGTGGAGACAATAGAACCCCAGCCCGCCGTTTCCGGTACGGCAACCCGCAGGCGTCGCCTGCTGAGTGCCCGGTATTGGATGGCCGCCAGCTTCCTGCTGGTGCTGGGTACAGCAGGTTATATCTGGTTTGGCAACCCGCAGCCCGCCACCGATACTGTGGTGCAGCAACCAGTGGTTGTGACCGATGCCCTGCCCGGGACCGATGGCGCTATCCTCACCCTGGCTGATGGCTCACAACTGGTGCTGGACAGCCTGGGCAATGGGGTGCTGACCACCCAGCAGGGCGCTCAGGTGCTGCTGCAAAATGGCACCCTGCAATATGATCTGCAGGCTGATCCACAGGCTGGTCAGCAACCGGCGCCGCCTCAACTGCTGGCTTTTAATACCATGACCACCCCCAAGGGACGACAGTTCCGGCTGCTGCTGCCCGATGGCACCAGGGTATGGCTCAATGCCGCCAGCGCTATCCGCTATCCCACCCGCTTCGGGGCAGGGAACCGGGAGGTGGAACTGACCGGCGAAGCGTATTTTGAAGTGACGAAGAACAGCCGGCAGCCCTTTATTGTGAAGCTGACCGGTATGGGAGAAGTGGAAGTAACAGGTACCCAATTCAACATCAAAGCATATGCGGACGAAACGGTGGCTACCACTTTGCTGGAAGGAGCCGTTACAATACGCACCCCATCACAACAACAACCGATGCAACCCGGCAGTCAGACCACAATGCTGCCAGACGGAAAGCTCCATCATACCCCGCATGCGGATACGGAGCAGGCTGTAGCCTGGAAGAACAGGTCGTTCAGTTTTAAAGAGACCGACCTGAAAACTATCCTCAAACAGCTGGCCCGCTGGTATGATATAGAAGTAAAATACCAGGGAGCAGTTCCTGAAAAGACATTTACGTCGAACTTATCCATGGACACCAATCTCTCAGAGATCCTGACCATCCTGCGTTCCAGTAAGATCAATTTTTCTTTTGAGAACGGAGTGTTGACAGTACAGTAGAGCAGATGAGATGAACAGCGCGTTGCTTGCCAGCTAATTTTATTGAACACTAAATTGGTAACTCCGGCTACCTGAAAAAAAGCCGCTTCGGATGCGACCCAAAGCGGCAGTATGTTCAGGCTGCCTGCCGGTCCCGGTAAAGAAACCGGATTACCGGCCGTTAAAACTGCTTATCGCCAATGGCGACACATTTTGTAACCTAAACGTAACAAAGTTATGCATTTAAGCAACGCCCTGCCCCCAGGGGGGAGACGGCTATTCACCAAAACGCTGTTGTGTATGAGAATCACAGCATTTCTCCTTTTAATCGGAACGCTCCAGGTATCGGCCTCCGGCCTGGCACAGACACTTAGTTTATCAGAAAAGAACAGCCCGCTGGAAAAAGTCCTGACCAGGATCAAAAACCAGACCGGCTATCAGTTCTGGATAGAGGCCAGTCTCCTCCATTCAGCAAAACCCATCAGCATTGAGGTTAAGAACGCACCACTCAAAGAGGTCCTGGACCGCTGTTTCGATGATCAGCCCCTCAGCTACCAGATCGTAGGTAAAGTCATCATTGTGCAGGATAAACCCAACGCTCCGCCCCGCACCCCGGAAACAGATCCCTTTGAGCTGATCTCCGGTATGGTGGTGGATGCTAAAACAGGGGATCCAATTGCAGGCGCCAGTATCCTTGTAAAAGGGGAGAAGAAAGGCGTCAGCTCCAACGAGAAAGGCGAGTTCTCCATTAATGCCCGGCCAGGCAATACCCTGGTAGTTTCATCAGTTGGTTATGCCCCCAAAGAAGTGGTGCTGGGACGCTCCCAGCGGCCCCTGCGCATTTCACTGGAAATAACAGATGCCTCTATGAAAGATATCGTGGTAACGGGGATGTTCACCCGTAAGGCATCCAGCTTTACAGGTGCTACTATCAGTTTTACCCGCGAAGAATTGCTCAAGGTAGGCAGTGTGAACGTGCTGCAAAGCCTGCGTAACCTGGATCCCGCCTTCCAGGTGCTGGACAACATTGACCTGGGTTCTGACCCAAATACGATACCCAATATCCAGCTGCGTGGCCAGACCGGCCTGCCGGACCTGCGCGGAGAATATACAACAGATCCCAACCTGCCGCTCTTTATCCTGGATGGATTTGAGACCACCATCCAGAAAGTGCTGGACCTGGATATCTATCGTGTTAAAAGTATTCAGCTGCTGAAAGACGCCGCCTCAAAAGCCATCTACGGTTCCAGGGCCGCCAATGGCGTGGTGGTCATTGAAACTATGCGGCCACAGTCCGGTAAGCTGCGCTTCTCCTATAATACCAATATCACGCTGCAGGCGCCTGATCTCTCCAGCTATAACCTGACCAATGCATCGGAAAAACTGGAAGCAGAAGTGGCCGCCGGCATTTACAGTAATGCCAGCTCCGGCAACTCCCAGTACACCCTGAAGCAACAGTATGATGAAGTGCTTCGCCTGGTGCAGAGCGGTGTCAATACGGACTGGCTCTCCAAGCCCCTCCGCAATGCCTGGGGACAAAGGCATTCTATCCGGATGGAAGGCGGCGATGAATCTTTCCGCTATGGGGTAGACCTCATGTACAACGATGTGGCCGGCGTAATGAAAGGTTCCGACAGGAAGACCACCACCGCGGCCATCGATCTCACCTACCGGGTCAAAAAACTGGCCTTCAATAATATCCTGACCATTTCCAGCAACAGGGCCAATAACTCTCCCTGGGGAAGCTTTTCACAATATGCAGGGATGAACCCCTACCTGCCTTATGCTGATGAGCAGGGACGGATCATGAAACAGGTCAATTCCATTTCCCGTATGCAGGGCGGCGGTGGCGGCCTGGCCAGTGAAGCGGTGTACAACCCTGCCTATAACAGTACCCTCCATGTAACCGATTATTCCCGCTACCTGGATGTTACCAATAATTTCAGCCTGGACTGGCGCATGCTGCCGGGTCTGCGGCTGCTGGCCAATTTCAGCCTGACCAAACAGCTGAATGAAAGCCATCTCTTCCTGCCAGCTGATCATACCATGTTCACCACGTCCGAATTCTCGGGCGACAATGCCGCCCGGAAAGGAAGGTATACCAAGGGCGATGGCCACCTGGACGTTTATGCCGGCAGGCTGATGCTGAACTATAATAAGAATATAGGCCTGCATTATCTGGCTGTCAATGCCGGTGGCGACTATAGCAGTAATTCCACCGAGCTGATCTCAAATACTATGGAAGGGTTTCCCAACGACCGGCTCGACTTCCTGCCCCTGGGTCTCCAATACATGCAGAACTCCAGACCCGATGGCTATGAGAGCACGGTGAAGGATATGAGCGGCATCCTTTCAGCCAACTACTCTTATGACGATCGCTATCTCTTTGATGTTTCCTACAGGGCCACCCAATCTTCCCTGTATGGAAAAGACAATCGCTGGGGTCAGTTCTGGTCTACCGGTATTGGCTGGAATATCCACCGCGAAGCCTTCTTCTCCAAATCCGGGGTGGTAGACCAGCTCCGGCTGCGCGCCACCACGGGCTATACAGGTTCACAGAATTTCAATTCCACCATCAGCAAGGCCACTTACGCCTACTACCTGAAAAACGCCTATTCCAGCTTTGGCAATGGCGCCAACCTGGTAGGACTGGCCAATGCCGCCCTTAAATGGCAACGGAAACGCGATGTGAACTTTGGCGCCGATGTATCCCTCTTCAAAAGGATCAACCTGCGCTTTGATTATTATATCAGCACCACGGATGGACTGGTGACCGATATTACCCTGCCACCCTCTGCCGGTTTCGATACCTACAAGGCCAATCTCGGTAAAGTGGAGAACAAAGGGTATGATCTGCGGGCTGATGTTAAGGTCTACAGCAACGACGCCAAAAAAAGCTCGCTGGTGCTTTTTGTAATGGCCTCGCACAACAAGAATACCATCAAGCAGATCTCCAATGCACTCAAGGCCTGGAACTCACAGCAGGACGCCATCAGCAGCTATAATGCTGATACCAATAAAACAGCTGCTGTGCCCAGGGTCCGCTTTGCAGAAGGACAATCTATGAACGCTATCTGGGCCGTACGCTCCGCAGGCATTGACCCCGCTACCGGCAGGGAAGTTTATATTAAACAGGATGGTACCGTCACGTACACCTGGAATGCCAACGACCAGGTAGTGGCTGGCGACCTGCTGCCCAAGATCTCCGGTAATTTTGGTTTCAACCTCCTGCATGCCGGCTGGCAGGTGAATGCCAGCTTCCGCTTTCAGTATGGCGGACAGATGTATAATTCCACCCTGGTGAGCAAAGTAGAAAATGCAGATATCTACCGCAATGTAGATAAACGCGTGCTGACGGATCGCTGGCGCAAAGCCGGTGATGTAAGCTTTTTCAAGGATGTGGCCAGCACCACTACTACCCAGCTGAGCACCCGCTTTGTGGAAGATAACAACCAGCTGAATTTCGCTTCGCTCAATATTACCTACGACCTGGATCGCTTTGCGAAGGTCAGGTCCTGGGGTTTTTCCAGGCTGCGGGCCGGGATCAATATGAATGAGCTGTTTGTATTGTCGTCCGTACTGGTAGAGCGCGGAACGGCTTATCCTTTTGCCCGTAACTACCAGTTCACCCTGCAGGCTTCATTCTAAAAACACTGACGCATGAACAAGTATCGAATCCAGACCATACTGCTTGCTGCTCTTACTGTGCTGCTGGCTGCTTCCTGCCAGAAATGGGTGGAGGTAACGCCTAAAACACAGATCGAGGACATCGAGTTCTACAGCAATGAACAGGGTTTCAAGGAAGCCCTGAATGGTATCTATATCAACATGGGCCGGCCGGGCCAGTACGGAAGGGAATATACTTTCGGTCTCTCCGATGTGCTGGGCGGAATGTATGTACTCAGCACTTCCAACGGCTCCCTGCGTTACCGGGATGCCCGTGCGGGACTGTACACCAATACCAATGTGCAGAACCTGACGGATACCATGTGGAGATTCCAGTATAATTCCATCGCCAATGTCAATAAGCTCATTGAAGAGCTGGATAAAGTGGACACCACCTTATTCAAGACCGGCAATTACGGGGTCATCAGAGGCGAGGCCCTGGGCCTGCGGGCTTTCCTCCATTTTGACCTGCTTCGCTTTTTCGGAACAGCCATCAGTGCCGGAGGCGCTGATCTGCCCGCTATTCCTTACGTGAAGACCTATGCGCCCACTGTTACGGGTAAGTCTACCCACCAGCAGGTGCTGACCGCCATCCTGGCTGATCTGCAGGAGGCGGCTGCGCTGCTGCAGAATGATCCGATCCATACGGGAGAAGTGATCACTACCGACCGGGATAATGGTTACCTCATGAACCGCAAGCTGCGCTTCAATTATTATGCAGTGCGTGCATTGCAGGCAAGGGTTAACCTCTGGGCTGGTAAAACAGCCGATGCATTGTCTCCCGCAGAAGAGCTGATCAGTGTGTCAGCCGGCAAATTTCCGTGGATCACCCAGGCCAGTGTAGCCGCCAGTGAGATCAGCCGGGACAGGGTCTTTACTACTGAGCATATTTTCGGCCTTTTCATGAATGACATAGCTCAGAATTATGTGGACATCCTGGATTCTTCCCGTTATTCCACCACTTTGATCATCAACAGCTCCCGTATCACAGAACAGTTTGAGACCAGTACGGTAGGCGCTGCTGATTACCGGCGTGTATACCTGATCAGAGAGTTGACCAATATTGCCCAGCCCAAGACCTTCTTCGGCAAACTGTATCAGCCTGTGGGTATACCGGCCGACTTTGGTAAAAAGATGCCGCTGATCCGGATCCCGGAGATGTACTATATCGCTGCGGAATGTTTGAAAGAGACCAATCCGGAAAAGGCGGTGACCTATATCAACACTGTTCGCGCCAGCAGGGGGATCAGTTCGCCCATTGCTGCTACCGCAACGGCAGAACAGATACAGGCTGAGATCAGGAAAGAATACTGGAAAGAGTTCCCTTCGGAAGGTCAGTTCCTGTTTTACCTGAAACGTACCAATAGCGGCACGGTGCCCGGTGTTACCGGTACTTTCCCCACTGCCAGGTATGTGCTGCCGCTGCCGCCGGCAGAACTTGAATTTGGTTATTAATGAAAAAATCAGATGTATGAAAAGTTCCCGCTTTTATTATACCCTTCTCATCCTGTTGACTCTGGTGGCGGTTGCCTGCGAAAAGAATGAGCAGGACCCCAGCTTTAAAACGCAGGCCCGGTTGCTGCTCAGTGGCCTGGAAGCAGAAGGGGCCCGCACAGATACCATCGGGTTCACCTTTGCTATCTGGCCTACCTCCCTGGCAGATACGCAGGTAACGGTAGTGGCCCAGACCATGGGCAATCTTTCCGGCCAGGACCGCAGCTTCAGCATTGCGGTGGATACCGGCACTACTGCCCTGCCGGAAGAATACAGTCTGCCGGCAAGCTTTGTGATACCGGCTGATAGTTTCCGTGCCAGATTTCCTGTTACTATCAAAAGGTCCTCCCGGCTTACTGCACAGGCCGTGAAGCTGGCCCTGGTAGTAAAAGAAAATGAGCATTTCCTGCCTGGTCCGCGCTTCACCGGCA
Organism: Candidatus Pseudobacter hemicellulosilyticus; assembly: GCA_029202545.1. Classification (GTDB taxonomy): domain Bacteria; phylum Bacteroidota; class Bacteroidia; order Chitinophagales; family Chitinophagaceae; genus Pseudobacter; species Pseudobacter hemicellulosilyticus. Next base: position 1,465,485 of record CP119311.1, read on the forward strand.
GTGTGGTTTATTCCGGTCCCCGCTTCAGTATTGTGTGGACGGAAGTGCTGACCCAGCCCGCTATCTGGAACAGCAGTATGCTGTATGCAGTGGGCCGATGGAGCCGCGTGAAACACCAGGCCATCATTGATGTTACCGGCATCCGCAACTATGAAGGGCTGGGCTACTCCCAGACCTATGCCATTGCCGCCACCATGCTGGACTGGCTCAATGACTACAATGCCAGTCATCCCAATGATCCCTTGCGGGATGAAAATGGCCTGGAGGTAAAGATCTGCAGCCAGTGCAATTGATCCTACTGAGTTATTAACAGCAAAAAAATGACCATGAAGCGAATCTCTTATATATGCTACTCCCTTTCCCTGCTGGTGCTCCTGGCCAGCTGCCTGAAGGACAAAGGGAACTATAGTTATACAACGGTCCCTGCACTGTATGTGGACACTGTTGGCAAACAGACCAGGTTTGAAGTTTACCAGAGCCAGGACAAGCTGCATATTGAACCGGCAGTGGTCTATGAGGGCGATGTCAGCCAGCTGACGCATCTCTGGCGTTTATATGCCGCCAACAATGCGTTTGATACCCTGTCGAAACGTGCAGTGGTGGATACGGTGATCACCCGGCCGCCGGGCACCTATACCGTGGAATATGAAGCTACGGACCGCACCGGCCTCAAGGCGCTGATGCAGTATACGGTAGTGGTGACCTCTGCTACGCCTTCCGGCTGGATGGTGGCTTATGAAAATGCGGAGGGCAATACAGATGTGGACCTGATCCGCTCGGCCCTGTTCATGACCGGGTCACCGGATGTGGTATTGCGCAATATCTACTCCGGCAGGAACGGTGCAGCCCTGCCCGGCAAGCCGGTTTCCGTGCTGTATGTCACTACAGGACTGGGGTACCTGTTTACCAATACCACGGGCGTAAAAGTGCAGAACACGGACTTTGCGTTCGCCCAAAATTTTTCTCAGATCTTTCTGCTTAACAACCCGCCGGCCGTTGTTAAACCGGAAGCCTTCTGGCTGGGAAGTTTCAACCAGGGTATCCTGGTCAATAATGGTGATGTATACTGGGCTTCTGAGAACAGCCTGATCGGTAAGGTCACCGTAGATGCCAAAGGCTATCGCGCTGCTCCCTTCGTGTATCAGCAATATGCCAAGCAGGGTGGTTTCTATGACCAGCTGAACCGGCGCTTCATTATAATTGAACAGCAGACCAGCCAGGCCACCACATTCACCAATGCCAGTGGCAGCGCCCGTTTCAACCTGAACAATATCGGAAAGGAACTGCTGTTCATTGAAAGAGGATTTGGCCAGAATGACAATCCCGTGGATCCTTATAAATATGCCATCTTCAGAGATCCTGACGGCGCGGGCCGCTATCTCTATGTGATCAATTTCCAGGCGCCTGCTTCACCTGATGTGGCCGCTATTGATATTTCATCCGCGCCGGATATACAGGATGCCCGCTTCTATGCCGTTGGCAACCTCGGTCCTGCCGCTTTTTATGGCACTTCTTCCAAAGTGTACAATTACCAGGTGAACTCAGCCGGTAACAGTATCACTACGCCTGTAGTGGGTTTTACAGCGCCTGCCGGGGAAGAGATCACCTGCATGAAGCTGTTTAAAGGGCATGGCACTTTCGGTGTGGGCGCGCCTACTGCCAACGACAGTAAGTTCATGTATGTAGCTACCTGGAATGAAGGTCAGCAGCAGGGAAAAGTATACCTGCTGTCCGCCAATATCACCAGTGGTGAGTTAGGCGCCACCCCGCTGGCTACCTGGATAGTAGGTGGTAAGGTGGGCGACATGTCCTATAAAATACAGTAATCATTGTCCATGACAAACAAAAAAATACGTATGCAATTATTGACAAAATGCCTGGCCATTGGCGGACTGGCCCTGCTGCAGCTTACTGCTGTAGCACAGCGCCCAAGAGTATCAGGACCGCTGGCAGAACTGGTAGATCAGAAAGACTCCGTGCTGCTGCAGCAGAAACTACAGCAGCTGGAAAACAGCAAAGAAGAAAAAGACCTGCTGTTATTGTCCAGCTATTATCGGTACACCATGAATGGACCTAAAGTGGAGGCATTGGAAAAGATGGCGGAAAAGCGCTTTCCCAACGGTGAGGCTGCATTTGGAAATGCATTAGGCGTTATCTATGACGAACAGAACGGGCCGGCCAACGAAAAGAACTATGCGGCTTTTTTCAAAAGGTTTGGGAACATCCAGGCCTTGAAAGGACACCGGTTCTTCGACTTTGCCAAATATTATGTGGCCAATTCTTTTGTGAATGAAGACACTGCCAAAGTGCGGCAATGGATAGAGAAGATCACCGATACCGTATACCGCACCAGGGCGTACTCCTATGGTTGCCGGGAACTGATGGGGGTTGGCAAATACCCTGCCGCGGAAACCCTGATCAGGAGATCAGTGACGGATATGGAACGCAGGGGCCAGGATACTGCGCGGGAATATTTTGACTATGTAAAAGCCCTGGCCAATGTACTGCTGAAGAATAAAAAATACCAGGAAGGATACGGCTATGCCGCTATGGCCCTGGAGCATGGCAACAGTGCAGACAAGGAACTGAGAGAGATCTTCCTGAATTTACAGGTAGGGACTAAGCTGTACAAAGCTGCATTACCGGGCATGGCAGCCAGTGTGGCCGGCGGCGCTGCTTCTACCCTGGTCCGGGAGGAATTGAAAAACGCGTACCTGGCGGTATATGGCGGGGAGTCAGGGTTCACTGCTTTTGCAGATTCGCTGAAAGCCATTTCAAAAAATACCCTGCGCCAGGAAATGAAGGCCCAGACTGGCTCTGATATGGCGTATGATTTTGTCCTGAAGGACCTGAATGGCAAAACGGTTTCGCTGGCGGACTATAAAGGAAAAGTAGTGATACTGGATTTCTGGGCTACCTGGTGTGCGCCCTGTAAAGCCTCTTTCCCGGATATGCAGCGGTCCGTTAACAAATACAGTAAGGACAAGGATGTGGCTTTTTTCTTCGTTCATACCTTTGAAAAGAATGAGAACCCTGTAAAGGACGCGGCAGATTTTATCAAGGATAAGCAATATACTTTCCAGGTGCTGATGGACCTGAAGGATGAGGCTACCAAATCCAATAAGGTAGCTGCAGGATTTAATATCAAAGGCATTCCCACCAAGATCATTATTGACCGGCAGGGGCTGGTGCGGTTCAGGCAGGTAGGTTTCAGCAAAAAGGACGAAGCCTTCCAGGAGGAAATGGATTATATGATTGAAACAGCGAAATCAGATTCCTGAGCTGTCCGGTGATTGCAGGAGGCCAGGTAAAAAAGCAGCGGGCAATTAGCCACATGGCCGGCTGACATTTTCCCCGCAGCTTCCTGGCAGATTTTGTATACCATATGCTGATAAAAAACAGCTGGTCGTAAAGACCGGCTGTTTTTTTATTTGGGAAGATAGGCCGCAGTCCATTAAATGGCCACCGGATATCAGGGCATGGCTATTGTATGGACCGATGGAATAAAAAAACACTATTTTGATTTATCCGGGAAGGCCGGGATAGCCGGTACACCTTTGGGGCCAGGTTGCTGCAGCTGTTTCAGCAGTTCTTCAATAGCCCGGGTCAGCTGCTGATCATTGCCTATCCATTCCTGGTGCGGGTCATTCACCACTTCAATATCCGGGGTCACGCCTTCGCCTTCAATGATGAAGCGGGAGCCATCGGCTGCAAAATGGGCAAACTCGGGTTTGCGCATATCGCCTCCATCAATAAAGGGCAGGCTGCCACGAATACCTACCACGCCACCCCAGGTACGTTGTCCCAGCAGTGGTCCTATTTTATGGAATTTGAACTGATAGGGGAAGAGGTCCCCGTCAGAAGCGGAGTACTGGTCAATCAGGCAGAGCTTGGGGCCTATCTGTGCATCCGGTTTAACGGAAGATATTTTGCCGTTCCGCATCATTGTACCCAGGCCTACTTCCCGGCGCAGGCGCTCAATGATCATGGGTGAAACATTACCACCACCATTGCCACGGTCGTCAATGATGAGGGCTTGTTTGTCCAGCTGCGGATAGAAGTAGCGGGCAAACTGGTTGAGTCCGTCAGGACCCATGTCCGGTATATGCAGGTAACCGATCCTGCCACCGGAGGCCTGGGTCACTTTCCGGATATTCTGCTGTACCCATTCATGGTAGTACAGACCGGATTCATCGGCAATGGGCTTCACAATATATTTTTTAGCGCCACTGGCCGAGGCTGTGCTGTTGGCGGTCAGCTCAACCAGCTGATCGGCTTTGCCTACCAGCAGTTCATAGATATTGGATACAGTTTTAAGATCGGTGCCATTGAGGGCGATGATGAAGTCGCCTTTTTTCACCTGGATACCGGGCTGGCGCAGGGGAGATACCAGTGTTTTGTCCCAGCTCTGACCGGACAGGATGGAGTCCACGCGGTAATAACCGCTTTTGTCACGGGAGAAGATGGCGCCCAGCATACCGGTTTTTATCTGGTCCACGGCGGGGCGGTCACCACTATTGACATAGGCATGGCCTACGTTCAGCTCACCGATCATTTCACCAATGATATAGGTGAGGTCATTGCGGTGATTGACATAAGGGAGCAGAACGGCGTACCTGTCGTGCATAGCTTTCCAGTTCACGCCGTGCATATTGGGATCGTAAAAATAATCGCGCATCTGCCGCCAGCTTTCATCAAAGATCTGCTGCCATTCTGCGTGCAGGTCGGCATTGATCTTCAGGCCATCGAGGCTGATCCTGTTCTTCGGGTCAATTTTGCTGCCGGCGTTTTCAATAAAATAATCGCTGCCTTTGCGGATCAGGATCTTTTTGCGGTTGGGACTGAAATCATAGGAGAAGAAGTTGCCGGATTCGGTTTCCTTTTTCTCTTTCAGGTCAAAGTACTTGAAGGAGCCGGGGCTGCCCATAGCGGTGGCTGCATAATACAGGCCGTCTTCTGTAGCTACCAGGTTGTAATAGTTGCCGGGAGAAACGGGCAGGCTTTCAATCCGGTCTGCGAGGCCGGTCTCATCCACCACTATGCTTACTTTATTACCGGCAGGCGCCGGTGTGGCGGCTGGCGTATTCTTATTGGCGGTTTTGGGCGTTGCGCTGGAATCCGACTGGATGCTGACCTCGTCATTCTCATACTGGAAGGGCGAGCGGGTGGCGGCGGCCAGCCGGACCAGGTAGGGCTTGCTCATATCCACATAAGCATGGTTCCATTCGGTATAACTGTAAATGGGGTTGAAGTCGCGTTCAGAAACAAAATACAGGAATTTGCCATCCGGGCTGAAGCTGGGGCGGCCGCTGTCATACCAGGAATCAGTAACGGTGATCCGCTGTTTGGTTTCAATATTGAACAGCTTGACGGTGCTGAACTCGCGGGCATTGCCGGGTTGTGTATAAGCGATCCATTTGCTGTCGGGCCCCCAGGTATAATCATTGTACTCGCGGCTGTCAGAATGGGTCACCAGTGTCCTGGCGCCGGATTCAACATTGATATAATACAGATCCTGTGCGCGATCCGCCAGGAGGATCCATTTACTGTCCGGGCTCCAGCCAGGGGAAAACTTATAGCTGCCGCCGCCTTTGGTGAGCTGCCGGGCAGGAGTGGCGCCGTCCTGCTGCTGTATATATAACTCATCTTCTCCGCTACGGTCGCTGATATAGCTGATCCATTTTCCGTCGGGGCTCCAGGCTACACTGCGGTCATGGGCATTGCTGCTGCTGGTGAGGTTGCGGGTAACGCCGCTTTTTTCCGGAACGGTAAATACATCGCCACGGGCGCTGAATACGGCGCGTTTGCCATCGGGCGCAATGGCAAAATCATTGATGAATTTGCTGGCGTCCACCTGTTTGGTCCTGCCGGAGAGCAGGTCTTCTGAAAACTGGATGGTCAGCTTTTCGGTATTGCCGCTGGCCAGGTTATAGAGATAGATATACCCACCATTTTCAAAAGCGATGGCATCATTCCCGAGGGAAGGGAATTTGCAATCGTATTCGGTGAAGCTGGTGACCTTGCGCGTCTGTCTGGTCTGTGTATCGTATTCAAACAGGTTCATGGTCCGGTCCCTGTCACTGAGGAAATAGACCTTTTGCTGGTAATACATGGGGAAGATATCCTGGGCCGGATTATTGGTGATATTTTCCGATGCACCGGATTTTACGTCATAGATCCAGATATCATCGGCCATACCACCTTTATAGTGCTTCCAGGTCCTGAACTCCCTGAACACGCGGTTCATGGCCAGTTTGGAGCCATCTGCATTGTAGCTGCACCAGCTGGCTACGGAAAAGGGCATGGTCTCGGGGAGATCACCACTGACAGGCGCTTTGAACAGCTGCCCTTTGAAAGCATTGAAAGAAGAACTGCGGCCGCGGAAGATGATCTGCTTATCGTCATTGGTCCAGCCCATCACCACGTTATTGGGACCCATGCGATCTGCCACATCAGTCCGGTTGATAGCGGCGGTATAGGTAATGCGTTTGGGAACTCCGCCAGTGGCCGGCATCAGGAATACTTCGGTATTGCCATCGTATTGTGCGGTGAAGGCAATCTGTTTGCCATCATGGCTGAAGCGGGGAAAGGTTTCATAACCAGGATGGCTGGTGAGCTTGCGGGCGGTGCCGCCGCTCCGGGCTACGCTGTACAGGTCGCCGGCATAGGAAAAGACCACCTGGTTGCCGTGAACGGCAGGGAACCGGAGCAGTCTTGCTTCCTGGGTCATAGCAGACAGGACAGGAAAAGCAGTAAGCAATAAACAGAAAAATTTCCTCATGGGTGAACGTTTATTGGTGTGTTTTAAAATAGAAAGTACAAAAAAAATGTCAGGCCCGAAGGATCAGGCCGCTGTTGCCGGCAAGCGGGGTAAAGCCGGTACTGCGAAAATACTAAGGCTGGCGCAAGGAAAAAGCGCTGTCGGCTAAAAGGGCAATACCCTACACGGGTGGTCGGGGGAGCAGGCGACTGGCAGCGGGGCTTGGGGTGGTTTAGGACCGGTTGGGACTGAAATGGCGTGAGAGTATCCTGGCCAGCATTTCATCGGTGAAGGGCTTGGATTCATAGCTGGCAATTTCGGGTGTTTGCTGGGCGCGGCTATTATCGTCCGGGTTCAGGGAGGTGGTCAGCATGATCATGATGCTGTCAATGGGGCTGGTACGGGGCAGTTCACGGTATTTTTCCAGGAATTCCCAGCCATCCATAGCGGGCATATTGATATCCAGGAGGATCAGTTCCGGCAGCCGGTTGGGATCTGGGCTGGTGGCGCCAAATTCCCTGCAGCCGCAAAGGTATTGCAGGGCGGACTGACCGCCCTGTACCACTTCTACCTGTTGAGCGCAGCGGGCGCGGGTGATGATACGATTGTTCAGGTAGTTGGTAGGTTCATCATCATCAATCAGGAGGATACAGCGTAAAGGTTGATCCATGCCTTATCAGAATGCGTGGATGGTAAAATAAAAAGTGCTGCCCTCACCGGGCCTGGATTCTACCCAGATCCTGCCGCCATGCAGTTCAACGATCTTCTTGCAGTGGGAGAGGCCGATGCCGGAGCCTTCGTATTCCGTCCGGGTATGCAGCCGCTGGAAAATGACAAAGATCCGGTCCTTGTGTTTAGCTTCAATGCCGATCCCATTGTCCTGCACGGCAAACTCCCAGTACTCATCCTTCTTATGCGCGCGGATATGTATCTGCGGCGGGCTGTTCTTGTTACGGAATTTGACCGAGTTGCTGATCAGGTTCTGGAAAAGCTGCTTCAGTTCGGTGGCATAGCCATTGATCACGGGCAGCTCGGTACTGGTGATGACGGCTTCCTGCTCTTTGATGGAGTTGTCCAGGTCTGCCATTACCTCGGACAGGATAGTCTGGCAGTTTACTATCTGCAGGGAGGTCTTACGGCCAATGCGGCTGTATTCCAGCAGGTCGTTAATGAGGGTGCGCATCCGGTCGGAAGCCTGGATAATATAATCAATGAACTGGTCTGCTTCCCCGTCCAGCCTGCCGTAACATTTTTCCCGCAGCAGTTCTACAAAGCTGGAGGTGGTACGCAGGGGTTCCTGCAGGTCATGGGAGGCTACATAGGCAAACTGGGCCAGCTCTTTATTTTTCACTTCCAGCTCCATGGTCCTCTGCTGAACTTTCTTTTCAAGGTTGATATTGGCTTCGCGGATCTCGTTCTCCAGTCTTTTTTTCTCGGAGATATCCCGGATGGCGGAGCTGACCAGCATGCCTTCTTCTGTTTCCAGTGGGCTCAGGCTGATCTCCAGCGGGAACTCTTCTCCGTTCTTTCTTTTGCCAAACAGCTCCAGGCCGCTACCCATCTGTCTTACCTTGGGTCTTCCGAAATAATTGGTTCGGTGATCCTGGTGGCTGCCCTGGTATCTTTCGGGCATCAGCATCTCTATCCTTTTACCTATGATCTCCGAGCGGTGATAGCCGAATAGTTTTTCGGTCTGGACATTCACCAGCTGGATCACGCCTTTATCGTTTACAATGATGATAGCGTCAGGGGCAGCTTCCAGCAGGTTGCGGAATTTTTCTTCGGCTTTTTTGCGGTTGGTGATATCGCGGATGGCGGCGGAGACCAGGCGGCCTTCGTCGGTCTCCAGCGGACTGAGACTGATCTCTACCGGGAACTCCTGCCCGCTGCTTTTTTTACCGAACAGCTCAAAGCCTTCTCCCATCTGCCGTACTTTGGGGCTGGTAAAAAAATGATAGCGGTGGCCATAATGGGCTTTTTCATAGCGGTCAGGCATCAGCAGTTCTACTGTTTTCCCGATAAGATCTTCCCGGCTATACCCAAACATGCTTTCCGTTTGAGCGTTGACCAGCTGGATCACCCCGGTTTCATCCACAATTACCATGGCGTCAGGAGCGGACTCCAGCAGGCTCCGGAACTTATCTTCCAGCTTTTCCAGTTTCTGTGCGTGTGATTGCAGTTCATCTTCCGCCAGCTTGCGGTCTGTATAATCGCGGCAGATCTTTACAAAGCCGATCACGTTACGGTGGTCGTCATGGAGAGCTGTGATCTCAATATTACCCCAGAAGCGGGAGCCATCTTTGCGGATATGCCAGCCTTCATGCCTGGACTTACCCCCCTGCCGCGCTTCTTCCAGTGCGGTAATGGGTACCTCTTTCTCCAGGTCCTCGCTGGTATACATACCCCGGAAATGGGCGCCAATGATCTCATTGGACTGGTAGCCTGTGATCCTTGCTGCTCCCGCATTCCAGCTTTGAATATGGCCGGTGGGATCAAGCAGTACGATGGCGTAATCTGTTACCTCGTTAACAACCCTGGTAAAGTTGTATGCCTGTGCATCGAAGGTAACAGCGCCTTGCATTGAAGCCATAGGATAATTTTTCTGTATTAGGTAGTTGGTTAGGCTGTACTGTTTAACGGTAGATAACGGAACTGTATATCTAAATTAAAGGATTTGAAAGTTTTAGCAATAAAAAAGCCTCCGCCCAAAGGCGAAGGCTGATAATTTGGAGCAAAGTTGCAGGACTGCAGTTACAGTACCGTTACATTGCGATTCACCACCATCACGGTATTCAGCTGTACTTCACGGGTGATCTTTTCTTTCCCATTGGCTACTGTTATCAGGTATTTGCCATCATCGGCATGGTCAAAATGATAACGGCAGGAATAAGTGGTTGCACTTACTGTAGTGTCCATAGCAGTGCCCAGGTGGGAATGACGGATCCAGATGTTCAGCTTTTTCCGGTTGGGATTATCGATCTTAAGAATAAAAGCAGTGTTGGTGTCAGCAGTGTCGGCGGTGAGTTCCATGCTGAAAGATGCCGGCTCAACAACCGTGCGTCTTACATGCAGGTTGCTGGCTAATTGGTCCTGTGCAAATGTGTGTAAAGAACAAAATAGAGTGGCTAACAGGATAAGACGTTTCATGCCTGATGATTTTCGGTTATTTGATGCCGCAAATATCGATAGTCTGTATTAACCAGGTGTTACCAGAATGAGAACTTAAGTTTATGGATAGATAGTAACGGATATGAATGGGGTAATGGATTACCGGATGACCGGTCAGAAAAAGCCCTATAAAATAAAAGAGCCGGTAAGATCCGGCTCTTTTACGTTGCTGCTGAATAGGTATAACCGCAGTTTATTCTTCTTCCATGTCTTCATCCTCCTGTTCGGCCTGCCAGTTGATATCATTTTCAGCGATGGTGGTGAGGTTGATATCGGTTTCCTTTTCTTCTTCCAGTGTCTGGCTGAGCAGATCAGCTACTTTGTTATTGCCCATGGTGGTGGCCAGTTGTACCAGGCCGCCATAAGTGGCAATTTCATAGTGTTCTATTTTCTGGGCGGCCATGATGATACCCACGTCGCGGGTCATGGAGCCTTTTTCTGTTTCTTCCACAATACTTTCGCCCTCTTTTACCAGGCCTTCCATGGCGTCACATTTCTTGCCCTGCGCTCTTTTGCCCAATGCTTCAAATACCTGTTCCAGGCGGCTTACATGCTCTCCGGTCTGCGTAGTATGTTCTTCAATGGCGCTTTTCAGCTCGGCGGTAGTGGCTGCCCGCTGCATTTTAGGCAGTGCTTTCAGCAGGTGTTTCTCGGCCCAGTAGATATCTTTCAGGGCGTCCATAAAGTATTTTTCCAATTGGGTATTTCCCTTGCCCGCGCCGGCAGTCATACCGGATCTCTTTTGCTGTGTGCGGGATTTGCTTTTTGCTGCTGGCATAATTCAATATTTTTTATGGTTAAGATCGTTTCCTCCATCTGGGCAAAGCCTGTGCCAGCGGGTATTACAGGCCACGCAAAGCGGCGCCGGACCATACCTAGTGTATGGTTCGAGGTGATCTTTCCACAAAGCCGGTAACAATTGTTGTATAGTTTTCATGGTGCTGCATGGAGGTCCTGTTACCTGTAAGAAGGCTTACCGCGGTTGGATGGCTTAAGCTGGCGATAGCTTACGATTGCAGTTTCCGCAGGTAATCTGTAATGTATTTTTCCTTGTCCCTGCTTTTGTATTGCACAATGAAGCGGGGATGTTCCAGCGGTATGAGCCGGCCAAAATATTTTTTGCGCTCGTTAAGGGCTGACAGGTACTGGTAGTTTTTACCGGTACCCAGGCAGAAGCAGGTATCAGTGGCGCAACCCATATCCAGCTGCAGCCGGATATTCCATTCAATAAATTCCTGTAAGGATTCCTGCAGGGGTTTGCTATCGTAGTAATTGTAATTCTTCTCTTTTCCTTTTTCGTCCTTGATCACCAGTCCGAGCGGGCAAACGGAATGGATATAATATTGAGCATAGAATTCCCGGATGCCTCCAAAGGCGGTGATCATCTCGTACACAAACACGGAGGAAGGTTCATGCAGCAGTTTGCCTTCATAGGGCAGGCCGCATAGGCTGGTGAGCCGCTTTGGATCAGTAAAGGGGACACCCGTTGCGCCAGCGCCCAATCTGCCAGGGTTTATCCCCAGGATCAGGCGCCGCTGTTGGTTATCATGATAATATTTATTGTAGAAAGCAGCCGCTGTCTGGTAAACCTGCGGGTCCATAAAAGGGTTCATCATCCGGATGCCGCCGGGTAAGGAGCCGGTGAAATGCAGTGTTTTGTTGAAATGATTGACCCTGTCTGCAAAAGTTGATTTCATGACAGCTTTGCTTTGCCCCCTAAGTTAGGGCTTTCCGCCTTACAGGACCCTGCATGGGCAAAGGCTTGCAGCCATTAGCTGGGACGAGGAAGATTTTACCCAAATTCAGGTTGCAGGAGACGGGCATATACCTTGTAGTATACCCGGTAACTAAAAGACATTGTTATGAAGAATACATGGTTAACAGCAGTAGTGGCCGGTGCAGCCGTAGCAGGCGTATTCTTGTGGATGCGCAACCGTAACCGGACAGCCAGTATCGCCCATGATGTGGCGGATGCAGCAGGAGAAACACATGAAAAAATTCGTAAGTATATACGCAAGGCCAACAGGGAAGCCAGGAAAGAAATGAACCACGCTTCCGACGCCTTGTAAACTTTGGTTTTTTGCAGTTAAAAAGGGCCGTATCCTATTTGATACGGCCCTTTTTTATGGTTCAACGGATGATCATTATTCTTCGTCGTCTGTGTTGTTCCGCTTTTTGTTTTCTGTATCTCCCTGCATAGCGGAGTTTTCATCATGGGAGCGGTCCTGGTCGTTGGTCTCTGCTTCCTCTTTAATGCCTTGCATGGTGGAAGACAGGGGGCCTTTCATGTGTTCCTGCGGGTCCGTCTCTTTTGGGGGCGGGGGCGGAGGAACTTGCTTATCGGTGTCTTTTTTCTGTGTCATGGCGGTTTATTTACCAATACCGGTTCAAATTTGGGGCCACCGGAATAGCTAAGACTGAATGAATTGCGTAGGCCATTGTGGCTGATGTTGCTATAAAAAGAACCTGGCCCTCCATCAGAAGGGCCAGGTTATCCGATACAGGTTTAACAGCAATGGTCTTTATTGCTTTTTATGAATTTTGTCCTTCACTATAGTACCATTGCTGTCATAGATGATCTTCTTCTTTGGATTGCCATTGAGTTTTACCATATACTGTATCTGCCCTTCTTTTTCTATCCGGTATACCTCATTAATCTTATCGCCGGCATACCCGGTTTTCACGGCGTCAGTGATATTGGTGGGCATTTCGCTTCTTTCAATCTTCTGGCCTTTGGAAAGCAGTTCTCCACTGCTGTTGAACTCGGCCATATGTTCTCTGAGATCTACCTGGAACATGGCTTTATAGTTCCCGTCCTTCATCCTCCAGTCGAGATTGGTGGTATTGTCAAAGTTGTTGTCGAAGGATGCGCGGACTGCTTCAGGCACATCTCTGTTTTTTACCTTATTGTCTTTGTCCTGCGCAAACACCTGGCAGGTGCTGGCCACCGTAAGGGCCGCAATTAAAAATAAGTTTCTCATGGTGTTCAGTTTTTATGATAAGAGAATATTTGTGCTAAACGGCTCCAGCCATTACCATCAATGCCATCCGTGGTTTCTGATTTTTGCCAAAATATGATGCCAGCCATGCAAAAAGGGAATAGCCTGGCTATTCCCTTCAAATGCCGCGCTATTTGTAGCACAGCTGACCAATATGATGATAATCTGCACAGTTAAGGATTGGGTAAGAACCGCAACTGGCGTGAGATGTAGTGCTTCAGCCCCGCTTAGTTCTCTTCTTCCCCGCTCTCAGACTGCATGCCGCCGCCAAATGTGATCTTCAGGAGCTTGCCTGCAATGGTCATCATGTCTTTTTCATAGTCATATACGGGGCCAGGTTCCTGGATGGCCATTTCCGCAGTAGTAACAGCCCTGCTTTCCACCTGGCTGAACTGGTACAATAGTTTGAAAGGTGTTTTCCTGTCAAACTGTACCAGCAGTTTCATAATGCCGGCGTTCTCTTCAATATAGAGGGGGTGCATGAAATTAAGGGATCCGGGCATCAGCGTGGATGTCCATACTTCTACCTGGTAGGGTTTGGGATCAACGCCAACCATGCTGGCACGATCGGGTCCGCCTGCGGGTGCTCCTTTCAGGGTATAAACAGCTTTGGTGCAGGGATAGCCTGCAACGGTAATGGTTTCTGCTGTACGGGTAATAGTATAGTCTTCGTTGTTGAGGACAGTGGCCGACATGCGGTACAGGTTCTCGCCTGTATACAGGATATTCACCTGTTCTGTACCGGCGCTGGCTTTCATGTACATCTTTCCCTCTTTCTTTGTCATATCTACCGTGTTCTCTCCATGGTAGTTGAGGGCGTCGAATTTGGCAGTGGAATTTTCACCTTTGCAATAGATCATGCTTTTCAGCGGCAGGTTGACAATGGCCAGGAGCAGGATGCCTGTTTCTTCTGCTTCTTTCTGGAACCGCTTACGGTCGGCCTCACTGAGTCCGGCGCTAAGCTCCATCAGCTGTTGCTGGGTATTGCCTTTTGTGGGATCCACCTGTTGTAGCAATCCGCCAATCAGGCTGCCGGGGGTAGTGATATCAACTTTGATAGCGCCCTCCCGGAATGGTTTGGCGGCAGTGGATTGACCAACACAGAACATGGATGACAGGAACAGAGTGACTGTGCCCAGGAATTGCTTTACATGCATGGCTAAATGATTTGTGGCCGTAAAAATAAGGGATATCAGATGCCAGCGACCTGTTTATCACTGAATGGTCAGATTATCTTTTCAGACTGTTTACATATTCCGTGGGCGACATACCAAACTGTTTCTGGAAGTTCTTTCCAAAATAGGCCTGGGAATTATAACCTACCATTTCCGCTATCTCGTAGATCTTGTACCGGCCTTCTGCCAGCAGGATAGCCGCCTTCTTCAGGCGCGTGATATTGATGATCTCATTGGGAGACAGGTTGGAAATGGACTTGATCTTGCGATACAAGGTAGGCCGGCTCATGTTGAGCAGTTCCGCCAGCTGCTGTACATCCAGCTCACTGTTGTCCAGGTGCTCCAGGATCACGGTATTCAACCGCTCCAGGAAATCCTCATCGGCCTGTGTATTGGCCATGGACTTCAGGTGAACGGCTGGCGTATGCGCAAAATGTTCCCGCACTATCTCCCGGTTCCTGAGCAGCGTGGCCACCTGCACCAGCAGGTGTTCAGGAGAGAACGGTTTTTCAATATAGGCGTCTGCGCCGGAGCTAAGCCCTTCTATCCTTGATTGCAGCGTGTTTTTGGCAGTGAGCAGGATCACCGGGATATGACTGTACTCCAGGTTGTTCTTGATGCCGGCGCAAAGTTCAAAGCCATCCATACCGGGCATCATCACATCACTGATGATAAGGCTGATACTTGCACTGCCCAGGACCTGCAGAGCTTCTGTTCCGCTGGCTGCGGTACGGATAGTATATTGTTTCCCCAGTTCCCGCAGCAGGAACTGCCGGACCTCGGCGTTGTCCTCTACTACCAGGATATCTGCCCTGCCCTGCTGCTCTTCTGCGGCATCTGCAGCAACCTCTTCTTCCGGCAGTGTTTCCTGGGCCGGCCTGAGGGGGATGAGCAGTTCAAAGCAGTTGGTGCTGCCATCGCCGGGCCGCAGTTGCAGGCTGCCGCTGTGCAGTTCCGCGAGGGAGCGTGCCAGCGGCAGGCCCAGGCCTGTGCCTGGCTGTTGTCCGGTATTCGGCATCCGGAAAAAGGGCTCAAATATCTTCTGGTGATGGTCGTCTGGGATCAGTACGCCGTCATTGTATACACTGAGCAGGAAACAATTATTCTGGCGGTCCAGCTGGAGCCGGATAAACTGGTGGCCGTATTTGATACCATTGGTGAGCAGGTTACTGATGATCTTGGTCAGCGCTTCGGGGTCCACATAGGCCTGAATAGGTTCGTCCCCATATTCAAAAGATAATTGCAGGTTTTTTTCGGCAGCGACGGGCCGGAAACGATCGCAGATCTCGCTGGTCAGCAGGCTGATATTGGTCTTTACAAACTCCAGCTGCAATCCTTTTGTTTCCACCTTCCTGAAGTCCAGCAGCTGGTTGGTCAGCTGCAGGAGGCGATCAGTACTTTTTTCCATCACCGCCAGGTTCCTGCGGATCTCGGGCAGCTCATCCGACCGGCGGGCCACTTCCAGCGGGGCTTTGATCAGGGTGAGGGGTGTCCGGATCTCATGGGTCACATTGGTGAAGAAATCGATCTTGGCTTGGTAGATATCTTTCTCTTTTTCGAAGGAAAGCTTTTCCAGCCTGCGCCGGTTCTTCTCCTGCTCCCTGCGGTGATAGTTGCGGAACAGGAAGAACAGTAAGGCAGCTCCCGCCAGCGTATAGACGCAATAAGCCCAGGGGCTGGCATAAAACGGCGGCAGGATAGTGATGGTCAGGGACGCAGGTTCCCCGGAATCATCGCTGCCGGCCAGGCTGGCTTTCACCTGGAAGGTGTAAGTGCCGGGCGACAGGTTGGTGAAATATACTTTGCGGTTGGTCTTCAGGTGCGTCCATTCATCCTCCAGCCCCTGCATCCGGTAAGCATATTCCGTGATGCCGGGAGTGGTTAGGTTAAGTGCTGTAAAATCCAGGCTGAAGCTGGCCTGGTCATGCGGCAAGCTGATCTGCCGGGTATAGGTCACGGACTGTTGCAGGGGTGAACCTTTCACTCCCACCGGCACTTCCTGGTTCATGACCTGCAGGCCGGTGAAGTAGGCCCTGGGCGCCTTCCGCTGCAGCTGGATAGCTTCCGGGTGAAAACTGATAAGTCCCCTGGCGCTGCCGAAATACAGGGTGCCGTCCTTTCCGGCAAAGGAGGAATTGTAGTTGAACTGATCGCTCAGCAGACCGGAAGCAGTAGTGAAAGTGATCATCTCCTGCCTGCCTGGCTGGAAGCAGGTCAGCCCTTTGGAGCTGCTGATCCAGAGCCTGCCCAGCATATCCTCTTCCACATTAAAGATATAATTGGCGGGCAGGCCGTCGGCCATCCCATAGTGCTTGAATTTTTGCTGCCGGAGGTCCAGGCTGCTCAGGCCGCCGCCATCCGTGGCAATCCAGATGATACCCTGACTGTCTTCAAAAATATGATTGATAGTATTGTGGCTGGGACCGGCTGTGGGTTGCTGCGGATCATATTTATAATGGATGGGTTTGCCGCCGTCCGCCGGCAGCTGATAAATACCCCAGCCTACGCTGCCCAGCCAGATATTGCCCTGGCGGTCTTCCGACAGGCAGCCGTAAAAAATGGCAGGCAGCCCCTCCACCAGTTCAAACCGGTCTGCGGCATCCAGGTACCTGAACAGCCCGGTCACAGTGGCCAGGTATAAAATGCCGGACCTGGTCCGGTGGATGGATACCACAAAATTGTTGCTGAGCCCGGAACCGTTCTCAAAAGTATAGCGGCGTACTACTTTGCCGGAGGGGATATCCATTCTTTCCACTCCATGTTCAAAAGTGCCGATCCAGAGCCGGTTGCTATCGGCCAGCAGGCCCTGGATATTGGTGTAGGATAAGCTGCCGGGCTGACCATTGGGATAAAAATGAGTGAACTGACCTGTTTCCGGGTCCAGCCTGTTGAGCCCGGCGTCTTCTGTGCCGATCCATAAAGATCCATACCTGTCCTGGCAGATCTCCCGGACGGCGTTCCCATTGAGCATACCGGGCCTGGCGCCGGAGTAGTATTTGGTGAACCAGCCGTATTCAGGCGCATAATAATTAATACCGCCAAAATAGCTGCCTGCCCAGATACCGCCTTCATTGTCCCTGAGCAGGGTATAGATAGCATTATCGGAGAGAGAGTAAGGGTCTGTGGTTTCCTTGCTGAGCTGCTCCCATTGCCGGCTGTTTAGGTCAAGGATGTAAATGCCGGATTCACTGGCGATCCAGAACTCCTGTTCCCGGTACCGGATAATATCCCGCACATAAATACTGGTATTGTTCCTGTTCCGCGCTATCAGCTCCGTGGTCTGCCGGGTCCTGGCATCGTACATCAGCAGGCCGCTGCTCATGGTGCCCACCAGGAAGGCATGGTCAGAGAGGGGGAACAACTGGGAGATCCAGTTAGAGTTCAGCTGGCTGGGAAAGGTCAGGATCACCTCGTCAACAGTGAAACGGTCAGTAGCTTCCTGGTGTATCCGCAGGCGGCCCTGCTGGCTGCCGGTGGCGATACTGCCATCCGTGGTAGCGCAGATACTGGCCACATCAGTATAGCGGATGCCGCTGAAATGGTCCTGCAGCTTGCGCAATTGACTGTTGTACCGGTACAGGTTAAAGCCCTGGGTAAACCAGATATTGCCGGGGCGGTCCACCTGGATACGCGTAATGTCCAGCTCTCCCGTTCCGTCTATGAACCGGAACTGTTCTGTAATGGGATCAAAAGAATAGAGCCCGTTGCCGGTGCCCAGCCAGATCACCCCTGCGGAGTCCGAGGTCATGCAGCGGATAAAATTATTGCCCAGGCTGTTGCCCACATTATTCCGGTACACCCGGAACTGGTAGCCGTCAAAACGGTTGAGCCCATCCCGGGTGCCAAACCAGACAAAGCCGGTCTTGTCCCTGGTACTGCAGAAAACGGCATTGTTGGACAGGCCATCTTCCACCTGGTAATGCTTAAAGTAATAAGGTTGGCTGTAGCTGGTCAGTGCGAGGGGCAACAATAGGAAAACAAACAATCTTCTCAAGGGCATTCCTTTTAGGAGAAAATAAAATTAGGACAATAACCTGCGTTGGGACACAGAAAATCGGCTTTTGAGCGAATAATCCTACAAAATGAAACAAATTTTATAGAAAGGCTGGAAGAGAATACCCTGAACCCGCTAAAATGGACAAATTCAGGCAATTGGTCGATTTAATAGTACAAAAAGGGGTATTGGCCACCAGGTTCCGGGTCTTTTAAGGGGGACGAAGCCATGTTTTGCTGATTTTGAGACAAAACGCAAAAACAATGACACGATTCTTATAACCCTTTTTTTCACAATTGCTTTGTTTTGTGGACCTAAATAAAGCCCGTAGAAAGGCTTGCCAACTTTGGATATGAAAAAGACATATATACTCCCCCTCCTGATGGGGCTTTCCGGATCCTTGTTTGCTCAAACACCCACCTGGTCTCCCGTAAAAGGGAAGATTGCCAGTCCCTGGGCCGAGAAAGTCAATCCTGCTGCAGTGCACCAGGAATATCCCCGTCCTCAGTTTGAAAGAAAAGATTGGAAGAACCTGAATGGTCTCTGGGACTATGCCATTGCTGAAAAATCGGCTACCCCCAGCATCAACCAGGGCAAGATCCTGGTACCCTTTGCGGTGGAATCCTCCCTGTCCGGTGTGGGCAGGATTGTAGGAAAGGACAGCCTGCTCTGGTACAAGACGCAGTTCAGCATTCCTTCCACTATGAAAGGAAAACAGATCCTGCTCCATTTTGGTGCGGTAGACTGGAAGACCACCGTACTGGTAAATGGTAAAGAAGTTGGTGTTCATGAAGGTGGTAATGATCCCTTCTCCTTTAACATTACTTCTTTCCTGGCTGGCAAAGGCAACCAGGAGCTGGTTGTAAAAGTATGGGACCCCACTGATGCCGGTCCTCAGCCCCGCGGCAAACAGGTCAACAGGCCTGAAGGTATCTGGTATACTGCAGTTACCGGTATCTGGCAAACCGTCTGGATTGAAGGCGTGAACGCCGCTTACCTGGCCAATGTCCGCATCACCCCGGATGTAGACGCCCAATCCCTGGAACTGATCCCCACAGTAGCCGGCGTACAGCCTGGCGATAAACTCCGGATCACAGCCCTGGATGGCGCCAGCACAGTAGCCAGCATGGAGACTGAAGCCACCCAGACAATAAACCTGGGCATCGGCAATCCCAAACTCTGGAGCCCTTCCAACCCCTTCCTGTACGACCTGAAACTGGAACTGGTACGGAACGGCAAAGTGATTGATGAAGTAAAAAGCTATTTCGCGATGCGTAAGATCTCCTGGGCTACTGATCCCCAGGGTATCCGCCGCATGCTGCTGAACAATAAATTCCTGTTCCAGTACGGACCGCTGGATCAGGGCTGGTGGCCTGACGGCCTCTACACGGCCCCTTCTGATGAAGCCCTGCTGTTTGACGTGGTGAAGACCAAAGAAATGGGCTTTAACATGATCCGCAAGCACATGAAGACCGAACCCGCCCGCTGGTACTACCATTGTGATAAAGAAGGTATGCTGGTGTGGCAGGATATGCCGAGCGGCGACCTGGGCAATCACTGGGAAAACCGTCCCGGCGTGCTGGACAAAGGCACCGACAAGAAAAGATCCCCTGAGTCTGAAGCGATCTTCCGCAAAGAATGGAAGTCTATCATGGAAGCTTTCCATAACTCGCCCAGCATTGTGGTCTGGACGCCTTTCAATGAAGCATGGGGCCAGTTCAAGACCCAGGAAATTGTACACTGGACCGAAAAAATGGATCCTTCCAGGCTGATCAACGCCGCCAGCGGCGGCAACTTTGAACCGGTAGGGGATATGATTGACCTGCACAACTATCCTCACCCCGCCATGCCGGATCCCGCTTTCTTTGGGAAAGACTATGTCCTGGTACTGGGTGAATTTGGTGGACTGGGCCTGCCGGTAGACAACCACGTATGGCAGCAGAAAGACAACTGGGGTTACCAGAGCTTCAAGAACCAGACCGATCTGTACAACCGTTATGCAGAGTACATCAAACGAATGAAAGACCTGATCCGCCTGGGCCTGTCTGCCGCTGTATACACACAGACCACCGACGTGGAAGTGGAAACCAACGGCCTGATGACCTACGACCGTAAGGTGATCAAGTTCCCCGAAGCCAAAATGAAGGAGATCCACAGTGAACTGTATGATCCCGCGCTGGCTCCCATGAAAAAGTAATGTAAACGAAGAATATGTTTTTTGCTACGAAAAGATTGCTGACCGCTGTCCTGTTGCTGACCTGCTTTATTGCGAATGCACAGTCCGACAGGAAAGCGCCTGCACCGTTGTTCCGCGACCCCGTCACTGACGGGGCCGCGGACCCGGTGATGATCTACAATCCCATTGAGAAAGCCTGGTGGATGCTGTATACACAGCGTCGCGCCAACCTGGAACTGCCGGGAGTGGCATTTTGTTATGGGAATGCCATCGGGGTGGCCTCTTCAGCCGACCAGGGCAGGACCTGGGTATACCGGGGAACGCTGGACCTGGAATTTGAAAAAGGCCATAACACCTTCTGGGCGCCTGATGTAGTGGTGCACAATGGTCAGTTCCATCTTTTCGTAGCTTATATAAAAGGCGTGCGCAGCAGCTGGGGCGGTGAAGCCAGACTGGCCCACTACACCAGCAAGGATCTCTGGAACTGGACCTTCCATGAATTTGCTGACGTAGGGGTCAAAAATGTGATTGATGGCTCCCTGATCAAAATGTCCAACGGCAGCTGGCGCATGTTCTTCAAAGGGCCACAGAGCAATACCCTGATGGCCGACAGCAAAGATCTTACTCACTGGAAAGCCGGTTCCGATGTTGTTATTGGCGGGCCTGCCCATGAAGGCGCCAATGTTTTTGAATACAAAGGCTATTACTGGATGCTCACAGATGAATGGAAAGGTATGCGGGTCTATCGCTCCACTGATCTCCGCAACTGGGAAAAGCAGGGCATGATCCTGGATGATATTGGCATCCGCCCGGATGACCATATCACCGGTGCCCATGGGGATGCCGTAGTAGCCGGCGACAATGCCTATGTTTTCTATTTCACCCATCCCGGCCGCAAAAAGCATGGGGAGGCCACTCCCGATGAGAATGGCGTATTTCCCTACGCAGAACGGCGTTCCTCTATCCAGGTAGCGCAGCTGGTCTTTGAAGACGGCACACTCAAATGCAGGCGTAATGAATTTGATTTCTTCATGGCGGATGACTGAATCAGGGAAGATTAATGGCATTGCCGGATATTATTTCTTACTTTAGTAATCATGTTCCGGCAAATTTTTTTATCAGGCACGCTTATCCTCATTGGCCATTTATTACAGGGCCAGACCATCCAGTTCGATACCTCCTTTCTTAGCCGGCAGTATAATTATTTATTCCAAAAGGATCCTTCGTTGATAGCAATTGACATGACGCTGAAAGAGAACCGGCTATCCCACCTAATAATTTCACAAAAAAAAGGAAACGACAGCACAACCGAGTACTATGACTGGAACTTTGAGGGCGACAAATACCTGCTTACAAAAAGATTTTCAATATTGCCTCCTGAACCGGTTGCCTGCATCCGTGTACTGTCCCATATAGGATGCCCGTATGCCCGGCAAATGGCGATACGCATTGTGCCGGACACTATCCATGGCCATCTGAGCTATGTGTGCAAAAGGGATGATGATGATGATTTTTATTTTGAGAAAGTGGAAATCAGGTTACGATACCCAAAAGGATTGAAACAGCTGGACACTGCTATTCAGGCAAAACTTCAGGGCAAAAAAATAGTGGACTCCGCAGTATTATTTACGGCCATAGCAGGAGGTGACAGTTCGCTACATGCGGTCAGCCTGCCGGAAGGAACAGATAAACAGCTTGTTGATGCAGTTAAGGAAGTGCTGGAGCTGTCTGGCCCCTGGCTGCCTATAATCCAGGATGGCAGAAGGCTTAAAAGCTATGCCCAGTTGTTTATCAGGATCACACCTGAAGGGCTGGTCCGACTGCATGTCCGCGGCATAAATGAAAATTGAAACAGGTATATTGCCTGTTACTGCCTTTTACTCCTCCTCGTCAGGATCGGTCACGTCTGTTTGTGCAACCCTGCCTACCTGCCCGTCTTCCAGGCGTACTTTAATACCTCTTGAATGGTAGGCTGCTGAAGTAAGCAGGTCCTTCACAATGCCATAGGTTAATTTGCCTGAGCGCTGGTCCTTCTTCAGGATGATGGCTACTTCCAGCCCCGGGTAAACATCTTTTCTGTACTGGCCTTCCATATTTATTTGTTTGGCGCTGTAAAAATAATGCAGAAAGCAGGAACTACCCTGCTACAATAGTAAACAAAGATGCGGGGCGGCTTTCTGTAAGCCACTCCGCATCTTTATTTAAAAGAACTGGTATGCGTTTGCCAGATTACAATTTCAGGTAAGCAGCGGCGCTGAACCGTATTGGCATTTGGGGGATGGTAGTACTCCAGCCTACCCAGTAACGCTGATCGGTCAGGTTATCCACCCGTGCTATCAACCGGTACTTCGATTGCTCATAGCTGAGCGTGGCGTTCAGCACAGTATAAGAAGGCAGGGTATATAAGGAGGTGGTGCTGACATTGACAATATTCTTTCCGGCATAGTTACCGCCGAAACCGATGCCGGCCCCTTTCAGGGCGCCTTCGCTCAGGTGGTAGCTTAACCAGAGATTGGCAATGTGTTCCGGTCCGGCGCTGCCGGGCCGCAATCCTTCCAGCGCCGGACTGCTTTTCTTCAGCTTACTGTCGTTATAGGCATAACCTGCCAGCACATGAAATCCTTTAAAGGGCATGGCCGTGATCTCTCCTTCAATCCCCTTGCTGTACTGGGTGCCATTCTGCACCGTAAAGGCGGGGCGATCGGGCGCATCCGGCCGGGTAACATCAGACACGCGGATGGCATAGTAGCTCAGGCTGCCGGACAGGATGCCGTTCGACAAACCCCATTTGATGCCGCCTTCCCATTGATTGGCCTGGCTGGGTTTGAAACTGCTGATGGTGCCATCGGGCTGCAGTATGGGTGCGATATTCTGGAAACCATTACTGTAATTGCCAAACAGGGAGACCTGGTCTGGCACAAGCTGGTACACCAGCCCGAACTTGGGAGAAACGGCAGTCTGATCATATTTGCCGGTAGTGGTATCGCGGGTCAGGTTTTTGGTGCCTGGATTATCGAAATAATCCACCCGGATACTGGCCATGGCGATGAGCTGCGGAGTGATATTCAGCACTTCCTGTACATACGCGCTATACATATTCTGCACAGCCTTATTGCGGGTGAAGGGTAAGTTCTTTACGCGATCCAGTAATGCCAGTCGGTTCAGCGCCGAATAAGCAGCGCCAGGTTTGGAGGCGCTCACTACGTCGAAGGCTACATTGCCCGGCGAGCTGGAGCGGGTGGTGGCGGAATAGATATCAACGCCCACCAGCAGGCGGTTGCGCATCCGGCCTATTTTGAAGTCGCCATTAAGATTGTACTGCAGGTCAGAAGCGGCGCTGTTGCTGTACTCCGTATAGCTGGAATTGCGGATAAGGGAATCGTTACCGGCTTTCATACTGAGGTAGCCGCTCATCCCATCTGCCTGGGAGCTTAAATAGGTATAGGTTGCCCTGCCCTGCCAGGCATCGGAGAATTGGTGCTGCAGTTCGGCAAAAAGATTCGCGGTGTTGGTAGTGGTATAAATATCATCGCTGCTGAAGCGGCGCTTGAAATCGAAGTTAAGGTCGCGGGGATCACGGACACCTGTTGTGTTAGCGCCATCAACAAAGAGCCGGTAGAAGCTGTTGGCTTTTTCTTTTTTGTATTCTGCTTCTACGGTCAGTTTGGTTTTGTCCGACAGCTGGTAGCTGATAACAGGCGCCAGGAAGAAATAGTTCTTGAAGCCTGCATCCTGGAAGCTGCCCTCTGCATATTTGGCGGCATTGAAGCGCATCAGGAGTTTGTGGTCCTTGTCCAGGGGTGTATTGATATCAGCATCCAGGCGGCTCAGTCCAAAGCCGCCGCCGGTATAACCGATCCTGGCGTGGAAACTTTCCTCCGGTTTTTTGGTAATGCGGTTAAAGAGTCCGCCAAAGGAAACGAGGCCGGTACCGTAGAGCGCACCGGAAGGGCCTTTGATAGCCTCAATACTTTCAATATTCGCAGGATCAAGGGTGCCGCCGCCAATGATACCTGGTACGCCATTGCGGAGGAACGACTGGGTAGAAAAGCCACGGGACGTCACGGTTCCACCGGCGCTGTTATTCTCCAGCTGCATAATGACGCCGGGAATATTCTTCAGGGCGTCTGCATATACTACGTTGAGCTGATCCTGCAGCAGCGCCTGGGAAACGGTGGTATACACCTGTGGGTTCTCCAGGTTTTTTAAAGGCATCTTGGCCACATAGGGACTTTGCGTTTTGATGAACCGGTTCCTGTACGACCGGATGATCACTTCTTCCAGTTGTTTTTCGGATACCCGGAGTTGAAGGAAGATGGATGTTGTAGCGCCTGCCTGGATATTGACGATGGTGTCCAGGGTTTCATGTCCGGTCAGGGAGATCTCCAGCTGGTAGGTTCCGGCAGGGATACGGCTGGCCTGGAAATTTCCTTCTTCGTCAGTGACCAGGGTGCGTTTGATCTCCCGGATCAGGATAGATACATAGGCGGCAGGCTTCTGATCGGAGGTAGTTACTTTTCCTTTTATAGAACCAGATGAGGAGCCTTGGGCCAGGGCAGCAAAGCTCAATACCTGCAGTAGCACTGCAGTGCATAATTGTTTGAGGGTCATTGGTGAGTGATGATTTGTCGGCAAAATTGGCCTGTCTGTGGACGTAGGGTGCTACAAAATCGGGAATTTGGCTTTACGCAATCGGGAAATTGCGGGGGAGAGGGCATGTATATAACTGGCCGGCTATCGCCAATGTCAGACAATTATTAATGGTATTACTCATTACCATCAGCAGGCATCTTTTTAGTGATGTCTGCTGATGGTACCTAGGAGAACTGTCGTAGTTGTCTTGATCCATTCCTGATCACCTCTTCAGTAAATGTCAGCTCCTCATCCTTGCCCTTCTGTGAATACCGGATAAACTGATCCAGCAGGATTTCTTTATCCGGGTGTAATGGCCCGGCCATGACTAGTAGTGGTATTGAAGAAATACAGTTCAGGGGCAGGCACGGTCAGGATCAATTTTGTCCTGGCCAGCTGGTAACGGATGAACCAGACCGCGGTAGTGGCGTTTTCTCCGCTGCTGGTTTCTTTGCTGATGATTGGATGCGGGATAAGAAATGGGGCATGCAGGTGGGATCGACTGCCGTTTTTCCATGACCCTGGTCAGCATGCTCACGGCATGGAAAACAGTATTTTTGGAGCAGGATGTCTTCAAGGGATTCATCAGGAATTCAGATTGACCTTTCAACGAAGCATCTATCAGTTCAATATGGAAATCATTGAGGTCCGGCTGGAGAAGAAGTCTTTGATCTTTCAAGTGATACTGTTAGCGGTATTTTTGATCATATTCTTTTTTATAATACGCAGCAGATCGCAACCTCATTTTGAATTGATCCTGTTTGTAGGAGTGGCCGGGTACATAACTTATATCGTCCAGCGTCCTTTAAGGAAATTTATCAGGGACGAACCAATTCTGCTATTCAGTGACGTTGAGTTAATTGTTAACGACAGGAAAGAAGCCGTTTCTTACTTATGGGAGCATATTATTGCCTGGGAAGTGAAGGAGGGTGATGAAGATACGCCCACCATCCTGAGGATTTCAACCCTGCATGATTGCAGGGAAATTAAACTGGGCATGCTGGAAAAGAGCCCGGAGGAGATAGCCCAGTTGGTAAGAAAGTATAAAGGGGCTTGAAAATACTGGAGCTCCGGCTTGCCTAATAGGAACAGGTAAATGCCTTTGCAGCCCCTGGCATTGTTTTGTAATAGGATATTGTTGCAGTTTGTAAATGATAAAAAGCAGTTGCATGAATACATCATTGACCCAGAATATATTCCGGGTGATCCTGGGATTGTTCATGATCCTGGCGGGTATTAGTCATCTGTCCTTTCAAAGGATGGAATTCCAGGCGCAGGTACCTGACTGGGTGCCGATGAGCAAAGACCTGGTAGTTATTCTTTCAGGAATGGTGGAAATAACCCTGGGCCTGGCCATGGTTTTCTGGACAAAACAGAAAATCAGGGTGGGTATTGTACTGGCACTATTCTACGTGCTGGTATTTCCCGGGAATATTGCCCAGTACAGCAACGGGATCGACGCCTTTGGCCTGAATACAGATGGGGCGAGGCTTGCCCGGTTATTCTTTCAGCCGGTGCTGATTATTTGGGCATTATGGTCTACGGGTGTGCTGGGTTTGAAGCGCAAGCGTCCTGAAGTGAAGTAATATTGGTGGAATCATGTTCAACCTGCGTCGATATGGGCCTGGTTATCACATCAGTATTTGTGTGGTCTGAGTGGCGGTCTGCATTTCAGCAGCGATAGTCTTTCTCCGGAAATAACATTGGTATAGCTGGAAGCGATCAATTATGCCCGGGTATAGGGAAAGGAAGTGGCTGCCTTGTCATAGGGCGCCAGCCGGTCAGCAATCTCTTTCACTTCTTCTTTGTTCAGCAGTCCCCGGTATTCTTCTTTGACGTTCCGAAAGGCTATGTCATACTCTATAAGGTCTCTTTTTAATAATGCCTGCAAGGTATCGGCCTGTTCTGAGGACAGGTATCGGGCATGGGTTTCCAGGATCTTTTCCAGTTGATGCCGGAAGGCTTCATCACTGACATCGTTGAAGATGTCCTGTTCCGACATATCGGTAAGGATAGTCCTGAAGATAAAGTCGCGGAGGTTGGCTGCCTATTTTGGCCATGACTATCATCAAGTCTGTAAGGCTGTTAATTTATTGGTGCTGGAGGATGTTTTAACAAGAGTGCCTGAATCGGGGCACAGAAAGAAATGTTATTGCTCTTTAAACGAGCTGGACAGTTTTTGAACCAACTGGTTGAGGATTTGAGTGCTTGTGCCGATTTACTGGACAAGACAGGATGATGTTTTTTGTAAGTAGTGAACTTGTGCAATTTTTGCACAAGTTGGCAACTGTCAAGGATTGCTTGATTGTTAGTAGAACCGTTCGGAAATCCCGAACGGTTCAGTGTGTTCCGTTTTGTAACATACTGAATTGGGAAATGGCAGACTTATCTCAGTGTGATTGCATTTGTGCAATTTGAAAGTTCAACTTTCAAATTGCATGCTTTTGTATTATTTTTGGTGTATTCTGAAAGTTTGTATGGCAAAATACATGTATTATGATCCCTCGTGAACTTGAGAGTAATTTGCTTAATGCATTGGAAAACATGCCTGTAGTGGCTCTTTTAGGCCCTCGACAGGTAGGTAAAACTACACTTGCTTTAAAAATAGCAGAGCGTAGTCTTGACAAGAAATCTTCATACCTGGATTTGGAACTGGATACTGATCTTAACAGGCTAAGCGATCCAGAGGCTTACTTACGTAGATTTGAAAACCAGCTATTGATCATAGATGAAGTACAACGAAAACCTGATTTGTTTCGGGTTTTAAGAGGATTAGTTGATATCAGAAAAAGAGCAGGTGAAAATGCCGGCCAATTTTTGCTATTAGGTTCAGCTTCACGCGACCTGCTACAGCAATCCTCTGAAACGCTGGCTGGTAGAATTCGTTATTTGGAACTTAGCCCTCTATCAGCCTTGGAAGTGTATAAAACTGACCCAACTGGTTTCAATCATGAAAAGCTTTGGTTCAGGGGAGGATTTCCCAACAGCTATCTTGCGAAATCCGATAATGAAAGCTGGGAGTGGCGAAATGATTTTATTTCATCCTACGTTGAGCGCGACATTCCTTTGATGGGGCCTCAAATTCCAGGCACACGGATGAAACGCTTTTGGTCAATGCTCGCGCATTATCACGGCCAGCAACCCTCGTTATCTGATATAGGCAAAAGTCTTGAAGTTAGCCATACCACGATAAGATCATATCTCGATACTTTGACAGATTTTTATATGGTGCGTCAAATCCAGCCATGGGCTGGCAATACCAAGAAGAGACTGGTCAAATCACCTAAAATATTTCTCCGGGATACCGGACTTCTCCATAAACTGCTAAACATTTCAGATTTTGACAGCCTTTTAGGTCACCCGGTGATTGGTGCAAGCTGGGAAGGCTTTGTTATCGAAAACATCATCGGGCATTTGTCAAGCAAATGGCAATACAGCTATTATCGAACATCAACGCAAACCGAAATCGATCTTGTACTGGAAGGTCCGAATAATCAAGTATGGGCTATTGAGGTCAAGCGATCCTCCGCACCGGTAATAAAAAAAAGCTTTCATACCGCCTGTGAGGATATTGGAGCAACACACAAATTTGTGGTATATCCTGGAACCGAGCGTTTCCCTATGTCTGAAAATACCGAAGCAATAGGAATGATAGAATTTCTAAAGCTGTTTGAAGAAAAGTGAATTCTTAAATCGGTAAATAGTTAGTATTTGATCCTTATTAGTCAGTTCAAATACTAATAATTACACATTATTTCCTACAAGGCTCTTTCAACCTGGTCAAATTAATTGGAGATTACCAAATAAAAGAAAAGACAAAAGGGCTTCAAATTTGAAGCCCTTTTGTCTTTTCCCACTCCCCCTGCTGGACTTAGTTTGAACCAATTTGCCAAGGATTTGAAGGCTTTTGCCGATTTACCGGACATGAAAGCATTACAGAAATTCAATCAGAAGTTTAATGTGGAATATTAATTGGTCCTAAGGGCGACTAACTCAGCGAGCTTATCTGCGACTTCTGCCATCGTATTTTCGGAAGTGCTCAGGCCGCTTCGAGAAGCTAACAAAGGGCTTTTTTCGCGGAATGCTTCATATGTCGTGTTGTGCACGATTGGAACGAGCCTTTCACCCGCGAGAAGTGCCAAAAGTTCTTTATCAGCGATACCCTCTGTTGGGAGGCGGCGCAGCAGTCACCAACACAATTCCGACTCGAGAGTTTGCCAAACCTTTGTCGATCGCGCGCATCAAAGGTACACCGACGCCGACATCTTTTTCGCTGAACCAGACCTTAACACCCCGGGCTTCTAAAAGATCATGTAGATCCTTTGCAGCTCCCTGGCGGTCATCCCATGCGTGGCAAAGAAAGACATCCCGAAGGCCAAGGGCTGCTTGTTTCTCGACACTCTCGCGGATTGGTGTAAGTGCACGCACCTCGGCAGGCGTGTAGGAGACGGACGACCCGGCTCGCGACCAGCGTGGCCTTGCGCTTCTGCCTGACCCGCCGACACTGCCCCGGCTTCCGGCATTCCCCTCCAACGACGAGTAAGACGAGTACGAGTTCGATCCGTAACTACTGTAGCTATTGTAGCGTCCACCGCATGCAGGGCAAGCGGCTCGCCCGCTTGCTGTGCGATGACCATATCTTGGTGCTGTACATCTTGCTATATAATCAAATCTAACAATTATGATCGATGATATCAAGAAACAGCATAAGGCGATTCGGTCCTCGGCAGTGGCCAGCTTGTTCTTTGACCTTCGCCTTAATTGGGGATTTCCGCAACAACATACTATATCAACAAATCAATTATATTATTTAACCTTAATAAAGAAGCCCGTAACACAACTTTTGAAGTTTTGGGTTTTGTGAGCAGGGATCAAACCGAGATCCGTGGATTTTAGTTCAAAATTAAATGATAGTAGGCAAATACGAAAAGGGTTGTAAACTTAGGTGTTTGAAACCCTTTTCTATTTGCTCCCTAACAGGACAATTTTTGAATCAGTTGGTGCGTGATTTAAAGGCTTTTGCCAATTTGCCAGGGTGAAAGATTGTCGTTCTACAGGCTGGCCGGCTGAGTGCCGCGATTAAAAATGTTTTACCCAATCTTGTCCTCTCGACAATAAAGCAGCGACGTTCGATTAACTTTCTTTCGTTGAAAAATTAAGTTAAATCATCCGTTGATGCTAAAGGTGCTTCACGTTTTACTACTTCTATTCCATTATCCCGACTGGCAGATGTTGCATACATTTCACTCTTTCCTATAGTCTCACCATTGGAGGCATTCAGAATAAAATAATACGAGCCATTTGATGAGGTTTTCTTTTCATACCGGGAATCATAGGGGGCATTTGTCTTCACGGAAGCAATACCTCTCTCACAGCCCTGTTTAGAAGTGTATCCTTCACTGCCAAGAACCTTTTCGCCATTGCCAGCTTTCAAATTGAAGTAGAACTGACCATTTGAGCCTTTGAAAAGTGAAAACTTTGATGCCATCTGTTTTTCGTTTGATTATTATAAATTCAGTTCTTTCGCTGAAAAGTTTATTTTGTTGCCTTGATTAATTCTGCTGTACCCAATACAAGCATTAAAACTATAGCGGCGCCCATAAGTAGGCGCCCATTTTCCCCTGTTGCTTCAAGGCAAAGGTTACCGTGACAGATTTTCACGGAATCAAGAGCGAGATTGTTGCGCTTTATGATCATTGTTCCGACCTTTTGGGGTTAATAAATCCCGCCACTTTTGCCCGGCGACTTAGGCTTGGTGGTATGGATTAACCTTTGGGTGGGTACGGGTCATTACCATAGCTGTTGCTATCTTGGATTTTTCCGTCCTTGCCATGGATAACCAGCTCTGACTGCTGGTTTTGGGCGATATTTTTGCCAGCGTCCATAGCCTCTTTTTTGGTCTCTGTCACAAAAGTGGCCCTGCTGTTGCCTTCTCCTTTTACGGCCCAGCCGCCGTCCTTGTGTGGTACAACGTGCTGATTCTTACCTTTTCCCATCTTTTTAATAGTTTTGGGGATGAAAAAATTAACTTGCTTTCACAATAAATACTTTTGAAGCGTGACATCAGCCTATGTCACGCTTCAAAAGTATATTTGATGTGTATTGATTACGCAAAATCAGATAGCTGCAATTAACGATTTGGATCTCGCCATCGCCCTCTGTGCCAGTGCTGACACGGAGGATACTCTGCTTTTTAACGAGTTTGTTAGGAGGCATAGGAAGGATCTTGAGGCATTCTGTATGGTGAAGTGCGAAGCTTTTAAACTGGACAAACAAATCGGGTCTCAAATTTGCAATGAAGCATTGGAAAGATTCCGTATTTATAAATCTTTCAACAAAGAAAAAGCAACAGTAGATAATGCCAATACTGCCATTTTACTTTATTTGGGTAAGATCGCTACCAACCTGTTTTTGACCTACAATAAGAAAGAAAAGAAGTTCCGGAACAATGTTCTCTTAAAGACTTATTTTGATGACATCTTTGAGCAAGTTGCGGCTCACAAAAGCGTAGAAGATTTAGCGTGGAAACGTGATGTTACCGTCAAAATATGTAAAAAGCTCAATCAGAACGAGCAAAAAGTGATTTTGACCGACATCGAACATAAAAAGCATACAAGGTACCTTCCCGATGAGGTTACTGAACTTCTTGCCACCGAGTTGGAAGTAAAAAAAGATACCATACGCAAAATAAGGGAGCGCGCTTTGAAAAAAATTAATACCATAATTAATGAAATCAACCAACAATGAGAAACAACTTTTCTCGATGGCTGATTTCGAGAAAGGTTTAATGCTCGCCGGGCTCGTTACTCCAACAAATCTTCAGGAGTTGCAAGAGTTTCAGGATCTGCAAAAATACGATAAGGAGGTTGCTGCCGAAAAGAAGATGGTGTACTTTAAACGGGTTGTTTTAGCTGCAGAGATTGCAAATGAGTTGCATAAGGAACCTTCTTTTGGTCGGATAAAATTTCAAAAACTTATGTATATGTGTGAGGAGGCTGCCCAAATGAATTTGCACAGCCGATATCTCAAGCAGGCTGCGGGGCCATTTGATAATAAGTTTATGCACTCAATTGAAAAAGAGTTTAAGAAAAACCAATGGTTTGAAGTGATAAAGGTTGAAAGTGGGGGGGGCACCCGGTCAGTGTATAAGCCTTTACCTAACCTCAAAAAGTATAAAGACTATTACAATAGTTATTTCTTAGAAGAAGCTGATTCCATTCGTTATGTTATCGATCTCTTCCGAAAACAAAAAACAGACTTTACAGAAGTGGCTGCGACCTTGTATGCTTGCCACAATAACCTTAAGGCGCAAAAGAATGCCTATAGTTTCGATGAATTAAAGGACCAGTTCTACTCCTGGTCTGACAGAAAATCAAAGTTTGACATAGCTCTCGTAACATCTATTGGGCAATGGTTGCAAGAAAAGAATCTTATTCTTTGATGGCGCTCATTATTTATCAACCTGATCCAATACTATTTTATGTTATTCAACCATGCTCCGAGTCTGGGGTAAATAAAAAAGGTTCCAATTTCTTGAAACCCTTTTGTCTTTTTCCTGCTCCCCCAAATGGACTCAATTTGAACCAAATATTCAAGGATTTAGAGGCTGTTGCTAATTTACCTGAATGGCAGATTGGCGAAATTATTTAGCCCTGAGGCTATGAAATGGCAAGATCAAGACAATTCCTTAAGAACGCAATTGCTGAAAAGCTGTTGATAACCAAACTGAGACGGGTTGTAGAGAAACACTTTAATAACTTAAATTTGTTGATCTGAGGTTTCAGAAGAAGAAAAATATGGTTTCTTATATAAAATATTTTACGAATGTTGTTGTTTGATATAGAGCCGAAAACTACGCTCACCAGCAAAAGAATAAAGCAAGACACTTCAGCAACCTTTGCAGATAATATGTCTCTGCCCATTCATAAATGGTATCGTTACACTGCAGGATTTTCTGCCGCATGGGTTAGAGAACTTATAAAAAAAGAAAAGGAACTTGGCCGCCAAAGGATAATAGATCCCTTTGCTGGATCTGGCACTGTTTTGATAGAGTCGGAATTTGAACAAGTCGAAGCATATGGAATTGAGGCTCATCCTTATATTCATAAAGTGGCTGAGGCAAAATTATTATGGAGCTTTTCCCCAGATATTTTGCATGAAAATTGTTTGAAATTCCTTGAACGCGCTCGTAAAAAAAAACCGGAAAACAGAACTTACAGCAAGCTAATAACTGAATGTTATCCACAAGAAGTTTTATCTAAGCTCGAAGCTTTGCGCCAAACATGGCTTGAACACATAGACGATGAAGTTACAGAAAAGTTTACATGGTTTATTATCACGTCCATTTTAAGGATAACTTCTCCTGTTGGAACAGCCCAATGGCAGTATGTTTTACCAAATAAGACAAAAGCTAAAATAATCGATCCTTATATAGCTTTTGAGGCCAAAGTCATGGACATTGTGCAGGATATGAGACTTTCTCAAGAAAAAGTAAAACAACCAACCCAGGCCATCGTTTTTAAGGAGGATGCAAGAAGTATTCAATCAATACCCGATGCTTGGGGAGACTTGGTTATTACTTCTCCGCCCTATGCGAATAACTATGATTACGCAGATGCAACACGTCTGGAAATGACTTTTTGGGGAGATATAGAAGGATGGAGTGATTTACAGGAGAATGTGCGGAAAAATCTAGTAAGAGCTTGTACACAACATGTATCTGGATTTGGTAAGTATATTGATGAAGTCCTGGCTAATCCACTTTTGAATCCAATTAAAGACGAATTATTCGATATTTATAATCAATTAGGAACCGTTCGACTAGATCGCGGAGGCAAAAAGAATTATCATTTCATGATTGCTGCGTACTTCAATGATCTTGCACAAGTATTCCAGTCATTGCGACGGGTTACTAAAAGTGGCGTAAAAATGTGTTTCGTTGTTGGTGATTCTGCTCCTTATGGCGTCTACGTTCCTGTTGATAAATGGCTTGGCGAAATAGCTGTTGGAGTTGGGTTCTCAAATTTTGAATTCGAAAAGTTAAGAGACCGAAATATTAAATGGAAAAACAGAAAACATAGAGTCCCTCTTCAAGAAGGAAGGCTATGGATAAATGGGTAAAAATGGCAATATCATATTCTCATAAGTTTGGACAATTGATAGGAGATTTGCTCGAAGTAGCAATTGAACCGTTTTTGGAACAATTTGCCAAAAATAATGGATTGTTTCTTGACCGAAAAGGAGAGCGACGAACTCGAAAAGGCAAGAAGCTTACGTGGATTGATGTTAAAGATAATAAGCATGATTTAGATTTTGTTCTTGAGCGAGGTGGAACAGATGAACGCCTTGGTATTCCTGTCGCTTTTATTGAAACAGCATGGCGACGTTATACAAAACATTCTCGTAATAAAGCACAAGAAATACAAGGAGCAATTATTCCATTATTAGAAAAATATAGTAATATATCTCCATTCGCTGGTGTAATTCTAGCAGGGGAGTTTACACAAGGCTCATTAACTCAATTAAAATCTCAAGGGTTTTCAGTATTATATTTTTCCTACAAATCAGTGATTCAAGCCTTCAAGCTTTTTGGTATCGATGCTGCCTTTGATGAGGATACCCCAGAGGAGGAGTTTAAAAAGAAACTTGAGGCTATTAAGAAAATTGGAGACATCAAGATCATTGCAAGAGAATTAATGAAAATTAATTTGGATGAAGCATTAAGTTTTATTGACGGCATTAAGAAATCTATCTCTCGAACCGTTATTAATATAATAATTTGGCCTTTGCATGGAGCGAGTACAAGCCTTAATAGTATTGTTGAAGCTATAAAATTCTTGAAAAATTACTCAGAAGATCACATTA
Source organism: Candidatus Pseudobacter hemicellulosilyticus (assembly GCA_029202545.1). Lineage (GTDB taxonomy): Bacteria > Bacteroidota > Bacteroidia > Chitinophagales > Chitinophagaceae > Pseudobacter > Pseudobacter hemicellulosilyticus. Next base: position 1,500,253 of record CP119311.1, read on the forward strand.
AACTTCCCTTTATTAAATACGAAATTATTGTCAAGTATAACACCGGAACAGTAATCAATGCCACTTGTTCTAATAGACTAGAGGCTCTTGATTTTTTAGAACGTCATGTAGGGCGATAAAATATTCCAGAAGTTTAATTCCTTTTTGATGCACTAAATATAAACATGGAACACAAAGTTGATATTTAGGGATCAGGTTGAAAAGTTGTGGGATTAGTGATAAAGAGCTTTTTTTGCAGCCAGATGAATAAAAGCCAAGGACAGGATATAGTAAAAGAGTTAATGGGTTATTTATTACCCGCAGGAACATTAGACTATTTTGAATTAACTCACATCGTAAAAGATAAAGAAGGTCTGGTATTATTTTTAGAAGAGAAGAACCTTCCCCCCGCCGAATACCAGGATCAATCCCTTCATTCCAAAGGCTTTCTACCCGAAGTTCGAGTTCAAGACTTCCCTATTCGCGATCAAAAAGTAATATTGAGCATCCGGCGTCGCCGTTGGGAACATCCGGGCACTGGCGAGATCATCTCCCGCAACTGGGACCTGGTCATGCAGGGCGCACGAATCACCAAAGAGTTCGGGCTTTTTTTAAAAGATGCACTTAGATAATCATCCGATCAGTTGCCATCAACTGGGCCGGATGTATCAAATGAATGGTAAACTTCTGCAGCAGCAGTATAAGCATCACATCAGCGACTACAAAGACTGGGATCAAAAAGAGCATGCTTCAGAGTTGATGCTTTTTGAAGAAAATATGGGTACTCATCTGAGTATCGATGAAACAGCCCTGTCCAATGACGAACTATACACTATTATCATCAACAAAGCAGCCAAAGGCCGTAAGGGCGCACTGGTAGCAATGGTCAGAGGAACGCTGGCTGACCGGGTGGAAGAAGTCTTATGCCGCCTGAGTTTGAAGCTCAGGAAGCGGGTACAGGAAGTAACCCTGGATATGGCTGCTAATATGAACCTGATCGTCAAACGGTGCTTCCCTTTTGCACACCGTGTTATTGATCGCTTCCACATACAACAAATGGCCGGAGAAGCAGTGCAGGAGATACGAATAAAGTATCGCTGGCAGGCTATCGACGAAGAGAATGAGCAGATTGCTCTGTCAAGAAAAGCCAAACAGACTTACGTGCAACAGTTATTACCCAATGGCGATTCCCCCAAACAATTACTGGCCCGCAGCCGCTACCTGCTGTTCAAGCAAAAGATCAATTGGACTCCTTCACAAAAACAAAGGGCAGCATTGCTGTTCGGGCAGTATCCACGAGTGAAGCAGGCTTATGATCTATCCATAAAGCTGGCTGATATCTTCCGTCAATGCAAATGCAAGGAAGAGGCCTTTAAAAGACTGGCGCTCTGGCATAATGAAGTGGAAACGGCAGGAATAGAATCGTTCAGAACGGTATCAAGATCTATTGAGACTCACTACCTGGCAATACTGAACTTCTTCAATAACAGAAGTACCAATGCTTCGGCAGAATCCTTTAATTCGAAAATAAAGGCCTTCAGGGCATCAGCCAGAGGGGTTAGGGACATCAAATTCTTCCTGTTCAGACTGTCTAAACTCTATGCGTAGGAAAAGAAGCCCCCCCAGAAATTTTACTTGATCCCTTTTAAACTTGATCCATATAAATCTTGTGCAAATGAAAAAGGGTTTCAAACGATATCGCTTGAAACCCTTGTCTGTCTTGCTCCCCCTGCTGGACTTGAACCAGCGACCCTCTGATTAACAGTCAGATGCTCTAACCAACTGAGCTAAGGAGGAATATAGTTTTTGATAAACTATCCCCTAAAGGGGTTGCAAAAATAGGGATTTTTCATTTTCAATCACATCTTCCCCGAAATTTTATACAGAATATTTTTTCACCTATTCTGCTGACTGCCAATCCAACCGGCCAGACCAGTTCGTACATTTCCTGAGTGTTACCGTAAAAGGAGTATAATATGACCAGGCTCATAGTTGACCCATGGACCGTGCCCTATTTTTGCTGGAAATCAACCGGCCGCTCCACCATCCGGATGCGAAGCCAGGCAGGGAAATCCGTACTCCAACCGTATCCTCAATTCCCGGGAGAAACACTAATACCGATCCTTACCCATTCCTATCCTAACAGGGTTCCTGAACGACCCCGTATGTAACTTAATTTATCCCAAACAAGGGCCCCGCTTACCGGCCCCCAATATTTACCCATGAACCCACAAACACACCTTCCCCAAGCGTGTTCAACCAGTGATTGCACCGGCTTAAGGAAAAGCCCTGCCGGGGTTTTGACTACACTAAGCCTGTGTTCAACCAGTGATCACCCCGGTTTAACCTGGTTTTACCCCAGAAATGTCAAATTCTGCGTCATCTTCATATAAAATCCCTCGCCTTTTTATACTAACTTAGTAAAGAGGGCGTTACATATTATCCCCGCCTTCTCCTACGAGATCAACCCTTAAATATCCGAATGAAGACGCACCGTCCAATATTGTATGTCTTATTGTTTGCTATAGCAGGCGTTACCCTGTTTATCTGGTCGTCGTGGCGGGATAACAAACGCTTCAAAGAAACACAGGGCTGGATCAATCACACCAACCACGTGATCCGCCAGCTCGACTATGTCCGTGCGCTTATAACCGCCGAAGAGTCGGGTATCAGGGGTTATACCCTCACCAATAACCCCAGCTTCCTCTGGGACCTCCCCGAAGCAAATAAGAATGTGATCGCCACCGTTGATAACCTCAACGAGCTGGTATCCAATAACCCCAAACAGAAGGTCCGGGCCCAGGAACTCAAAAAACATATCCTCCGCAAAACAGATTTTCACCGCAAACTCATAGAGCTCGATAAAAAATCTTCCGACTCCTCTGTGATCCTTATCTCCAGCCTCACTGGCAAAAAGATCATGGACCAGATCAATAGCGTGATCAGCGAAATGCGTTCCGTAGAAAGCAGCCTGCTCCAGGAACGTATCCGGCACAATGAAATGGTGACCCGCGAATCTTTTAATACCACCCTCATCCTCGCGCTGGGGGTTACTCTCTTTGTGGCCATCGTCCTGATCCGGCTCAACCGCGATATCTCGCTGCGACAAAAAGCAGAGAGCGACCTCCAGAAAAGTGAGGCCCGCTACCGGCAGTTTGTAGAAAATGCCGGCGTAGTCACCTTTATGACAGACCAGTCCGGGAAGTTCACTTTTATCAGCAACCAGGTGGAAGGCCTCACCGGTTTTTCTCCCGAAGAACTGCTGGGCAAGCATTTCACCTGTCTCATCACGGCCGACTATGTCCAGGTTGTCCAGCAACATTATTATAACCAGTTCTTCAACCGTACCCGGCAAACCTCGCTCGTTTTCTCCATCAACCATAAAGACACCAGCATCCGCTGGGTAGAGCAGGATGCCGTCCTGCTGACCAAGGAAGGAAAAGTGCGCGGCTTCCAGTGCGTAGTGAAAGATGTGACCGAAAAGACCCTCACCCAGTTCCGACTTAAAGAGGCCGAAGAGAAAGCCAGAGAATACCAGAACCTGGTCCAGTCCATCCTGAACAATACACCGCTGATCATCTATATCAAAGACCTCCAGGGCCGGTATATCCTGATCAACAAACAGTTCAAGGAAACCTTTAATGTCACCGAAAGCCAGATCATCGGCAAAACTGTGCAGGAGCTTAAAGATGGCAATACCTCCACCGCCGAGAAATATGTGATTGCCGACCAACAGGTGATTGATACCCTTTCTCCGGTTGAACTGGAAGATGTTTTGCATACCCAGCGCGGCGACCGGCACCTGCTGACCATCAAATTCCCGATCTACGACCATAATGGCGATCTGTTCGGCGTCAGCGGGGTCATGACAGATATCACGGAAATGGTAGCCAACCGGCAGGAGCTGATCGAAGCCAGGCAACTGGCAGAAGCAGCCGAGCTGCTCCAGGAACAGTTCCTGGCCAATATGAGCCACGAGATCCGTACCCCCATGAACGGGATCATTGGTATGGCCAACCTGCTCATGGATATGCCGCTCGAAAAACTACAGAAAGAATACGTTCAGATCATCCGGCAGTCGTCCAACAACCTGATGGTGCTGATCAATGATATCCTTGACCTCTCCAAGATCAAGGCGGGTAAGATCAGTCTCGAAAAGATCCCCTTCGACATTGATTCTATCATCCAGCCGATGATTGCCACCTTTGAACTGAAGGCCGCCGAGAAAAATGTTGGCTTCTCCGTTTCGCTCTATCCCGATGTACCCCGTTACCTGAACGGTGATCCATATCGCCTCACCCAGGTACTCAATAATCTGCTCAGCAACGCTTTCAAGTTCACGGAAAAAGGATTTGTCACCCTGGAGATCAGCCTCGATAAGCTGCAGGGACAGCAGGCCTTTGTCCGGATCAAAGTGAGCGATTCAGGCATTGGTATCAAACACGAACAGCTCAACTATATTTTTGAAAGCTTTGCCCAGGCGGCAGCAGACACTACCCGTCGCTTCGGGGGTACCGGCCTTGGCCTGGCCATCACCAAGCGCCTGATTGAAATGCAGCAGGGCACCATCAATGTGGTCAGCGAACTGAATTCAGGCACCACGTTCACTGTTATTATTCCGTATGTCATCTCTTCTGAAAAGGACGTGCAGAAAACGGAGATACCGCTGTCGGATTATAGTCGCAACGAAGAGCAGTTCCGCGGTAAGCATGTGCTGATAGTAGAGGATAACGAAGTAAACCAGAAAGTGATCCAGTATAACCTGGAAAGATATAAGATCAGGGTGTCAATTGCTTCCGATGGCAGCGAAGCGGTGGAATGGCTGCGCAGCAATCCCAAAGTGGATATGATCCTGATGGACCTTCACATGCCCGTGATGGATGGGATCCAGGCCACCACTTGCATCCGCAAGGAGCTGGGCCTGCAGGTGCCGATCGTTATTCTTACCGCTGCGGCCCTCAAGAACGAAAAGCAGAAATGCCTGGACATGGGCGCCAATGATTATATCACCAAACCCCTGGCACAGGACGAACTGGAACGCTGTCTGCTCCGCTACCTCCTGCAGAGGGGGCATGTTCAGCAGGCCGGCAGGCAGGAAAAGAATGGGACACACAAAGATTTTGACCTGACCGATCTGTTACAATTGCAGGATCCCGAAAGTATCCGCATTGTATACGATATGTTTGAAGCCACCCTGCCACCCGGTCTTCAGGAACTCAAAGAGCGGGCCATTAACAAAGATTGGAACGCCGTTTATGAACAGGCGCACAAGCTGAAAGGAAGCCTTGGTATTATCCAGGTGAAGGAATTGCTGGGCAATATGGCCACCATTGAAAGCCATGCCAAGCAGAAAACAAATCTTGGAGAGATATTGCCGATGATTGAAGAATCTATCTCTACTTTCCACGAAGTGCTACCGCAGATCAGGGTAGCTATTGAAGAAGAAACGGCTTAAGATAACCAGCTGAACAGCCCGCCTTCCTCCATTCCCATATACAAACCATCTTCCTGCAACTGCACAGGATAGGTCTTCAGGTAATAGCCTTCGCCACTGGTATTGCGGCCGTTCCTGAGGCTGAACTTATACCGGTGCAGCGGACAGACCACATTGCCCGCCATATCGATATACCCATCGGTCATGGGTGCGCCGGCATGCGGGCATTTGTAGGCAAAGCCATACCAGTTGTCCTGGTGCCTGGCTACGCAGACTTTCTTACCTTTTACTTCCACCACAGCAATACTGTTGTCCCCGGCCAGCAGTTCCTGCCCGCTTTCTGCGATCTTATGCCAGGTATATTTTTTCTCCGCCATCAAAAAAAACCCGTTTTATAGGGATAGCGGATCTTATAGAGTTCTTTTACTTTGTCCAGGATAGTAGCCCGCAGTTCTTCCAGGTTGCGTCTTTCCAGGGCAGAGATAAAAACGCAATTGCCTTGCAGTTCGTTCTGCCAGCGTTCTTTCAGCTCATTCAGGATCTCTGTGCGTACTTCCTCTTCCAGCCAGGGATCGAAAGTATTCTTCTCGTAAAGATCCATCTTGTTGAAAATGGTGATCACTGGTTTGTCGAACGCATTCAGTTCCTGCAGGGTGCTGTTCACAATGCCGAGCTGGTCTTCATACTGGGCATGGGAAGTGTCTACTACATGCAGCAGGATATCGGCTTCGCGTACTTCATCCAGGGTGCTTTTGAAGCTCTCCACCAGGTGGTGAGGCAACTTGCGGATAAAACCTACTGTATCGCTGAGCAGGAAAGGCGTGGTCTCATACACCACTTTACGGGTGGTGGTGTCCAGGGTGGCGAATAATTTGTTTTCGGCAAAGACCTCGCTCTTACTGAGCAGGTTCATAATGGTGGATTTACCCACGTTGGTATACCCTACCAGGGCTACGCGGATGAACTCGCCGCGGTCCTTGCGCTGGATAAATGCCTGTTTGTCGATCTCGGCCAGCCGGCGGCGCAGCAGGGCAATTTTATCCTTAACGATCCGGCGGTCGGTTTCAATCTCCGTTTCACCGGGACCCCGTGTGCCGATACCACCGCCTAAACGTTCCAGGTGTTTCCACATCCCTTTCAGGCGGGGGAGCAGGTACTGGTACTGGGCCAGTTCCACCTGTGTTTTGGCCTGGGCCGTTTTGGCCCTGCGTGCAAATATGTCGAGGATCAGGTCGGAGCGATCAATGGTCTTTACACCCAGGGCTTTTTCAATATTGCTGATCTGGGAGCCGCTCAGCTCATCGTCAAAGATGACGATGCCAATATCCTTATCGGCTATATATTTTTGGATCTCCTCCAGTTTACCCTTGCCCACAAAGGTCCGGCTGTCCGGGTGCTGAAGTCTCTGCATATACCTTTTAACGGCTTTGGCGCCGGCGGTCTCTGCCAGAAAGGCCAGCTCTTCCAGGTATTCTTTAACCTGCGGCTCTGTCTGGTCCTTATGCACCAACCCTACCAGTACGGCCTTCTCTTCCTGTTGAATTACTTTCTTGTTCTCTAACAACGCAAATTCTTTTAGTGCTGCAAAGGTAAAAAGGGGAAAGCAGGATCGGTAAAAAATCCCGTTTTTAAGGAAAATGGGGAGAAAAGGGAGGGTATATCGGAAAATTGCCGCCTGACAGAAGCTCCGGGCATAGCTGTGTTCCTTTTCAAAATGGGGAATCTGTCAATAAAGAACTGGTGTGGTAAAGCGGCGCCAGACAGTCGGCATCAGCTGGTCAGGCAATAAGTACCCTGATCTCAGGTCCGAGTCGGTACAACGCTGTTTTTCTGAAGACGCCAGGAAGTGTTTGCAGACAGAAAAATGAGCCAGTACAACTGTGGACCCGTCAGACCAGCACAAATACCAAGGTAATGTAAGTTGACAAAAAATGGGCCGGGTGCAACGATGGACCGTCAGACCCGCATAAATACAAGGGAGTATAAGTAGACAGAAAAATGTGCCGGTACAACTGTGGACCCGTCAGACCAGCACGGATCCCAAGGTAATGTAAGTTGACAAAAAATGGGCCGGGTATAACTGTGGACCAGCAGACAGCACGGAAACCAGGGGAGTGTAAGCAGAAAGAAAATGGACGGGTATAACCGTGGCCGCAGACCAGCGCGGATGCCAAGGCTGTGTAAGCAGACAGGCAAATGGGCCGGTACAACGGGTTGGGCCTTCTTGAGATCCTGACTAAAAGCAAAAAAAATCCCCGCCCGAAGGCAGGGATCAATCAGTTGTATCAGTCACACCTTTATAAGCCGCTCAGCGATATGCCTATCTGGAATGGGCGGACATCGGGTCCCTGTCCTTCCTTGATAAAGGAGTTGATCTGGTAAGAACCCCATAAGCCGAGGTTGCCATAACCAGCCCGCAGGGTAGCTGCCAGACGGGTGCCGTTAAAATATCTTTTGGATTTTTCTTTGTCGGTATAGGCGTTGATGGTGTTGCCGGCCCTGTTCTGGAGGTTCTTGCCTTTGGTCTGAGCGCTCAGCAGTGTACCGATCTTGGCGCCCACAGCCAGTTTCCAGCTTTTGTTGGAATTTTCCGGGTTGAGCACATAGCGCAGTTCCACCGGGATCTCAGCGAAAGTGGTGGCCAGCTTGTATTTTTTAAAGTGGTTGGTATCGGAAACGTTGTAGAATCCGAGTGTATTGGCTTTGCGACCGGTGATATCAATATCGGTTTTATCGAAGAACATATTGTCGGTTCCCAGTCCGGCGCCGATCCCTACGCTCCAGCGCGGGTCAGATTTGAAGGGGAAATCGAACATGAAATACATGTTAAAAGTTCTGGGCAGCCCTTTGGTGTTGATGGTGTCAGGCATACTGGACCATGCGTTGTACCCCAGCTGCAGCATGAAATGGTCATTGGCACGGCGTCCCAGGTTAACCTGGCTCCAGTCCTTTTTGGCTTTGGGAGCTTTGGTTGTTTTGGTCGTGGATGCCACGGGAGTGGGCTCAACAGCAGTGGAATCCTGGGCAGTTACAGCAGTTACACAGGCTACGGTAAAGAACAGTGTCAGAAATTTTTTCATACCAGTTGAATAATTGTTCAAAAGTATCTTTCCCGGGGTTAATGAAAGGTTAAGGTTAAACCCCGGCTACTTTTGGGCGGCAATTTATAGTGTTTCGTCGAGTTTTAGGGTAAATTGTTTCAAAAGGCAGGAGGAAGGCCGGTTTCCTATCCACAAACCTGCCAGCAATATACCCATCCCTCCCACTGACCTCCATCTCCGCAAGCCACCTGCAATGCACCAGCCCCTGGTTCGTCCAATAAATCTCTCAGGCAGGGATTCCCCTGCAAAACCCGGCAAATAATAAATCTGCCTTTTCCCGGCGCTCACAGGGAATAGTTTTGAAACAAAAACACGATGATTACAATTAAGGTATTGCGCCCCCTGCAACAGGGCGCCTGGCTGCTGGCCATTGCACTGATCAGTTTTGGCTGCAAAAAAGACAAGGGCGGCGATGATGACGGGGATGAGCCCGCGGCCGATGACTATTATGTCAGCTTCAAGGCCAATGGCAACCCGGTAAAATATACCAGTAGCGCCAGCGCCCAGCTGGGTCAGCTATCCGGCGATCAGCTTTATTCAGCCACCATGCAGGGCTACCAGAACCTGGTAGCGCCTACCCAGGAGCTGATGGGGCTGATCCTCTGGGATAAGCAGGCCCTTTCCACCAGGACCTACGCCAATGCCAACCTGGTCAAAAAGGGGAATGGCGATGAGCTCATCCAGGTGGTGGTCACCTATGTGGACAGCAATAAGGATAGCTATCAGTCCATGCGTGTTACCTCTACCGTGCCGCCATTGGATAAAGTGGTGTCTGATGTGCAGGTTACTTTCACAACGCTGACAGCCTCCCGCGTCAGCGGCAGTTTTTCCGGTACCCTGTACAAGGTCACCGATCCTACGCTTACTGCAAAAATGGTGATCACTGAAGGTAAGTTCAACCTGAAAAGGCTATAAGCTATTCCATCAGTTTTTTCAGGAAAGCTTCCTTGCGGCGCGAAGAAACTTCTACTTCGGAATCGTCGGACATGACCACATAGCCGCCCTTACCCTTGTTGTAGCTTTTGATATAGGCAATATTGACCAGGTGGGAATTGTGTACGCGGAAAAAATTGTAATCGTTCAGCATGCCTTCAAACTCTTTCAGGGTTTTGGCTACTACCATGGTCTGCCCATCCTTTAAATAAAAGGTGGTGTAGTTGACCTGGCTCTGGCAGCGGATGATATCGCTGACCTGGACAAATACCAATCCGTTCATGACCGGCACACAGATCTTTTTGGTAGCGCCCTGAAGGTCTTTTAAATTATGCAACAGGGCATCCAGCCTGGCGGCGGTATGGTGGTCCTGTTGCCTGCCTGTTATTCTGGTCAGTGCCTCCTGGAGCTGGTCCGGGTCAATGGGTTTAAGCAGGTAATCCAGTGCGCTGAAACGAAAAGCGGGTACGGCATACTGATCATAGGCCGTGGTAAAAATGATCTCGAAATCTTTCTGTTCCAGCTGGCCCAGCAGATCAAAGGCTGTCTGTTCCTGCAGTTGAATGTCCAGGAATACCAGCTGTGGCCTATGTTCCCGGATAGCCTGAAGACCTTCCGCTACAGAGCCGGCCACCGCCACCACCCGTACTGCAAGGGGAGCCTGCTGCTGAAGTAACCCCTGCAAACGCTGTACGCAGTGTTGTTCATCTTCTATAATGATAGCTTTGATCATGGGTACTAAATTAAAAACTTAATCGCAATGGAAGCCTGACAGTGGCCAGTGTGCCGCCGCCGGTATCCGTCAGCGATACGGAGGCATGGCTGCCATGAAGTTTGTTGTGACTGCTGATCCGCTCACGGGTAATGGCCAGGCCCATGGACCTTTTGCTGCTGACGCCGGCGGTTGTTGCAGGCCCTGCTGATCCTCCGGCTGCTGCATGTCCTATTCCAATACCATTATCAGCTACCGTACAGTATAACATTCCGTCCTGCTCAAACACGCGGATAGCAATATGCCCCTGTTCCTTTTTGGCCGGCAGGCCATGAAGGATACTGTTCTCCACAAAAGGCTGCAGCAGCATAGGAGGGATCAGGGTATTACCGGCATCTATGCTTTGATCAATGCTGATACTATAGGTAAAGCGCTGCTGGTGACGCAGGGCTTCCAGTTCCAGGTATAATTCCAGGGCCTGGAGGTCGGTGTGCAGCTCTACTTCTGTTTGTTCTGAATTTTCCAGCGTTATCCGCATCAGCCTGGCAAATTTCACCAGGAACCGGTCAGCTTCCTGCGATTGGTTGCTGCTGATAAAGCCGCTGATGGAATTAAGGGCATTGAAAATAAAATGCGGGTTCATCTGCAACCGGAGGGCTTTCATCTCGGCAGCTACGGCCTCTGCCCTGGCTGCTGCCAGTCGCTCTTTCTTTTCGGCTATAAGTCTTCTCCTGTAAAAGAAGAAAACGGTACTCACGGCCAGCAGCAGTATGGCTGCGCTGCCGGCAATGGCATTGCGCCTTGTGCGCTCTGCGGTCAGTTCAGCAGCGGCCTGCATTTCCTTTTTCTCAAATTCGAACCGCATTTCATTCCGCGTGACCTGCTGTTGTTTTTCGGAATTGTATACGCTGTCGCGATAAAGGATATGCTGTTTATAGGCAGCCAGCGCCTTTGCGGGTTCATTCATCTGCTCGTGGGCTTCACTGAGGGCTTTCCAGGTCTCGCTAAGCCGGTCGGCTGCTGCTGCTTCACGGGCCAGCTGAAGACTTGACTGGAACCAGGCCAGGGCCTGCCTGTGGCGCTCCCTGAGCCCGATCCCTTCCCGCAGGGCAATACTGTCCGGGAGTTTCATATACAGGTTGCCCAATTGGTTCAATACAATGGAAGTACTGTTCTTATCGCCCGACAATTCATACAGCTGGTAGGCTTCTCGAAAACGATGCAGGGCGGAATCCGGCCGCCCCAGCCCATTGAACGCAATGCCCATATTGGTAAGATCACTGGCTATCCGCCGGCTATTACCCAATTGTGTGTTGATGGCCAGCGCCTGCCGGTAGTGTATCAGGGCGGTATCCGGTTTTTCGGCCATATCATAGGCCACACCCATATTCCCGAGTGTACTGGCCAGGCCCTGCCTGTTACCGGTTTGCTCATAGAGGGCGGCTGCCCGGCGATGGTAGCTCAGCGCCAGCTGTGGATCAGTCAGGTTCTTATAGATGATGCCTATATTGGTGAGCGCATGGGCCAGCGCATCCTTGTTATCCAGTTGCTCCAGGATGGCCAGCGCTTTCAGGTAATACGCCAGTGCCCGGGGATAATCAGCCAGGTAGAGATAGACCACGCCGGTATTGTTGAGCGACTGCGCCATCATCAGTTTGTTGCCCAGCTGTTCAAAGACGGCATAACATTTCCGGTGGTTATCCAGGGCGCGTGCATAGTCGGATTGTCCCACATACACGATGGCCATATTGTTATAGATCCTGGCCATTCCCCTGAGGTTTTCTTCCTGCTGGTGCAGCTGCAGGGATTGCTGATAGTAGGTCAATGCCAGGGAGTCCTGTCCCAATGCCACCAGGTTAACGCCTTTGTTGGAATAGGAAGACGCAAGCCCGGAAAGGTTCTTGAGCTGGCTGGCCAGCTGAATAGCTTCGTCTGCCGTGGCTGATCCTTTGGCCGGATCGGCTACGGCGTAGTCGAAGGCCAGCTCATTGAGCAGGTGCAGCCGTTCTTTATCAGCTGCAGGATGTTGCCGCAATGCATGTAGCAGGGAATCGATCCTGTTGCTGGCGCAGACAGTCTGGCCCATGACCAGCAACAATAAGGTCACCAATGGCTTCATAACAACGGAGGATTAGGGTGTGCAGGAGGCCGGGTGTTGGTCCCGGCTGCTTCTGCGAAGTAAGGAAAAAATAAGTATTGATGGCCCTTCGGGTAAAAGGGAACGGGCTGTCATCCTCCGGCTACAAGATACCCGCCTTCGGGCTGGGGCAGGATGCAGTGGAGCAATGCTGCAAGTGGTCGCATTTGTTCAAGGGGCGGGGATAACGCCGCTGTAGTTTTGTGCTGTCAGATCATTAAAGCAAAAACAAAATCGTACAACATGCAACCGAATCTTGATGTCATGTTCCCGGGCAAACAGTTTGTAGTGTTCGGGCATTTTTTCAATTTCCTCGCTACAGGAGAGGATAGTAAGGGCCAGTATTTTATTTATGAAGACCTGGTGCCGCCCGGTGGCGGGCCGCCGCCACATACCCATCCGGATGAGGAATTGTTCTATATCATTGAGGGCGAGTTTGAGTTTATCCTCCATGATATCAGCAAGCCTTTCCGCGTGGCGCCGGGACAACTGGTGAGGATCCCTTCCAATGCCGTTCACACGTTTAAGAATGTTGGCGATAGTACAGGAAGGACCATCACTTTCCTCCTGCCGGGCGACCTGGAGCAGTACTACCGGGCTACCGGCATACAGGTCACGCAGCCGGACCAGATCCCGGACCTGTCCCGGAAACCGGACTATGCCAATATGGACCTGACCAGGGCCTTTGCCCTTGCAGAAGCACACCAGGTCAGATTTGTACTTCCCGAGCCTGCTGAAGGGAACTGAAAGCCGGCTGTCGTCCCCAGTGAAAAGGCAGGGCAGAGCAGGAATAACCTGCATAAGGTTACCGGTCCTCCCGGGATCATGCCTGCTGGCCCGGCCAATCTTTTTCCTTGCAGGCAGGGAAAGTCGCCCCTAACAGCCTGTGTAGCAGGCGCCGCATGCAAGTACCCCGGAAACCCCGTTAACCGCCTGCTGGCAGCCGCCCTCCTGAATGGTCCGTTTATGTAAAATGTCGCATTTTTTCAAGCTACAACCCGCGCCCCTGCTTATTTTTGTATTCATTCGGCTCCCCCACTAACCGATCAATCAACTCAGATGAGTTACCGAGAATATGTTCCCTGCCAGGCCCTGCGTCCTTACGTAGAGTGCTACTGGCACCATATTGCCCGAAACCCGGAGCAGGGCAAGGACCTTCCTGTACAGCGCTGTCTGCCGCTGGGTACAGTGGAGATCATTGTACAGGTGGACAACGTGATGGCCGACATCTTTAATGACCACCGGCAGTTATGGGAGAAGAGTAACCGGATCTATCTGACCGGTCTGTATACAGAAACCGCTATCTGGCGGGCACAGCCCGGTACGTTGATGTTCGGGATCCGGCTTCGGCCTGAAGGATTGATGGACCTGTTCCGGATACCGGCCTGCGAGATACTGAATACGGTGGTAGATGCAGAGGCTATACTGGGCATCAGGGCCAGGCGGATGTTTGAAGAAATGCTCGGGGTACAGGATACGGCGGCGCTGGCAGGTATAGCGGAAAAATTCCTGCTGGACCGCCTGCGGAACGGGAAAAATGACCGGAACTATGTGGCGGATGCCTGCCGCCTGATCCGCAACAGCAGCGATGGCCTCTCGGTTGAAACGCTCAGTGAAACACTTTATATCAGCAAAAGACAGCTCCAGCGAAGCTTCAAGGAAGCAGTGGGCACCAGCCCAAAAACATACCAGCGCATTATCAGGTTTCGTAACGCTTATAAGTATGCGAGAAATAAACAATCGGGCAATTTAAAATGGTCCGATGTATGTTATGAGTTCGGCTATGCCGACCAGGCGCATTTTATCCGCGACTTCAGGTCATTCACCGGCGATGCGCCTTCAGCCATGACACAGGACACCCTGAGTTTCTTCCAGACCCTGGAAGCAGTAAGCGGTTAACCAGCTATTTTTTGAATGATGCCCCGAATGCGGGCAGGCTATTATCAGCCTGCATGACCGGGTATTTGGGCAGACGTCATAAAGGAGTTGCTGTGAACGGGTAAGCACCAGTAACAGAGAGAAGAAAGGTGGCCGGTTATCCGGCTGCCTTTTCTGGTACTGCCGGGGAGCTGCGTAAGCCTGCTCCAGCTTTCATCAGTAAAGAACGGATAAAGATATTTTGGGACGAACCAAGAAGAATAAAAAAAGCGCAACCCCATCTGGACTTGCGCTTTTGTGGACCCTGCTGGGATCGAACCAGCGACCACAAGATTATGAGTCTCGTGCTCTAACCGACTGAGCTAAGGGTCCAACGATCACCGTAGTGATCAATAAGGGGGCAAAAATAGCTAAAATCAGGAAGTTTTGGTGCAATTGCGGAAAAAATGCTGTGATCATTTTCCGCACTGGTCTTTCCGGGGATTGAATGGCCCGGATGCGGGTTGCCGTCAGCCAGTTCCATCAAAGCGGCAACTATTTGTTCCAAAGGGTTGTTACTTTTCTGCATATGGATAACAGTGCTAACGGGACAGCAGGAAGGGCAGGAGCAGAAGAAGATATTGCTGTGCTGCGTTTTCATAAAGGGAACGCTGCTGTCCTGTGTATGCGCCGGGGTAGGGTATGTTTCACCATGTAGCACACACATACCAGGATGCATACGCTCTGGGCTGGCCGGTTTTTTGCATACCACCAGCACGGCCTCCGACAGGTTGCGCACACAGTAGAATAATATTTAATTTTTTTACACTAAATTGTGCAGCAGCATATTTCGAAGGAAAGGAGTCTTCAAATCGGGGGTCGATTGCCAATGCCTAATCCAGATAACATAAAGGAGTTACAGCGACGCATAGCTGTCTACGATGACCAGCTGGCGTATAAGGACTTGTTCTTCCACTTCTATAAGCCCCTGCAGCAATTTGCTTTCTCTTTTGTACGCTCGCATGAAATGGCCGAGGAGATCGTGTCCGATGTATTTATCAGGATCTGGGAGCGCCGCCAGCAGATAGAAGAAATAGAAAATCTCAAGGTATACCTCTACGTCAGTACCCGTAACACCTCTTTAAAATACCTGCTCAAACAACAGAAACAGGTGGCCGTGACCATCGATGAGCTGCAAGTGGAACTGGAAGGGCAATACAATAATCCGGAACAGCTGCTCATCACCGCCGAAATGATGGCCCGCGTACAGGCCGCTATCGATGAGCTGCCTCCCCGATGTAAAATTGTATACAAACTGATCCGGGAAGATGGGCTCAAATACAAGGAGGTCTCCGAGATCCTCAATATCTCCGTTAAAACAATCGACAACCAGCTGGCCATTGCCCTGCGCAAGATCGGCAAAGCCATCAATGTCAACCTGCGCAAGGTGATCCGTTTCTGATCACACATAGTAGCTACCTGCTCACATCCCCTGCCTGATTTATTTGCACCTGGAAATGCAGCTTAAGCGCTTGAGCTTATTGGAGCATTCATTACCCCATGCAGGCCATTTTTCATAGCTACTGCTACCACTGACTACATAGAAGCCTTCCACTGACCCTGTAGAAAGAGCCGCATCAGGCCAATGCTGAAGTATTTGTTTTTAGCTAATGTATCCTGACGCCGCCTGTTCCCTTCTTCCCAAAATATTTTTTTATTTCTTTTAGTAGATCGTCTTCAGAATTGGATCCTATATAGTAGGAACCAAAGTACATGATCACAACAGACCGCATCTGGGAACTCATGGCGCGAAAGCTTGCAGCAGAAGCCTCCTCCGCAGAAATGCAGGAGCTGGATCAGTTGCTGCGCGTACATCCCGATCTTCATGTGCCGGTCCAGACCATCACTGATCTCTGGCGTTACCGGGCTGAAAATTCAGATGTGACTGTACTGGAAGAGGCCTACAACCATCACCTGAACCGCATGCAGGAGATGGGTATTGCATTTGTAGGACCCTCCGGAGAAAATTCCGCACCCCCTGCCTTCCTGATAGAAAGGGAATACCCCAGCCGCCGCCAGCGACTCATGATCTGGCTGGCCGCCGCCTGCCTGCTGCTGATAGCCGGTGGACTCGTATTCTGGCTGGCCAGCCAACCAGGCAGCCCTGCTGAACCCTTAGCCGATAAAGCATTTGTCAATGAAATTGCTACCCGTAACGGGTCCAGGACCTCGGTTCATCTGCCGGATGGCACCCAGGTCTGGCTCAATGCAGGTAGTAAGCTCACCTACGATAAACAATTTGGTTCAGGTAAGCGGGAAGTGACACTGACCGGTGAAGCCTTTTTTGATGTGGCCCGCAATCCTTCTATACCATTTATAATACATACCGCCAGGATAGATGTGAAAGTGCTGGGCACCCGGTTCAACCTGAAGTCCTATCCCGGGGAGCAGACCTCTGAAGCAGCCCTCGTGAATGGCAGTATTGAGGTATCCATCAGGGAAAGATCCGCACAGCGGATCATCCTCCAGGCCAATGAGAAAATTGTGGTGGGAACAAATGACAGCCTGCAGGATGGACAGCAGACGAAGCTGTCCATCAGCCAGCAGGAAGCACCCCCGCCTATTATGGTGGTCAGTAAACTGAACTATGCGGTAACGGACAGCAGCCTGCTGGAAACCTCCTGGCTGCAGAACAAACTGGCCTTTAAAGATGAATCCTTCCGGGATGTGGCGGCTAAAATGGAGCGCTGGTATAATGTGAAGATCCGGTTTGCGGACAGGAGCCTGGAAACCCTGCGCTTTACCGGCACTTTTGAAACGGAAACCATTGGGCAGGCCCTACAGGCTTTGCAGATCACCGGGGAGTTCCGGTACAGGTTCGTGGACAACAAGACCGTTATGATCTCGAAATAATCATTCTATCATAAATAAACAGTATGACCCCGGAAAACAGCACTTAGCAAACACATCATAAAAAAACGGGAAATGCGCCAACATTTCCCGCGAATGAAAAAGTACCGGTAATGCTTTCCCTTGCCAGGTTGCAGCATTGCCGATTGTAAACCCTTTTCAATGCTTAAAGTATGAAAAAAATCAGGATTCACCCCTATTTTTTAGGGAGATCTAATTTCCAAAAGCTTGCTCTTGTTATGAAATTGACGGCCGCCATATTATTGATCACCTGTCTTCATGTTTCGGCCGGTGTTCACTCCCAGTCCAGGATCACACTGAATATGGAGTCCACGGACCTCAAATCAGTACTGGCTGCCATTGAAAAAAAGACCAGCTACCGTTTCCTCTACAATCAAAGCCTGTTATCAGACGACCTGAGGGTCAATGTACGGGCTGCAGATGAGGAAGTCCTCTCGGTCCTGGACCGTCTCCTGCTCAATACATCCCTTTCTTACCAGTTATTACAGAATAACCTGATCGTGCTGAAAAAAGCCGGCAGCGGTACATGGATCAGCTCCGAACCGGAAAAAGGACCCATCACCGGCCGGGTGCTGGATTCACTGGGCAATCCTGTCGCCGGCGCCTCCGTACGGGTGAAAGGGAATACCGGTGGTACTTCTACCGATGATCAGGGCCGCTTTTCCATGACTGTTCCTGATGATGCCGTCCTGGTCATTTCTTCTGTAGGTTTTGAAACTCAGGAAGTAAGCGTGGCCGGCAAAACCACTATTGACGTGACCCTTCGCACTGTTGAATCACAGCTGGAGCAGGTAGTGGTGATCGGTTATGGTACTTCCAGCCGCAAGGACCTGACCGGCGCTGTAGGCGTGGTCAATCCCGAGGAGCTGAACAAACGGATGACCGCCAGCCCCATGCAGGCCCTCCAGGGTAATGCCCCCGGTGTGCAGGTGGTGACCAATGGCGCACCCGGCGGATCGCCCACCGTGCGTATCCGTGGTGTTGGATCACTGATCAATACCGCTCCTTTATATGTGGTGGACGGTATGTTCATGGATAATATCGACTTTCTCAATACCAATGATATTGGTGAGATGACCGTGCTGAAAGACGCGTCCGCTGCCGCCATCTATGGGGTACGTGCTGCCAATGGCGTTGTGATCATCAACACCAGGAAAGGGAAATACAATCAGAAAACACGGGTAACCTATAACGGATACTTTGGTGTACAGCAACCCACCGGTAATTTTGACCTGGCCAATGGCTCAGAATATGCCGCCATGCAGCTGGCCAAAAGGACAAATGCAGATTCGCTGCGCGTAACTACCTCTGTGGCCAAATTCGGAGGCAGCGGCCTCAATCCGTCCACCAACACAGACTGGTACGATGAACTGATGAAATCCTCTGCACTGATGCATAACCATAGTATTGACCTGGCCGGCGGTAGCAATAAAGTGAGTTACACGGTTGGTGTGAACTACCTGTTCCAGGATGGTGTTACGGAAGCAGAGAACAACTATAAGCGGTATAATATCCGCCTGCAAATGGAAGCCAAGCCTTACGAATGGCTGAAACTGGGCCTGAACACACACCTGAGCAACTGGAACCAGAGAAATCCCAACAGGGAATCCTTTGCACTGGCCTATTTTGCTTCTCCATTATATCCTGTAATGGATCCCAGTAATTCACTGGCTTACCCGGTGAAGTATACTTCCTCCACTTCCCTGGGATATAATAATGGCATCTTCAACAACCCCATAGCATCGGCTAATTACTGGTACGATAAGTCCAAAACATTTCAGATCCTGCCTACCATTTATGCAGAAGCAGAGATCATCAAAAGCAAGCTGACCTTCCGCACACAGCTCAGTCAGCGCTATGCTTCCGGGCTGAACCAGAATTACATGCCGCAATATTATGTGGACAATACCCAGCAGAAGGCTCAATCTACCCTGACCACTACAGAAGACAGGGTAGAGAATTATATCCTGGATAACCTGCTTACCTATAAAGATGGTATCAAGGATCATCGCTGGACAGTATTGCTGGGCCAGTCGGTCCGTGAAGAAAGATACAGGTCTACCCAGGTGATCACAGACGGGGTACCTGATCAGCAGGAGTTCTGGTATGCCGACCAGGGCACACGCCGGATAGATGGGTATAACGAAACCGGCGCCCGCAACGGGTCCGCTTCTTTCTTTGGCAGGATCAACTATGACTATGCCGGTAGATACCTGCTGGCCTTTACTTTCCGGGCAGATGGTTCTTCCAAATACCAGGACAAATGGGGCTATTTTCCCTCTGTGGGCCTGGGCTGGGTGATCTCTGAGGAAAGCTTTATGCAGAACCAGAACCTGTTCTCCAACCTGAAACTGCGCGGCTCCTGGGGTAAACTGGGTAATGACGGGATCAATCCCAATACCGGTTATGCCATTATCAATACAGGGAATGGCTATTCAGGCATCTTCGGCAGTACCGGCAGCACCAATGGTACTTATATCAACGGCTATCGCATTGAAGGTATTTTCGGAAATATCGGCTGGGAAGAAGTTACGGAATGGAACGGTGGTGTTGACTTTACCATGCTGGGCAATAAGCTGAGCGGTTCACTGGACTATTTCCACCGGCAGACAGATCAGCTGGTATTTGAAAGAGGAGTGCCTTTCACCGGCACCAGGCAGATCGGTAACTGGGGAACAGTGAACAACAGTGGTTTTGAAATAGTACTGAACTGGAGGGATAAAATTGGGAACTGGGGCTACCAGATTGGTGGTAACCTGAGCACCCTGAAGAATGAGGTTGTTGACCTCTATGGCCTGAACAATATGCCTACAGGTGTGCCTGAGTTCCCTACCCGCCTGCAGGTAGGACAACCTTTCAATTTCTTTTATGGATATGAAGTAGAAGGTATCTACCAGAACCAGGCCGAGATTGCTGCTGATCCTATTGCCGTAGCCAATGGCGTTCAGCCCGGGTACTTTAAATACAAAGACCAGAATGGCGATAAGCTGCTGAACGACCAGGACCGCGTGAACATTGGCAGTTACCTGCCCAAAATGTATTACGGATTCAATATTAATCTTGACTATAAGAACTTCGATTTTGGTGTTTTCTTCCAGGGTACCGGTGGCAACAAGATCCTGAACAATAACCGGACCTTCCGCCAGAAATTCCCGGACATCAACGGGGATAAGGAGCTGATCACAAATCTCTGGACAGGCGAAGGATCTACCAACAAATATCCTTCTGCCTATGCATTGACGCAGTCCTGGAACAACAACGCCAGCTCTTTCTACGTAGAGAATGGCTCTTACCTGCGTTTGCAGAATGTGCAGCTGGGATACAATTTTAAAGTAGGAAAGGAAAACCCGGCCTCCTTCAGGGTGTATGCAACGGCTGACCGTCCACTGATCTGGACAAGGTACAGTGGCGTTACGCCTGAAGTGGCAGCGCCCTCACAACTCCCTAAGGACCGTTCCGGTATTCCCTCCACTACACCTGCCAACTTTATTTCAGCAACCGGGTATGATCAGAATGTATACCCCACCACAGCTGTGTATACGATCGGTGTAAGAATTACTTATTAATCTCAATCATTCAGCTCATGAAAAAGCGCAACTATTATATATTACTGGCCCTGGCGCTCATCGGCGCTACCGGTTGCCAGAAGTTCCTGGACCGCGATCTGGAAGACCAGCAAAGAGGAACTGTTATCGATTACACCGCACTGGATAATATGTACCTGCCGGTATCCGGTATTTACAGGGCCGCCGGCAGCGAAAATCCAGGCTTTACCCACTGGGTAGACCTGGGCCTGCGGACTGTAAGAGGGGATGATGTGGCCAAAGGCTCCTCTCCTAACGACCAGGGCACACTGACCGATGTCAAGACTTTTAAAAATGACAATCCCGGCGTAGTGTCTTTCTGGGCGCTCAACAACTACTGGAATGATCATTTCGGCCTGGTCCTCTATTGCAATGACGCCCTGATAGACCTGGACAGGTATGCTGCCAATATCCCTGCAGGGGACAATGTCAATATGGCCCGCTATAATTCCTATAAAGGCGAGGTCCGCTTTATCCGTGCCTGGGCGCATATGCTGGCGTCCCGGATCTTTGGTGATATACCTGTTGTTATTGATAATACTACCCTCGCTACCGTAGCTAAAAGACCTGCAGCCGATCTGCGGAAATGGATCATTGCAGAAATGGATACCTGCGCTCCCTGGATGGAAGATGCCCGGCCCAACGCCGCCAGCCATGTGGGCGCTGTAACCAGGTATTCCGCCCTGTTGCTGAAAGCGAAGGCTGCTGCGGATATTGCCGGTAATGACAATGGCAGCCCTTATTGGGATACTGTGCTGAACTGTACCAACCAGATCATCAGCAGCAATAAGTTCAACCTGTATGCTGATTATTACCAGCTGTTCAAGATCCCCGGAAAACTCAGCAATGAAGCCCTGTATGAATTGCAGTTCACTGACTTTGGCACCTCTTCCGGTACAGATGTTAAGCCCGGCGCTTTCTTCGATTTCCAGGGGCCTAACGGCAACCAGCAGGGTAGCCCTGTGGCCGGCTGGGGATTCCTGGAGCCTACGCAGGCCCTGCTGACCTTCTATAATGATCGCGATGATTCTGTACGCCGGAAAACAACCATCCTGTTTGCCGGCGCCGATGGGAATAGTTTTGTAACCACCCCCAGCGGCGACAAGATCTACGGCAATCCCAACGGGCAGACCCGCTTCATGGGTAAAGCCTATACACCCGCCAACCAGATGACGCCAGACCGGACCTCCTATGGCTCCAACAACAATGTACGCGTACTGCGGTATGCAGACGTGCTGCTGCTGAATGCAGAAGCCAGCGTACGGAAAGGACAAAGCGGTGATGCTTCCTTTAACCTGGTTCGCCAGCGGGCCAAGCTCAACCCCATCAGCGGCGTTACCCTGCAGCAGGTATTGGATGAACGCAAGGCAGAATTCTCCTGCGAATGGTGGGGGGAAAGGTACAATGATATCCTGCGCACCGGCCAGGCTGTCACCGTACTGGGACCTAATGGCTTTGCCGCCGGCAAAGAATTTTTACCGGTCCCGCTCACTCAGAAAGACCTGAATCCAAACCTGTGATCAGGTAGGATAAGCAATAGGATGACATCTTATAAAGGCTGTCTGTAAAAGACAGCCTTTATTTTCTCACTAAAATCCGGCGCTGATGAATAAGCTGGTATTAGTAGTATCCCTGGTTGTTTTTGCCTTTATCTGCTGCAAAAAAAGCAGCAACAACAATCCGGACCCCGGTCCGGGCAATCCATCACGCATTGACTCTTCCAGGAAATTCCCGGCCATCAGTGATTCTGCACTGATGACCAAAATTCAACAACAGACCTTCCGGTATTTCTGGGATTTTGCCCATCCGGTCAGCGGCCTGTCGCGCGAAAGAAGTAATGGCGATAATGAAGTGGTGACCTCCGGCGGCTCGGGCTTTGGGATCATGAGCATCCTGGTTGGTGTACACCGCTCCTTTGTGACAAGGGCCGAAGCCCTGGCAAGACTCCAGATCATTGTTACTTTTTTGAAAGACAAAGCCGTTACTGTGCACGGTGCCTATCCGCACTGGCTCAATGGAACCTCAGGCGCCATTGTCCCTTTTAGCGCCAATGATAATGGCGCTGACCTGGTGGAAACTTCCTATCTCATCCAGGGACTGCTCTGCGCCCGCCAGTTCTTCAATGGCGGCAATAGCGCTGAAGCTACGTTACGCACGGATATCAATACCATCGTGGATAAAGTGGACTGGGACTGGTTCCGGCGCGGGGGACAACAGCAGCTGTACTGGCATTTCAGCGCCGATAAAGGCTGGACCATGAACCTGCCCATCAACGGCTGGAACGAATGCCTGATCACCTATGTACTGGCAGCCTCAGCTAAAAACAACCCGATCCCCAAAACTGTATATGACAACGGCTGGGCCCGTAACGGCGCCCTGCGCAATGGCAATACCTTCTATGGCTATACACTGCCGCTTGGACCTGAACTCGGCGGCCCGCTTTTTCTGGCGCATTACTCTTTCCTGGGCATTAACCCCAATGGACTGTCTGACGCCTATGCCAGCAGCTATGCAACACAGGTAAAGAATCATACCCTGATCAATTACGCCTATTGCCGCACCAATCCCAAAAACTATTATGGCTACAGTGATTCCCTCTGGGGATTAACAGCCAGTGATATACCCGGCGGTTACAGCGCCAGCTCACCTACCAATGACCTGGGGGTGATAGCGCCCACCGCTGCTTTGTCGTCCCTGCCTTTCACTCCCGAACAGTCCATGGCCGCCCTGCATTTTTATTATTATGTGCTGGGCGATAAACTGCTGGGTGAATATGGATTCAGGGATGCCTTCTCCATTGACCAGCGCTGGTTTGCTGATTCCTACCTGGCCATTGACCAGGGCCCCATCATTATTATGATGGAGAACCACCGGACCGGCCTGCTATGGAACCTGTTCACCAGTTGCCCGGAAGTACAAACAGGGATGCGCAATCTTGGATTTACTGCTCCCTATCTATAAATTTTGATAAGTTATTTGCTATGAAATTAATCCTCGCTGTACCATTGATCCTGCTCGCCGCCTGCGGCGGCCCCGGTAACAAACCGGATGCATCCGCTGAGCATACTTCAAAAGATTCAAGCGCTTTGTCAGATTCCGCCCTGTTCAACCTGGTGCAGGAAAAACATTTCCAGTATTTCTGGGAAGGGGCCGAACCAAACAGCGGCATGGCCCGTGAACGCTTCCATGCGGACAATAGCTATCCTGAGAACGATAAACATATTATCACCAGCGGCGGCTCCGGCTTTGGCATTATGGCCATCCTGGCCGGTATTGAACGTGGGTATATTACCCGGGAGGCTGGTCGCGAAAGAATGGAAAAAATTGTCCGCTTCCTGGAAACCGCCGACAATTTCCACGGCGCCTGGCCACACTGGTGGAACGGCGAGACCGGCAAAGTAAAGCCCTTTGGGCAGAAAGACAATGGCGGAGACCTGGTAGAGACCTCTTTCCTCCTGCAGGGCCTGCTCTGTGTACGGCAATATTTCGGCAACGGTACAGACGCTGAAAAGCAGCTGGCCGCCCGTATTGATACGCTCTGGCGCAAAGTGGATTTCAGCTGGTACCGGAACGGTAAGAATGTCCTGTACTGGCACTGGAGCCCTGAATACGCCTGGCAGATGAATTTCCCCGTGCATGGCTACAATGAATGCCTGATCATGTATGTGCTGGGAGCCTCCTCGCCCACCCATCCCATTCCGGGGGAGGTATACCACGAAGGCTGGGCGGAGAAAGGCGCTATCACCAAAGATCCTCCTTCCTATAAGGACCGCAAGCTGCAACTGCATTACCAGGGTAACCCGCCGCATGGCGGCCCGCTGTTCTGGGCGCATTATTCTTACCTGGGCCTGGACCCCCGCGGCCTGAAGGATAAGTATGCGGATTATGAAGCGGAGACCAGGAACCAGGCGCTGATCAATTACCAGTGGTGCGTGGACAACCCCAAAAAATTTGCCGGTTATGGCGCCAATAACTGGGGCCTTACCGCCAGCTACAGCGTAGTGGGCTATGCCGCGCATGCACCCAGTGAAAAAGAAGACCTGGGTGTCATCTCACCCACCGCGGCATTGTCTTCTTTTCCGTATACACCGCAGGAATCCATGCGCGCTATGCGGTATTGGTACACTGATCTTAAAGACAGCCTATGGGGGCCTTATGGATTTTATGATGCGTTCAGCATGCAGGATAAATGGTATCCCAAACGCTACCTGGCCATTGACCAGGGACCCATTGTAGTGATGATGGAAAACCACCGCAGCGGCCTGCTCTGGAAATTATTCATGAGCTGCCCCGAAGTGCAGCAGGGCCTGCGCAAGCTGGGCTTCCGGAGCCCCTGGCTGAAATAATTGTTCCTGTTCACTTAAAAAGCAGCACCTCCATGAAATACCTGTTAGCTGTCTGTTTGCTGATAGGAACCTGCCTGCCGGGCCGGGCTCAGCAACGCACGTACTGCAATCCTATCAATATTGACTATGGCTACCTCCCTATTCCAAATTTTGCGGAATGGGGCAAGCACCGGGCCACTGCTGATCCGGTGATTGTTACCTATAAGGGCGATTATTATCTCTTCTCTACCAACCAGTGGGGCTACTGGTGGAGCAACGATATGCTCAACTGGCATTTTGTATTCCGCCATTTCCTCAAGCCCTGGCATAAAGTATATGATGATCTCTGCGCACCCGCCGTATGGGTGCAGGGCGATACCCTGCTGGTGTTCGGGTCAACCTACTCCACCAATTTTCCGATCTGGATGAGCACGGATCCCAAGGGCAACCAGTGGAAAGAACTGGTAGATTCTTTTGAGATCGGCGGCTGGGACCCGGCTTTTTTCCCGGATGACGACGGGAAACTGTATATGTACAATGGCAGTAGTAATAAGTTTCCTTTGTATGGCATTGAGATCAACCGCCATACCATGTTGCCTATGGGCACGAGGAAGGAATTGTACCTGCTGGAGCCGGATAAATATGGCTGGCAGCGTTTTGGCGAATACCTGGACAATACTTTCCTGGATCCTTTTATGGAAGGGGCCTGGATGTCAAAGCATAACAACAAATACTACCTGCAGTATGGCGCACCGGGTACAGAGTTCAGCGGGTATGCGGACGGTGTGGTAGTGGGGGATCATCCGCTGGGGCCTTTCCGGCCGCAGGCGCATAATCCTTTCGCCTGGAAGCCCGGCGGCTTTGCCCGGGGAGCTGGCCATGGCAGCAGCTTCCAGGATCACTGGAATAACTGGTGGCATGTATCCACTATGGTGATCTCCGTAAAGAATAATTTTGAACGAAGGCTGGGTATCTGGCCGGCGGGGTTCGATAAGGACGATGTGTTATACTGCAATACCGCTTTTGGCGATTACCCGCATTACCTGCCCAATGGGCCGGCCAATCACCTGGAATCCCGGTTCACCGGCTGGATGCTGCTCAACTATAACAAACCGGTGAGGGTGAGTTCTACGCTGGGTGGATACCTGGCCAACTATGCCGTGGACGAGAATATAAAAACCTACTGGAGCGCCGCTTCCGGGAATAAGGGAGAATGGATACAGTCTGATCTGGGCGCTATCAGCACCGTAAAGGCCATACAGATAAATTATGCCGACCAGGATGCGGAATTTCTCGGAAAACAGACCGATATTTACCACCAGTATATACTGTCTCATTCCACCGATGGCAAACATTGGAAAGTGCTGATTGATAAAAGCCGGAATGACAAAGATGTTCCTCATGAGTATATCGAATTGCCTCAACCCGTAGAGACAAGGTTCATCAAACTGGAAAACAGAAAAGTTCCTACCGGTAAATTCGCCATCAGCGGTCTGCGTGTATTTGGGCAGGGCCATGGCAGCAAGCCGGACACAGCCAAAACATTCCTGGTACTGCGTACTGAGAAAGACAAGCGGAGCGCCTGGATCAAATGGTCCCCGGTGGACAATGCCTTTGCCTATAATATCTATACCGGCATAGCGCCTGACAAGCTCTACAGCTGTATCATGGTGCATGGCAGTAATGAATATTATTTCAAGGGAATGGATAAGGACCTGCCCTATTATTTCTGTATTGAATCCATCAACGAAAACGGTGTGTCCCCCAGGACCGCTGTGATAAAAGTGGAATAATTATTTCCTGACCTCCTAAAAACTGATTGAACGAATGAAGATCCTGCAATGTATTCCTGTTCTGCTCTTACTGTTGGCCTGCACGCTGCGCATCAATGCCCAGGAACCGCCTTTTGCCAAAGACATCGCCGCCTTTAAACAAAAGGACAGTGCCGCCTTCCCACCCAAAAAGGCCATTTTGTTTGTGGGCAGTTCCTCTTTTACTTACTGGAAAGATGTGCAGGACTATTTCCCAGGCCATGTGATCATTAACCGGGGCTTTGGCGGCTCTTCCCTGCCGGATGTGATCCGCTATGCGGATGATATCATCTTCCCCTATCAGCCCAAACAGATCCTGATCTATTGCGGGGAAAATGACCTGGCCGCCTCCGATACCGTGACCGGAGCTACCGTGTTCAACCGGTTTGTGGAACTGTACCAGCTGATCCGGGCAAAGCTGCCCAGGGTGCCTGTAGCCTATGTGGCCATGAAACCAAGCCCCAGCCGGGAAAAGAATAAGGTACAACGGGAAGAAGGTAACCGCCTGATCAAGGAATACCTGAAAGGACAAAAACGTACTTCGTTTATTGATGTACAACCCAGGATGCTGAAAGAAGATGGTCATCCGGATGAATCACTGTTCATCCAGGATATGCTGCACATGAATCCCAAAGGGTATGCTATCTGGAAAGAGATCATAGAACCTTATTTAGTCAAATAAAATAATCGTTACACATGAGACGACTTTGGATGGTGGTGTTATCCACTATTGCTGCCATGCCGGCCTTGCTTGCCCAACAGCCAGATGCTAAAATGAACCAGTTCATTACCGGCCTGATGCAGAAGATGACCCTGGAAGAAAAGATCGGACAGCTGAACCTGCCTTCTGTAGGGTTTGATGTTACCGGCCCTATCCTCAGCCAGGGCGTGGAAGACAAGATCCGTAAAGGCCTGGTAGGAGGTGTATTCAACACCTATACACCTGCTGCCGTGCGCAAGTTGCAGGAGCTGGCCATGAAAGAGACCCGTTTGAAGATCCCCCTGCTGTTTGGTTATGATGTGATCCACGGTCACCGTACTATATTCCCCATCTCGCTGGGCCTGTCCGCCAGCTGGGATATCAACCTGATAGAACGCACCGCCCGCGCCGCTGCCGAAGAAGCTACGGCGGACGGCCTGAACTGGACCTTCTCTCCCATGGTGGATATTGCCCGGGACCCCCGCTGGGGCCGCGTGAGCGAAGGCGCCGGTGAAGACCCCTATCTCGGCTCCCTGATCGGAGTAGCCATGGTGAAAGGTTATCAGGGTACAGACCTGAAAAAGGACAATACCATGCTGGCCTGTGTAAAACACTTTGCCCTTTACGGGGCCAGTGAGGCCGGAAGGGATTACAATACGGTGGACATGAGCCGTCTCCGTATGTACAATGAATACCTGCCGCCTTATAAAGCAACCGTAAAAGCCGGGGTGGCTACCGTGATGACCTCCTTCAACGAAATTGACGGAGTGCCCGCCACCGCCAATAAATGGCTGCTGACCGACCTGCTGCGCAAGCAATGGGGCTTTAAAGGATTTGTGGTAACAGACTATACCGCCATCAATGAAATGATAGCCCATGGTATGGGCGATCAGGCCAAAGTGGCTGAGCTGACGCTCAATGCCGGGAACGACCAGGACATGGTGAGCGAGGCTTTCCTGAACCATGGCGTAGCCCTGGTAAAGGCCGGCAAAGTGCCGCAAAGTATTGTAGATGCCGCCTGCCGCCGGATACTGGAAGCCAAATACAAACTGGGATTGTTTGAAGATCCTTACCGGTATATCAGCGAGGAGCGTAGCAAGACCCAGATCATGAGCGCTGATAAGCTCGCCCTGAGCAAGGAAGCCGCTATCAAGAGTATGGTACTGCTGAAAAATGCAGGCCAGACCCTGCCGCTGGACGCCAGCAAAAAGATCGCATTCGTGGGACCGCTGGTCCGCAACCAGCGCGACCTGATCGGCAGCTGGAGTGCCGCCGGCGACTGGAAAAAAGCAGTCAGCATCTGGTCGGCCCTGGAACTGAAATTCGGCGCTGACAAATTCCTCTATGCCAAAGGTTGCAACCTGCTGGATGATACGGCGCTGATCAATAAGCTGAACCCGCATGGCGCTGATATTGTGCCCGATGCTGTTCCGCCCGCCCAGCTGATTGCCGATGCCGTAAAAACGGCGGAGCAGGCTGATGTGGTGGTGGCTGTACTGGGTGAGGCTTTCGGGATGTCTGGTGAAGCTGCCAGTCGCAGCATGATCGGTCTGCCCGATAACCAGGTAGAACTGCTCAAAGCCCTGAAGAAAACCGGTAAGCCCATTGTACTGGTGATCATGAGCGGCCGCCCGCTGACGCTGAGCTGGGAAGACCAGCACCTGGATGCTATCCTGGAAACCTGGTTCCCCGGCACCAACGGCGGACCCGCCATTGCCGATGTATTGTTTGGCGATGCCAATCCTTCCGGTAAGCTGAGCATGACCTTCCCCCGGAATGTAGGCCAGATCCCGATCTATTACAATGCCAAGAATACCGGCCGGCCGATAGATGAGCACCAGAAATACACCAGCAAATACCTGGATGTACCCAATACACCGCTCTATCCTTTCGGCCATGGCCTGAGCTATACCAGCTTTACCTACGGCGAACCAAAGCTGAGCAAAACGGCCATCAGCCCTGCAGATAAATTGCAGGTAACTGTCTCCGTTACTAATTCCGGCAATTATGATGGTACGGAAACCGTACAGCTCTATATCCGGGATATAGTAGGCAGCATCACCCGGCCGGTGAAAGAGCTGAAAGGCTTCCAGCAGGTAGCCCTGAAAAAAGGGGAGACCAGGCAGGTCAGCTTCACGCTTTCTGTGGAGGACCTGAAATTCTACAACAGCAGCCTGCAATGGGTGGCGGAGCCCGGGGATTTCAAGGTCTTTGTGGGTGGCAACTCACAGGAAGTGAGATCAGCGGATTTCAGATTGACGAAATAAACAGGCGTGAAATGCAGTCAGCAGCTGCCTGCATCACTTACCTGTACACACTATAAAACGGCGGCATCCGGCTAAGGATGCCGCCGTTCTCGTACACAACAATAGCCCGAACGCGTTGCAGTATGCAACAGCTATTTTATGGTCTCAGACCCTGACGGCATTGGGATCCGGGAACAATTGCTGCTGGGCAGGGTCCACCAGCAGGCGCATGTCTTCCAGTGGGATGGCGCCTAACAAAGGTTCAGCATTGCCGGGTAATACCAGGGCCCGGGTGAGGCTCACCTGTCCCTGGCAGCGGATCTCCACCGGACCTACAAGGTCATAGGTAAGGCTAATGCCATGCGCCAGCTGGCAGCGGATCTGTTCTATAACAGGACATTGAAGATAGGCCTGGATATGTTCATTGATGCAGCAGTAGAGCGCACCCGTATCCACCAGGGCGGCCACAGTGATGGACCGTATATCTTCTTCCCCCATCTCGTGTTTTCTGGCGGCCAGCAGGTCGTTGTAATTGAAGAGCTGGATCTCTTTGTGAAAGGTTCCCATAGCGAATGATTATAGTTATTTGGATCTTGATTTCGGGAAAAGGGTGTTGCCTGGTTGCCCGGGCGGGGGCGGTCCGGAATCCGGGTCCAGGCCCATGGCTTTCAGGGGAAGGATCCCCAGCAGGGGTTCTGCATCGCCCGGCAGCACTATGGCATCACTGAACAGGGTATGCCCCATGCAGGCGATCCTGAGCCCCGTCACCACGGGGTACCGGCGCAGCTCTCCATTACCCAGGAGGAA
Organism: Candidatus Pseudobacter hemicellulosilyticus; assembly: GCA_029202545.1. GTDB lineage: Bacteria > Bacteroidota > Bacteroidia > Chitinophagales > Chitinophagaceae > Pseudobacter > Pseudobacter hemicellulosilyticus. The sequence goes on from CP119311.1 coordinate 1,530,810, forward strand.
CAGCTGCCGGTCTACCATGGGCAATTGCAGGTAGGACTGGATCAGTTCATTGATACAGAGCCGGCGTGCGCCGGTATTGACCAGGGCCGCCGCTTTGATCCGCCGGATGGCGCTTTCCGCAATCCGCTGACCGGCTGCTGCCGACTCATCTGCGGCATTGATCAGCTCAATCTCCAGGTGAAGCGTTTTCATAACAAAAGATTTAAAGTGAAAAGAATGCGGGATGCCTTTCTACAGCATAGTTAAGGAGGGAGGCGGGTTCTTACTGGTCCGGGACAAAAATAAGCTATAAAAAATTGATTTCGGTTAAGGATTAGGGGTAGATTTTACGGGATTATTCCCAATTTTTTAATGGGCAAAACCCCGGAAAAAAATGTGGTAAGATGTAGTTTTGTGCTATGAACGGCATAAAAAACATCATTTTCGACCTTGGCGGCGTTTTACTGGACCTGGACTTTACCAAAGCAGAGCAACAGTTTGCCAGCATCGGCGCCCCGGAATTCCGTGCCCTGTTTGACAGGGGCCATGTACAATCCTTTATACGCGATTATGAGATCGGCCATATTAGCGATGCCGAATTTATACAGGAGCTGATCCGGCTGACCGGCGGCCAGCGCAGCGAGGCAGAAGTTACTGCGGCCTGGGATGCCATGCTGCTGGATTTCCCGCCGGAGCGGATTGCTTTCCTGGACCAGCTGCGCACCCGCTACCGCTTATTCCTGTTCAGCAATACCAACGCCATCCATGTCCGGTATTTTGAAAAGCTGTTCACAGAAACCTTCCCCGGCAGGACCCTCCCGGGCCTGTTTGAAAAAGCCTGGTATTCCCATGTCATACGGATGCGGAAACCGGATCTGGAAGCTTTCCGGTTCATTGTGGCCGACAAGGGACTTGACCCTGCCGAAACAGTCTTTGTGGATGATATGCTGATGAATGTAGAAGGGGCACGCAAAGCGGGACTGCATGGTTTACATGTAGCGCCGGGCAAAACGATTATGGATCTGGGACTATAGGGTAGTTATTTTACTTCTTCAAAATCGATATACTCGCCGGCCTTTTGTTTGGGCGGCTCAGGCTGCTGGCTGGCCTGGGCGCTGGCAGCGGATTGCTGGTAACCCTGCTGGGTTTGCTGCTGAGCCTGTTGCTGGTCCATCATGTCACGGAATCCTTTTACCTGTTGCCGCATCTGCCTGCCCACCCGGACTACGGGGATCAGGAAACGGACAACGAACCGGTAAAGGAACCAGATACCAACAGCCCACAGTATGAGTTTAAAACCTGTCATAGCGTAAAGATACTAATCCGGTAAAGAAAAACTGTTAAAGGCGCGTAAAGGCTGCCGCCCGGCAAAGCGCCTGTCCGCCTGTGATCTATAACAAAAGGAAGGGCGCGGAGATAATTAAAATAGGCTTAAAATACAGTCCGGAAATGTTGGCCGGCTTTAACAGGCCGCCACCGTCCACAAGGCAGAAACGCCGGTACCCGGCTTTGTGAAGCACTATAAGCCCCAGCGTCAGCGGATGGCCGGTAAAGGATTTTTTGGACGAACCTATTGTACAACCTGCTCTGGCAGGGCGTTCTTGTAAGAAGAAAAATCCTCCATACTGATTTGCTGAAGATTGTTGGAAGATCCTGGCTCAGCGGATGGCCGGTAAAGAATTTTTTGGACGAACCAGGGGCGAGGTTGGCCGTCGCCAGCGCTTTGCGGAGGGTTGGCGGGACCGGCGCTATTTGAACAGTTT